>JBKPNX010000089.1:0-34982 GCA_046732855.1 Pseudomonadota bacterium
AATTACCCGCGGCTGCGGCGCCATCGAGATCGGCGCCGAGCTGGCGAATGAGGCTGCTCTCAGCGAAGCGCATCGAGAGCCGGCAGGCGCTCAGGCCGGAGGTCCAGGCTCGCGCCTCGAAGCCGTCGTCGATCCGAGATCCGGGGCATGTGTCGCCCTGGCGTGTGGCCGTCGACCGCCTCGATGGTATAACGGGCCGCTGCATGCCGATCAGCCACAGGGAGGGAACGATGGTCGAGACGGTTCTGCCGCCGGGCATCACGCCGGCCGGCGAAGGTCAGGACGCGGTCAGCTGGAGCGTGCTCGGCCACCGCTATTTCCTGAAGGCGCACGGCACGAGCTGCTTCTGCTTCGAGACCTTCGATCCGCCCGGCACGTTCGTGCCGCTTCACATCCACCCGAGGCAGGACGAGTTCATCTACATGCTGGAGGGCACGTTCGACCTGCAGCTCGGCGAGGCCAAGGTCCAGGCGCGGCCGGGCGATCTGGTGCGCATGCCGATGGGCGTGCCGCACGCGTATCACAACAACACGACCGCGCCGACCCGGGCGCTGTTCTGGGTGTCGCCCGCGGGCAAGCTCAAGGAGCTGTTCGATGCGCTCCACGACCTCACCGACGTCGAGGAGGCAATGCGCCTCTCGGCGCTGCACGAGGTCGACTTCGTGCGCTGAGGTCGGCGTCTAGCCACGCACCCGCCCTCGATCCAGGCACGTCGCGTCCGGGGCGGCAGGCGGTCCTGGCGGGTCCGGATGTGCCAAAGAAGACGGGGAGGCTGATCCGGCCTCCCCTGGAGCAGGGCCTGCGAGGCGGGTCGACGATCACTTGACCGTGCTGGGCGCCACAGGCGTCTTTGCATCGCTGAGGGTCTCGAGGTACTCGACGATGTCCGTTTCCTGTGACTTGGTCAGGCCCAAGTTACCCAAAAGACCTCCCAGCACCACCGTCGTGCCGGGGAACTCCGGCACAGGCCAGCAATTGGCGCCGATCGCTTCCGCTGCCGTCGCCTCGTCGTTTGCGCAAATGGTCTTCTGCGGCTGGTCCGGCGGATTCGGGTTGACGGTGTCTTGGGGCGTGCCGTCGAAGCGCGTGTTGTAGTAGTGCACGATGTCGGCGAGGTTCTTGAAGTAGCCGTTGTGCATGTAGGCCTTGGTGATTCCGAGCTGATTCTTCCCGACGTTGCGCAGGGGCGGCGTCTTGAAGAGACCTTCGTCCCCGAGGCCGGCGACGTTGCCGTCAAGGTCGTGGTGAGCAAACAGACCCGGGTCCTCATCGTCACGACTTAGCTCACGATTAAAGGGCAGGGCGATGCTGTGGTAAGCCATGTCGGTGTAGAGCTGGTCCGGCTCGTTGCCGTCCGAGCCGGGGCCTTTGTTATTGTGACAGGCCGAACAGCCGGCGCCGCCCTGAGCAATGGGGGTGAAAAACAGATCGTGCCCCCGGTTCGCCTCGAGACTCAGGTTGGCGCATGGAAACTTGCCCGGCGTGGCGTCGTTGTCAAACTGCGCCGGCCGCCTGATGCAATCATCGCGTGGCGAGCTGAACGAGTTGACGTCCGACGAGCCCTGCCACGCCGCGACCGCCACGGCAATCCGCTTGAACGAGATGTGGTAGGCTGGGGGATCGCCCTGCTGATTGCAGTCGATCGGCTCGCCCCAGGCCTGCTGGTAGAGGTCCTTGTACTTCGCCGTCTTGACGATCTGGCAGTCACTCTTCTCGCGGGTGTTCTGCTCGACGCCGGGCCGGGCGGTGGGATTCAAAGCCTGATCCGCCACCGGTCCGAGAAACTCGACGTGAGGGCTGCCGGCCGGGAGGTCGTCCGGAGTGACCGTCTCGGTGAACGCGTCCCCCACCTGGCAGTCGGGACCGTCGGTGGCGCCTCCGGGTTTGCCGCAGCCCTCGGCGCGGCCGTCCCAGAAGGCCCCGCCCGTCGTCGCGGGTCCCAAGGGACCGGGCCTGTACTCACCGAGGAAGCCCTGGACGTAACTGTTGTTCTGAGGCTTCCGGCCGCCCAAGGCTCCGGGCTGAGCACCCGGCGCCCCGACCGTCGTCTCGTTGATGTTCTCGAGCGGCAGTGTCCAGCCGACCCTCGGATCATGGCAGGAGGCGCACGCCTGCTTGCCACGCGGCGTGGACAACTGCTTGTCGAAGAAGATGTTCTTGCCAAGCAATATGAGCGCATCCCTGTTCTGCGCCGAGGCTGGCGGCGCGCCGAAGCTGAGTACGAATGCGCCGGCGGCCACCGCCGCCCCGCACAGTAAGATCCGTCGAGCATTCATCTGTGTTTCCTCCGAAGCTCCACGTTCAGACGAGAACTCCGCCTCGTCTGTCGAAACAAACTCCCCCAATGACGCCGCCGGGGCGCCACGTACCTTCCAAGTTTTACTGCGCGTTCCTGCCAAAAGGCGCGCGGCTTTTCAGCAGAACTCTAGCCTTGGCTAATCTGCGCTTCTTTGCCACACTTTCTGGTCAGTCGATATTCCCCCTCCTTTGGCGAGCTAACCGTTCTCGCTGGCGGGCACCTTAGGCATTTGCACGTTTGACTGTGCATTCGGACTAAAGGCGAACACGGCATCGCAGCCGCGCCCGGTCCGCACAGTACAGCCTGTCGGCTATCTCAAGATATTCCGCTCCCGAGCAGCGGCAGATTGTCGCATTGTGCGTTTCCTCACCTGTACACTCCGATTTATCGGAGAGCCGCACCAGTCGAAACGTTAAGAAAGCATAATCTCCATGTAAACAAGATTCTGCCCCGGATTCTGGTTTTAGCGTGTTTTGCCTCATTTTCTGGCAGGAAGCTGACGGATTGGTCGCGTGAGACGCGGT
Source organism: Pseudomonadota bacterium (assembly GCA_046732855.1). GTDB lineage: Bacteria > Pseudomonadota > Alphaproteobacteria > Geminicoccales > Geminicoccaceae > JBKPNX01. The sequence goes on from JBKPNX010000089.1 coordinate 2,824, forward strand.
CTGATCTCAACAAACCGCGCCTTGTCAAGGGACCTTTCTCAGCGATAGGGTGACATTACACAGTCGGGGTCGCTTTATGATTGCCATCGATGGGCAAGAGATCCAGCGATGTCGCCCTGCGATCCGGGCCTCTCACGCCGCCGCCTCGACCCTGCTCATGACCGCGAAACACCAACCCAGTAACGGGACGGCATAGCGACCGGCCCACGCTGCAGGGGAGGGAGATCATGCACCGTGCGGCGCTCGCGTTCCTTTGTCTGGCGGTGCTGCCGGCTCGGCTCTGGGCGGGCGAGGTTCAGGTCATCAATGGCGACGCGCAATTTCCCGAAGGCCCATTCTTTGCGGACGGCAAGCTGTACTACGCGGAATATGGCGGCAATCGGGTCACGACGTGGGACGGCGCTGCCAACCAGCCGCTGTGGACGCAGGACGGTTGCGGCCCGTCCGCCGTCATGCCGTTCGCGGCCGGCTGGCTCGTGACCTGCTACGACAGCGGCGCCCTCGTGCAGATCGGCGCCGACGGGAAGACGGAGCGGGTCTGGGACAAGGACTCGTCCGGGGCACCTCTCGTCGGCCCGAACGACGCAACTTCGGATGGCCGCGGCGGCGCCTATGTCACCGCATCTGGGCCGTGGGAGAGCGGCCCGATCGTCGGCAAGGTCTACCACCTCGGCGCCGACGGCGCGCTCGCGCCGGTCGCGGATGATCTGCACTACGCCAACGGCATCCAACTCTCGGCCGACCGCAAGCTGCTTTACGTCAACGAATCCGAGGCCGGGCGCGTGATCAGCTTTGCGGTGCAGGAGGACGGCAGCCTCGCCGACCGGCGGCTGTTCGTCCGGCTGACCTCGTTGGACGAGCCCGCGGACGCGTACCCGGACGGGATCAAGCTCGGCCCGGACGGCAACCTCTATATCGGCCAGTACAGCGCCGGGCGCATCGTCGTGGTCACCACCGACGGCAAGCTCGTGCGCAAGCTCGAGGTGCCATCAGCGGCGGCGCCCAATCTCACCTTCGGCCCCGACGGCAAGACCGTGTACGTGATGGCGGTCGACGACCGGGAGAACCCGCCCTACAGGGGCAAGGTCTATGCGATCGCCAATCCCTGACCGGGTGATTCCTGACACGCTTATCCGGCCCGCTGCGGCGGGCCGGTCGCTTCTCGGCCAAGCTGCCGCCCTTGCCCGGACCTGAGCCGGCGGAATCATTGCATCCGTCAGCAGCCTACGCGCCTGGGTCTGGGACCCTGGTCGTGTTGCGGAACTCGAGGCGCATCAGCGGCCGATCGGGGCGACGCCGTATGACTTCGCGAAAGCCGGAGCGGCGGAACGTCGAGGCGAGCCCGTGATAGAGCGAAATGGGCGGACGGTTGCCGCCGGGATCGACCGGGCAGGCGTCGAGCACCCGGGCGCCGTTCTGGCGCGCCCAATCGACCGCGCCGGCGAGCAGCGCCCGCGCGATGCCTTGCCGGCGGTAACCCGCCCTGGTCACGAAGCAGGAGACGCCCCACACGCGCGGGTCGTCGGCCGGAGCGTCGGCCGTGGGCGCCGTGAGGCGACCCGCGCCATTCCAGCCCGGCACGTCGGCGCGGGGGCCGACCTGGACCCAGCCGACCGGGGCCTCGGCCCGATAGGCGAGCAGCCCGGGCGGCGGGCCTGCCTCGACGCGGGCCCGGAACAACCGATGCGTGCCGGCCCCGAGCGCCGCCTCGAACTCGCGCCGCGGCATGCGCCAGTACATGCACCAGCAGTGGCCGCATGCGCCGCGCCCGCCGCCGAACACGGTCTCCAGATCGCCCCACCGGGCCGGCGTCAGCGGAGCGATTTGGATCCCCGGTGAATGGGGCGAGTTGATGGCGTGTGACATCCGCCTATGCTCGTCGTCTGTCTCGAGCGGTCAAGGTCCGCTCCAGGATGGTGGTGCAAGGGCGGCGAAGCTTGACCGGCAGGAGCCCGACCGTCGTCGAGCGCCGGATCAGAGGTCGACCGGGATGACCTCGCCCGAGAACAGGACCGGCCCGGTCGGGGCCCCGGTGGTCGAGCCGCCGGACGGCTCGAGGCTGACCGCCAACTTCGATGTCGCCAACGCTTCGGCGAGGTCATGCGGCAGGTTGAGAGCCACCGTGGTGCCGCCCTCTGCGCTGGGCAACAATCCCAGGGAGCGCGGCGCGCCGTCGGATGGCACCAACCAGACCTCCAGGGTCTTGTCGGTGAAATCGCGCGGCGGCTTGATCTTGAGCCGCAAGACGAGGCGGCCATCGGCGACGTCGAGATCGGCCACCATCATCGGCCGCGCATATTTGTCGATCAGCACCGCCACATGGCTCAGCACCGGCACGGTCGCGTCGAGCCGGCTTTCGATTCCGGCCAGCCGGTCGCCAAGCGTGGCAAACTTGCCCGAGGTCTCGGCCAAGCCCTGGGTCGCGCCCTCGATGCGCGCGAGCCGCTCGGTCAGCGCGCCGATCTCGCGCGGCGTCGCTTCCGCGGCCGCGAGCTTGGTCTCGATACCGGTGAGCCGCTGGTCGAGGGCGGCGATCTGCTCCCGCCCGAGGTCCGGTGGGCGCAGCGCGACATAGACCGCCAAGGCCGCCGCCGCCCCGGCGGCTGCCAAACTGAAGCCCCGCCAGAACCCGAGACTCTCCCATAGCCGACCGAGCCGCTGGTCGCGCACCGGCGCCGCTGTCGGCCAGATCCGCTCCGCGATCCCCGCCCAGACGTGCGCCGGCGGCGCCACCGGCGGGGTGGACTCGGCGAGGAGGTTGAGGCGCGCCTCCCAGTCGTCCGCCAGATCGCGCAGGTGCGCGTCGTCGGCGACCAGCCGCTCGAACCGCCGCCGGGCGGCCCCCCGCAGCGTACCGAGCGCATATTCGGCCGCGAGTCGGTCGCGCAGCTCCGGATCGGCGTAGTTCATCGTTCCATGCAGCCCTTGAGCTGGATCAGACCCCGCCGGATCCAGCTCTTGACCGTGCCAAGCGGCGCGCCCAGGCGCCCGGACACCTCGGCGAAGGTCAGCCCCTCATAATAGGCCAGGATCATGCTCTTGCGCGGTCCCTGGTCAAGCTCTTCGAGACAGTCCCTCAGCCGTCGGGCATCCCGGCTGAGCGCGGTCAGATCAGCCGGGCCCGGCGCCGGGTCCTCCCAGCTCAGCATCATGGCATCGTCGAGCGGCGCCTCGCGCCCGCGCCGCCGCATCAGGTCGAAGCATTGGTTGCGGACGATGCGCGCAAGCCATGCCATCGCCGTGCCGCGGCCGGAGTCGAAGCTACCGGCATGGCGCCACGCCAGGATGAAGGCATCCTGCACGATGTCCTCCGCCAGATCTCGCCTACGGACTATACTGAGCGCGAGGCCAAAAAGTTGCGCCGCCGTCGCTGCATAAAGGCTTTGCAGCGCCCTCCGATCGCCGCTGGCGCAGGCCTGCAGCAGTGCCTCCGGGCTTGGCGCCAAGGTTCCCCCCGCACTGTCGACTGCTCGAGGCCTGGCCCGCGACTGCCCGTGGGCATCGAACACGAGGGGGCGCAAGCCTGTCAAGCCGCGGCGCGGCGCTTGACTCGCCGCTGGAAGCCGGGTGCCGCAGGCCTCAGTGCCCGATCATCGCGGGAAAGTGATCCGTCCAAAATATGGCGGATCAGCCAGTTCTGCCGCCGCACTCGGGTCTGATCCGAAAATAAATCGATCGGCTGCGCATCCAAGCCGCCGCGCCCTCTCGTAGTCCCTACCGCAGGTGCTTCCGGCCGATCAGCCGGAACTAGTCAACAGAGGAACGCAACATGACACATTCACTGAGGCGCGCCGGAGTAGCACTGAGGCGCGCACTTGTGCTCGGCGCTTGCCTGGCGCTGCCGCTGGCCGATGCGCTCGCCGCCAGCCATCGGGAGGCGCCCGTCACCGCGATCGACCGCACCGCGGACATCACCGACTGGTACGCCTTCGTCAGCCCGGACGCCCCCGACACGGTGACCATGATCCTGGCGGTCGACCCGCTCTTGGAGCCGGGCAACGGGCCGAACTACTTCCCGTTCGACGACAATCTGCTCTACGAGCTCAACGTCGACAACGATCAGGACGCCCGCCCCGACATCAGCTTCCGGATTCGGTTTCAGACCGAGATCCGCCTACCGGGCGTGCCGGTCGGCTTCATCGGCGCCGGCAACGGCATCGCCGCGCCCGGGAACTCCCCGCCGCCGGTAGCTTCCGGAACTCCGCTGATCCCGCCGGCAATCACCGCGCTGGACGGCCCGGGTTCCGAGGGCCTGAGTCTGCGCCAGACCTACAAGGTCACCCTGGTTCGCGGCCATAAGGAGACTCAGCTCAGCGGCGACGGGCCCCTGTTCGCGGTGCCGAGCAATGTCGGGCCGCGCACCATGCCGGACTACGCTGGCCTGATGAGCCAGGGCATCTACGATCTCGACCACGGGGTGCGGGTGTTCGCCGGCACGACGGACGATGCGTTCTACATCGACCTCGGTGCAGCGTTCGACTCGCTGAATTTCAGGGTGATTCCCGGCCCCGGCTCGACCGGCATACCGGCGGTGCTGTCGGACGCGCAGGACGCGGCGGCGCTGCGTTTCGTGCCGGACGACGTCTCTGGCTACAACGTCAACACCATCGCGCTTCAGGTGCCGATCAGGCTGCTGACCCGCGACGGCAACACGCCGAGCATGGACGATCCGGACGCCACTGTCGGCACCTACGGAGCGACCTATCGGCGGGGCATCGAGCTGCGCGCGCCCAAGCGGCGCGTTAAGGGCCAGGGCAAGTTCGTCCAGGTGCAGCGCATGGGCAATCCTCTGTTCAACGAGCTGATCATCGGCACCGGCTTCAAGGACCTCTGGAGCCGCTCGAAACCCGAGGACGACGCGCAGTTCGCGGACTTCGCGCTCGACCCGTTGATCGCGCGGGTGACGCAGGCGGCCTTTGGCGGAGCATTCGATATTCCGGCGCCGCCGCGCCGCGACCTCCTGCCGCTCGTCACCTACGCGCCGCCGATCGCGGCCATGGGCACCGACCCGGGCCCGGTCGCCGATCTGCTCCGGCTGAACGTCGGCGTGCCGCCCACCCCGTTCGGCAACGCGAGCCGCCTTGGCCTGCTCGACGGCGATTCGGCGGGATTCCCCAACGGCCGGCGGCCGCTCGACGACGTGACCGACGTCGTGCTGCGCGTGGTGGTCGGCGGCGTATTGGCCGGCGGCAACTTCAACATGTTCCCGAACACCAATCTCGGCGACGGGGTCAACGTCAACGATGCGCCGGTGCAGGGCACGTTCCCCTACGTCGCGCCGGCGCAGGACGGCCGCAACAGCCGCCACATCGACCCTGGCGAAAAGGGCTGCGCCACGACGGCGGGCCCGATCGACTGCCCGATCAACTGAGCACGGATCGAGCGCCCGGGGTACCGGGGCAGCCGCGGTCACGACAAACGAGCCCGCGTGCTGACCCGGCCCCGGAGCGGCGAACAGGGGAGGTTGGAAGCCGTGATCAAGATCGCCCGCCTGGGGCTCACCTGGCTGCTGCTGGCAGTGGCGCCGGTCGCGGGGTCGGCCGAGCCGCACGTTCCGAACGATGACGCCGCGATCCTCGAGCGAATCCCCGCCGCGCGCGACCCCCGGGTGCGTACGCTCGCCGTGGCACGGGCGAAGCTTGCCGAAGAGCCTACGAACCTCAACCGCGGGCTTTCAGTGGCATCCGCCTACATTGCGCTCGGGCGGAGCGAAGGCGACCCGCGCTACGACGGGTATGCGCAGGCGGCGCTGGCGCCGTGGTGGGGTTTGGCCGAGCCGCCGATCCCGGTTCTTGTCCTGCGCGCGACCCTCGAGCAGCGGCGCCACAACTTCGCTGCCGCGCTCGCCGATCTGGAGCGTGTCCTCGCGCGCCAGCCGCGGCACCCGCAGGCGCTGCTGACCAAAGCCACGGTCCTCGAGGTCCAAGGCAGCCCGGCCGAGGCGCTGGACAGCTGCGCCGAGCTGGCCGGCGGGGTCGAGATCCTGGTCGAAGCCGCCTGCATCGCGAGCGCCCATGGCCTGGCAGGCCGCGCGCAGGGCGGCTATGACCTGCTCCAGGACGAGCTGAGCCGGTCGCCCCGCGTCGACCCTGGCCTCGCGGTCTGGGTGGAGACCATCCTCGGCGAGCTTGCGGAGCAGCTGGGCGATGCCGCTGCGGCCGAGCAGCACTTTCGCGCTGGGTTGTCGATCGAACGGCGCGATCCTTATCTGCTGGGCGCCTACGCCGACTTTCTTCTCGATCGGGATCGGCCGGGCGAGGTCATCGAGCTGCTAAATGACGAAAGCCGGATCGATCCCTTGCTGCTCCGGCTGGCCCTGGCCGAGCGCCGGCTCGGCGCCGCGGCGTTCGGCGATCACCTCGCGCTGCTGCAGGACCGCTTCGATGCGGCGCGCCGCCGTGGCGACAGCGTCCATCTTCGCGAGGAAGCGCGGTTCACGCTGCATCTGCTCGACCGGCCGGGCGAGGCGCTCGAGCTCGCGCGCCGGAACTGGACGACGCAACGCGAGCCCGCGGATGCGCGCATTCTGCTCGAATCGGCGGCAGCCGCGAAGGAGCCCGCGGCAGCTCAGCCGGTGCTTGATTGGCTGGGTCGCACCGGCCTGGAGCACGTCGGGATCCAGGCGCTGGTCGATCGGCTGGCGAAAACGTCATGAGGATCCGGCTGCTGATGATTGGCTTGACCGCGCTGGCGATGCTGCTGGCGTCGGCGGCCAGCGCGCACAAGCCCAGCGACAGCTATCTCAGCCTGGTCATCAGCGAGCGGCAGGTCATCGGGCGCTGGGACATCGCGCTGCGCGACCTGGAGCACGCGATCGGGCTGGACCGGGACGGAGATGGCGTGCTCACCTGGGGCGAGGTCAAGGCGAGACACGGCGACATCGCCGCTTATGCGCTCGCCCGCCTCGAGCTTTCCAGCGCCGGCTCGACGTGTGCGACTTCGCCGATCGAGCACCTGATCGACCAGCACAGCGATGGCGCTTACGCGGTGCTGCGGTTCATCGGCGACTGTCCCGCTGCGATCGAGGCGCTGGAGATCAGGTACAGCTTTCTGTTCGACCTCGACCCGCTGCACCGCGGCCTCGGCCAGGTCCAATCGGGCGAGATCACCCAGACGAGCGTGTTCAGTCCCGAGGCGCGGACCTGGCGCGTGCGTACCGCCAGCTCAAATCTCGGCGAGCAGCTCGCGACTTATCTGCGCGAGGGTGTCTGGCACATCTGGCTCGGCCTCGACCACGTTCTGTTCCTGCTGTGCCTCCTGCTGCCGGCCGCCCGGCGGCGAGGACAGCGCCCGCAAGAACCGGGCGAGCGTCGTGTGCCGCCATGGATCGAGGTCGTGCAGGTGGTCACGTCCTTCACCGTGGCCCACTCGATCACGCTGAGCCTGGCGGCGCTTGGCCTTTTGAGTTTTCCCACGCGTTTGGTCGAATCGGCGATCGCCGCCTCGGTCGTGTTCGCCGCGCTCAACAACCTCCGTCCGATGGTCGCCCGGCGCCTTTGGCTGATCGCGTTCGGCTTCGGCCTGGTCCACGGGCTCGGTTTCGCCAGCGTGCTCGCCGATCTGGCCTTGCCGCGAGATACCCTGCTGCTGGCGCTGCTGGGCTTCAATCTCGGGGTGGAGGTCGGCCAACTGGTGCTGGTCGGGCTGTTCTTTGCCATGATCTGGGCGTTGCGTCGTCTCAACGTGCTCTGGCCGCGGTGGGCCACGCCGCTGCCGGCGTGCGGCATTGCGATCGTCGCCGCGATCTGGTTCATCGAACGGGCGTTCGGGGTCGCGCTGTCCGGCTAGGGGCGGTCGCTCGCCGGCCGCACCTGGCCGGCCGCCACCGCCTCTGATCCGGCTCCAGTGGGGTTCCTGCTGCGGGTCGTGCAGCGGCGGTCGGGCGGCGGGACCGGCCGTTCCGGAGCGATTATACTGACGCCATGCAGCTCGGGCCTGCGCTCGCCATCATTGTGGCTCCGTTCGTCGGCAGCTTTCTCGGCGTCGTGATCGAGCGGCTGCCGGCCGGTCGATCGATCGTGTTCGGCCGCTCTACCTGCGATCACTGTGGCGAGACGTTGACGGCGCGCGATCTGATACCACTGGTCAGCTATCTGGCGCGCGCCGGCCGGTGCAGCTGCGGCCAAGCCGCGCTCGGCTGGTTCCATCCGGGCATCGAGCTGGCTGCATTGGCGGTGGTGCTCTCGGCCGCGACCGCGCTGTCCGGCTGGCTGCTCTGGGCCAGCCTCGGCCTCGGCTGGACCCTGCTCACCCTGGCCGCGATCGACTGGCGAGCATTCGTCCTGCCCGACACCATGACTCTGCCGCTCATCCCGAGCGGCCTCGCGGTCGCGTGGGCGATCGATCCCGGCCTGCTCGGCGGCCACGCGCTAGGCGCGCTCGCCGGGTTCGCGTCCCTGGCCCTGATCGCGGGCGTCTATCGCCGGCTGCGCCGCCGGGAAGGGCTCGGGCTAGGGGACGCGAAGCTGCTGGCGGCGGCGGGCGCGTGGCTCGGCTGGCAGGGGCTGCCGAGCGTCGTGCTGATCGCCGCGGTATCCGCGCTCGTCCTGGCCTTGGCCACCGCGCTCGGCGGCGGTAAGCTCGCCTGGACCAGCCGGATTGCCTTCGGGCCGCATCTTGCGCTCGCGTTCTGGCTGGTTTGGCTGTGCGGGCCATTGGTCATCGGCTGATGCAGTGACAGGTCCATGGCGACAAAGGAGCTGACGCGCCTGACGCAGGATGCGGCGGCGCTCGACGAAGCGCTCGAGCAGCTGCTGGTCGAGAGCGGCCGCCTCGACCGGTCCGGGCTGGGCCGTGCGCAGCGGGCCCGCGAGGCGAGCCATGACCGCCTGCACGTGCTTTTGCCCAAGCTCGGCCTCGTGTCCGAGCGCGAGGTCGCCGAGGCGCTGGCGCAGCTGCTCGAGCTGCCGCTCGCCAGCGAAGCCGACTATCCGGATCTGCCCCTGCCCGGCGATCGGGTCAGCGTCAATTTCCTCAAAGAGGCGCGGATCGTGCCGCTCGCCGATACCGAAGACGGCCTGACCGTGGCGATGGCCGATCCGCTCGATCGGTACACGATCGGCGCGATGCAGCTGTTCGCGGGCAAGCCGGTGCTGCCCTGGGTCGGCGTGCCGGCGGACATCGAGGCCGCGCTCGAGCGTCTGCTCGGGCGCAGCGGCACGACCGGGGAGATCATCCGCGCGGTCGACGAGCAGGCCGACCTCGGCGCCGAGGACGATGTCCAGCGCCTGCGCGATCTGGCGAGCGAGGCGCCAGTGGTGCGGATCGTCAACCGGCTGATCTCGCGGGCGGTCGAGTCCCGGGCCTCGGACATCCACATCGAGCCGCTCGAGCAGGACCTGCGCGTACGCTACCGCATCGACGGCGTGCTGCGCGAGGTCGAAGCGCCGCCGCTGCAGCTGCGCGCCGCGGTCATCTCCCGCATCAAGATCATGGCGCGCCTCAACATCGCCGAGCGCCGCCTGCCGCAGGATGGCCGGATCAAGCTCGCGGTGCGCGGCAAGGACATCGACCTGCGTGTCGCCACGATGCCGACCATGCACGGCGAGGCGGTGGTGTTGCGCATCCTCGATCGCGGCAGCGTCGCGCTCGACTTCACCTCGCTCGGCTTCGACGGCGCTGCGCTCAGCGCCTATCACGAGGCGCTCACCCGCCCGAACGGCATCATCCTGGTCACCGGCCCGACCGGCAGCGGCAAGACCACGACGCTTTACACCTCGTTGATCGAGCTCAACACGCCGGACCGCAAGGTGCTCGCGGTCGAAGACCCGATCGAATACCAGCTCGACGGCGTCAACCAGGTGCAGATCAAGCCGCAGATCGGCCTGTCGTTCGCCCAGGTCCTGCGCTCGATGCTGCGCCACGATCCCGACGTCATCATGGTCGGCGAGATCCGTGACCTGGAGACCGCGCAGATCGCGATCCAGGCGGCGCTGACCGGTCACCTCGTGCTGTCGACGGTGCACACCAACAATGCCGCGAGCACGCTGACCCGGCTGCTCGACATGGGGGTCGAGGATTATCTACTGACCTCGACGCTCAATGCGATCGTCGCTCAGCGGCTGGTCCGGCGTCTTTGTCGGGGCTGTTTCGAGCCCTATGCACCACTGCCCGAATTGCTCGAGCAGCTTGGCCTGCAAGGGCGCGACGACATCACCTTCTGGCGCCCGGCAGGCTGTGCCAAATGCAACGACACTGGCTACTTCGGCCGGATCAGCATCAATGAGGTGCTCGTCCTGTCGGACCCGATCCGGCGCCAGATCCTGCACCACGCCGAGGCGACCGAGTTGCAACGAGCCGCCGTGGCCGCGGGCATGCAGCCGATGTTTCAGGACGGCATCGCCAAGGCTGAGACCGGCGTTACCACGATCGAGGAAGTGTTGCGGGTCACCCGCGAGGTCGATTGATGGCGCGCTTTCATTTCCGCGCGGTGACCGGAACCGGCGAGGTCGTCGAGGGGGAACTCGAGGCGCACAGCCAAGCCGCAGTGGTCGAGCAACTGCGCGGCCAGGGCCACTTGCCGCTCGCCGCGGAGCCGGTCGGCGCCGGCGGCGGCCTCTCGACCCTGCGCAAGTGGCTCAGCCAGCCCGTGCTGGGCAGCGGGCGCGTGCGCCGGCGCGAGCTCGCGATCATGACCCGCGAGCTGTCCACGCTGCTCGATGCCGGCTTGACCGTCGACCATTCTCTGCGCCTGCTCGGCGAGCTGACCGAGCATGAGGCGATGCGCCGCCTGGTCACCGATCTGCTGCAGCGGGTCCAGGGCGGCAGCACGCTCGCCGACGCCCTCGAACAGCACGAGCGCGTGTTCTCGCGTGCGTATGTCAGCCTCGTCCGCGCCGGTGAAGCAGGCGGCAGCCTGAACGACGTGCTGGGCCGGCTCGCCCAGTATCTCGACCAGGCCGAGCAGATGGCCGAGCAGGTGCGCTCGGCGCTGGTCTACCCGATCGTCCTGCTGGTCATGTCCGGCCTGTCGATCGGGGTGCTGCTGACCGTCGTCGTCCCCCAGTTCACCCCGCTGTTCGAAAGCGCCGGCGCCCAGCTGCCATTGCTGACCCGCGTGGTGATCGCCGGCGGTGATGCCGCCCAGCGCTACTGGTGGCTGCTGCTGCTCGCGCTGCTCGCCACGATCTGGCTGGTGCGCCGGCAGTTCCGGATGCCGGAGAGCCGCGCCCGGATCGATCGCTGGCTGCTGCACGTGCCGCTGCTCGGCGGGCTGCTGGTCAAGATCGACACGGCGCGTCTGGCCCGGACGCTCGGCACCCTGCTGGCCAATGGCGTGCCGCTGCTCAATGCGCTTTCGATCGCCCGGGAAACGCTCGCGAACGCGGTCCTGCGCGATGCGTTGAGCGAGACCGCGACCGCAACCAAGGAGGGTCGCGGACTGGCCGAGCCGCTGGCCAGATCAGCCCGGTTCCCGCAGCTCGCGATCCACCTGCTCGCGGTCGGCGAGAAGTCCGGCCATCTCGAGGCGATGCTCCTGAAGATCGCCGAGATCTTCGATCGCGAGGTGCGCAGCACGCTCGAGCGGCTGATGACGCTTTTGGTGCCCGCGCTGACGATCGGGCTCGGCATCGTCATTGCGTCGATCATCGGCGCCGTGCTGGCCGCGATTCTGTCGGCCTACCAGCTGCCGCTGTGACGGTCCGTGGCTGGCAATCGGTGTCGCTCTGTCGACCAGCACAGATGGCTCGCTCGGTAGCGGCCTCGCACCTATACTGATACCTCTGCGGGTTCGCCGCCGCGGACAGGTCAAAACGGTCACGTTCAGGGAGTGCCATGCGTTCATTGGGAGGAATGGCTCATCGTCGCAGTGGCGGCGCAGCCGGGTTCACCCTGATCGAGCTCCTGGTGGTGCTGGTCATCCTCGGCCTGCTCGCTGCGTTCGCCGCGCCGCAGGTGCTGAAATACCTCGGTCGCGCCAAGACCGATGCGGCCAGGGCTCAGGTGCAGAACATCGCCTCGATTCTCGACCTCTATCGCCTGGAGATCGGCAGCTATCCGGACCAGAAGGACGGGCTCGAGGCGCTGCTCGAGCCGCCCGGAGACGTGCCGCGCTGGAACGGCCCCTACGTCAAGCGCCGCGATGCCCTGATCGACCCCTGGGGCCAGATGTACGTCTACAAGTTTCCGGGCGAGCACGGCGATTACGACCTCTATTCGCTGGGCGCGGATCAGGCCGAAGGCGGCGAAGGCGAGGATGCGGACGTCACCAGCTGGTGAGCCATGAACGAGCGCGGTTTCAGCCTGCTGGAGCTGCTGGTCGTGCTTGCGATTATCGGGCTGGTCCTCGCCCTGGTGCCCGGCTTCATGGGGCGCGGTCAGCCGGGGCTGGGCGTGGACGTTACCGCGCGGGAGATCGCGGATGCGCTGCGTCAGGCGCGCAGCCATGCGATGATGCAGAACCGGGACCAGCTGTTCGCCCTCAATACCGAGCAGCGTCTGTTCCGTATCGGCGGTCAGCGCGCGCCGGTGCAGATGAACCGGAACATCGAGGTCACGTTCCAGACGGCGCGCGCGGAAACGATCGGCGACACGATCGGCCAGATCAGGTTCTTTCCCGATGGCAGCGCGACCGGCGGCCGGATCGGCCTCACGCTTGACGGTCAACATGTCGAGGTCGTGGTCGACTGGCTGACCGGCCTGGTCTCAGTTCGCCATGCCACGCCATCATGAGCGCGCGAGCGACGACGGCTTCACGCTGCTGGAGATTCTGGTCGCGCTCGTGATCTTTGCCCTGGCGTTCGGCGTGGTGGCGCAGATCATCCAGACCGGGCTCCGCCAGTCGGGTGTGGCTCGATCGCTCACTACCGCGACCTTGCTCGCCCAGTCGGAGCTCGCGCGGGTCGGGGTCGAGCTGCCGCTGCGGCCCGGGCAGACCGACGGTGAGACGGAGACCGGGATGCGCTGGCATACCGAGGTCGAGCTGATCGAGCAGCCCAATGAGCAGCAGAGCCTTGCGACCTACCAGGTGCAGGTGACCGTGGCCTGGGGTCCCAACCCGGCCGAGCAGTTGACGCTCACGACGCTGCGCACCGGCCTGCCATCGGAATGACCAGTCGTCGCGGGCTGCAGGCAGAGCATGGCTTCACGCTGCTCGAGCTTTTGGCCGCGATCACGCTGCTCGGCCTGTTGATGGCGGCCCTGTTCGGCGGGCTTCGGCTCGGCGCGCGGGTCTGGGAAACGGCTGACGCGCGGCTCGATGCCAGCACCAGGATTCAGATCGTGCAGGACTTCGTCCGGCAGCGTCTCGCCGAGGTGCTACCTCTCGAGGCACTGGCGCCGGAGGCGGCCCAACGAGGCAACTTCTCGCCACTGTTCCTCGGCACGACACAGGCGGTGCGCTTTGCCGGCGTGCTGCCGGAGAATCTCGGCGCTGGTTTGTATCTCATGGACTTGGTGCTGGCGGATTCCGGGCAGGCCAACGGCGGCGGGGATTTGGTCCTGCGGTGGCGGCCGTACGACCTGTACGATCAGACGGTGGCCGAGGTCGAGCCGGAGGAACGCGTGCTGGTCGAGAACATCGAAGGTCTGGAGCTTTCCTATTTCGGGACCAACAACCCGGAGCAGCCGCCCGAGTGGCGGCAGGGCTGGGAGAACCAGCCGGAACTGCCTCGGCTGATCCGGATACGCGTGCGCTTCGCTGAAAACGATGAACGCCAATGGCCGGAGCTGATCGTCCGCCCCATGCTCGACCGCGCGCCGTCGTTCGGCTTCTAGTCAGCGGCCGAAGCCGCCGGATCAGCTGGACGGGCCTGCTCGAGCCGCGTCCGGCGGCGACGGGAGGGGGATGGTCGCGAGTGCGCGGTGTGGCGCGGCGCCGGCTGGGCGCAAAGATCGGAGACCGGGCGGGGAGCCACCCTCCAAGTCACACGGCCGCTGACGCTGCGCTGCAAAGTTGCTAGGTTTCGCGCAGGTGCGCGACCGATGCATCGTGCGTGCCCGTGTCCAGGCGGCGCGGGCGACGCGCAGACCGGGTTTGAGATCATGGCGAACATGCTGGCTCTGCTCCGGAGCAGCATCGCGGGGTTTTTCGGCTGGTGGCTCGGGGAGCTGGGCGGCCTGATGCCGCGCCGGCTGCGCCAGTCGGGCCGCCGCGAGCGCCGCGGCCCGGTGCTGATCTTCGGACGTCATGAATCCGTGGTCCTGCAACGCACGGCCGAGAACGAGCGCGTGCTGGGCAGCGTCGATACCGATGCCCCCGATCACGACCAGCGTTTGAGCCAGTTGCTGAAGCAGGCAAAGCGTCGGCGGCGACCGGTCACGGTGCGGCTGAGCGACGAACTCGGTCTGCGCAAGATCCTGGAACTGCCGCTGGCCGCGAAGGACGACCTGGAGCAGATGCTCCGCTTCGAAATGGATCGGCTGACGCCATTTCGGGCGGATGAGGTCTACTTCGCGCACCGTGTCCTCGGGACCGACGCCCGCAACCGTCGGCTGTCGGTCGAGCTGCAACTGGCGCCCAAGCGTGAACTCGAGCGGGTGCTCGAGACCGCGCGAACCTTCGGCGTCATCCCGCCGAGGGTCGAGCTCGCGGTCGGCGCCGAGGGCGGGAGCGCGCTGAACCTGCTGCCGGGCGAGCCCGTCCATGGCAGGCGAGACAGTCGCCTGCGCCGGGCGCTGGTGCTGCTCGCGCTGCTTCTCGCGGCGACCGCGGTCGCGATCCCGCTGCAGCGCCAGCGCGCGACCGTGGCGAAGCTCCAGGCCGACGTGGCTGCAGCGCGGACCGAGGCCGAAGAGAGCCTCGCCATGCGTGATCGCCTCGAGCAGCTGACCAGGAGCGCGCAGTTCCTGGAGGCCGACAAGAGCCGGCAGCCGTTGGTCGTGCGCGTGCTCGACGAGTTGACCCGGCTGATCCCGGATCAGGCATACATCACCCAGTTCGACATCCATGATCAGACGGTCGAGGTGCAGGGATTCGCGGCCACTGCATCCGACCTGATCGCCGTGCTCGAGCAGTCTCCCCTGTTCAAGGCGCCGCAGTTCCGCTCGCCGGTGACCCAGGATCGACGCAGCGGGGCGGAGCGCTTTCACGTCTCGGTGGAGCTCGCCCCCAAGGAGGGCGGCTGATGTTGCAGCCAGGCTCGCTGCTCAGCCGCACGCTCGCGATCGTGCTGCTCGGGCTCGCCCTGCTCGGGGCCTATCGACTGATCGCCGCGCCGCTGATCATGGCCTATCGGGACGGTGAGACGAGCATCGAGCAGGCCAAGGAGCTGCTCCAGCGTTACGAGGCGCTCGCCGAACAGCGTCCGCTGCTGGCCGACCACCTGGCCAAGCAGGAAAAGCGGGCCGGCTCGGCAGCGGGCTATCTGACCGGACCGAGCGATGCGCTCGCGGCCGCGCAGCTGCAGGATCGCGTCAAGTCGGTGGTGGAAGCGGCGGGCGGCGAGCTGCGCAGCACCCAGATCCTGCCCGCGACGCCGCTCGAGGGCGATCTCGGTTTTCGTCGCGCCACGCTCCGCGTCCGCTTCGTCGTGACCATCGAGGGTCTGGAGACGACACTTTATGAGCTCGAGACCGGGCAGCCGTACCTGATCATCGACGACGTCACCGTCCGCCAGGAGCGGGTCCGCCGTCGCCGCGAGGAGCCGGAGCAGGAACCCGTCCTGGATGTCAGCCTCGAGCTGTTCGGTTATCTGCGCGAGCAACCGGCCTGAGCTCGGCTCGACGGCAGCTTTTCCGCCGTGCCGGGAGCGCTGGGTCGGATGTCTAAAGAGGCTTCCAAAGAGCTGCGGGGAGCCTATACTGGCCGCCGTGGCGGCGACTCGCATCAAGAGGGCTGCTGAGAATGGGCCCGCGATCGACGCGCTGGGGCACGGGGATTTGGTTTCTACTCTGCACGGGCCTCGCCGGCGGCGTGGCCCTGGAGCTGTTGCTGCCGCTCGCGCCGCAGGTGACCGCCGCTCGTCCGGCTGCGCCGTTGCCCGAGTTCGCGCCTGAGCCCAAGGGGTTCGAGCCGCCGCCCCGGCACGTGTTCGCGGAGATCGTGGCGCGCCCGCTGTTCTCGGCGTCGCGCCGTCCGTTCGCTGGTGAGAGCGAGGCCGCGAAAGAACAGCCCGCCGGCGAGAGCGTCGCGATCGAACTCGTCGGCACGCTTCTCACCGAACGCGGCGCGGCGGCCCTGCTGCAGCCGCAAGGCCAGATCGCCCGCTGGTTCCATGCCGGCGATACCGTCGCCGGGTGGGAGGTGAAGGCGATCCAACGCGAACAGGTCAGCCTGCGCCTGGACGGCGAGGACAAGATCCTGGCGCTGCGGGCCGATCTGGCCCAGGCGGTCCAGCCGACCAAGAAAGCCGAGCGCCGGCGCGCCGAGAACAGCGCGCAGCCGGGCGATCAGGCTCAGACACAAGAACAGAAGCCCGACATTGCAGATCGGGCGCAAAATCAGGGGGAGGAGCCCGACCCAACCCAGGGCGGTGAAGTTGAACAAGTCGAGCCGAGTTCTGATTAGGCCGCGCGGCGCACGATCAGCGCTCGAGTTTTCTTGGTACCTCGCGTTCCCGGGTAGCAACTGCCTTCCAGTCTGGCGGTACTTCTTGGTGACAGGACTGCCCGCCGACCAAAGCTTCGCGACGGCTCGATAGGTTCGGTCCTGGTCTCGATTGAAGGATCATGATGACGGCAACCTCCTGTGCCATTTCCGTGTCGTAGCTGCTCACGCCCGCGGATCTTAGGTACTATGACGGTGCCGGCGTTGGTCATGGCGCTGGTCGCAGTGGGCCTGATCGGCTGCGATACATGGCCTGAATCGGGCTACGACCGCCCGGCCGCTGCGCCCCCGGCAACAGAGCCGCTGACGGGGCCGACGCGGCCCGCGCCGACCGGGCTGAGCCTGCCGCCGCATGAGGAAGGCGAGCCCGTGCAGCGGGTCGTCCAACGCGGCACCGGCAAATTTCTCAGCCCGCCCCTGGAGCGTCCGCGGGCCACGGTGACGACCGAGCCGGGCGGCGGGATCATGTTGAACGTGGTCGATGCGGATGTGCGCGAAGTCGTCCGCATGGTGCTCGAGTCCGCGCTCCACGCCAACTACGTCATCGATCCGTCGATCGGCGGCCGGATCACGGTCCAAACGACCCGAGCCCTGCCGCCCCAGGATCTCGTGCCGGTGCTCGATGCGGTACTGCGCATGAATGGGGCGGCGCTGGTGCAGACCGGCGATCTGTTCAAGGTTGTGCCGATCGATCAGGCGATCTCGGCGGGCGCGATGGCCGACGTGGAACCGCTGCCCAGTGCCGGATCGCCTGGTTTCGGCGTGCAGGTGGTGCCGCTGCGTTTCGTCTCGGCGACCGAACTCGGCCCCGTGCTGGAGCCGTTCAGCCCTCCTGGCGGCGCGATTCGGGTCGACGCGGCCCGCAACCTCCTGCTGCTGGCGGGATCGTCGAACCAACTCGCGTCGCTGCGGGATTTGGTTTCGATCTTCGACGTCGACTGGATGCGCGGCATGTCGTTCGGGTTGTTCCCGCTGGAGAACGCCGCGGCATCCGATCTGGCGACGGAATTGGATCAGATCTTCGGCGGCACCGAGGGGGGACCGCTTGCCGGTGTGGTCAGGGTGGTGCCGATCGAGCGCCTGAATTCGGTCCTCGTGGTGTCGTCTCAGCCCAGCTACCTCGAGCAGGCCGAGGTCTGGGTCCAGCGGCTCGATCGGACGAGCGATGCCGAGGAGCCGCAGATCTACGTGTATCCAGTGCAGAACTCACGCGCGGCCAACCTGGCCGAGGTGCTCAGCGGCATCTTCGGTGCCCAGGCCGCGACCGTCAGCGGAACCAGTCTGCTCGCGCCCGGCCAGGAGGCTACGCAACTGCAATCGGGCTTCGAGCTTGGCACGACGGGGGAGCAGACTTCGCCGGAGGGGACCGAAACGGGCACGCGGCCTCGCGTGGCCCAGCCCACACCGTCCGTCGCCGCGCCGCTTGCGCCAACGACGACCGCCTTCGGTGCCCAACAACCAGAAGAGGAGGGGCAGCCCGAGACCCGGATCATCGCCGACGATTCCACCAACTCGCTCGTGATCCGCGCCCTGCCTGAGGATTACCGCAAGATCCGGGACGCGATCGACCGGCTCGACACCCTGCCGCTCCAGGTGCTGATCGAGGCCACGGTCGCGGAGGTCACACTGTCCAACCAGCTGCGCTACGGCGTGGAATGGTTCTTCCGATCCGGCGACTTCGAGGCGACTTTCTCCCAGCAGCCGAACGTCAACACCCCCGTGCAAGGAGTCTTCCCGGGCTTCTCCGCGATATTCTCCAATGCCGATGTGCGGGTGGTTCTAAACGCGCTCGAGCAAGTATCTGACGTGAACGTGATCTCGTCACCTCAGCTCCTGGTTCTGGACAATCAGACCGCCCGGCTGCAGGTCGGCGACCAGGTGCCGATCACCGTCCAGCAGGCGACTCCGATCACCGGCGATGTCAACACGATCGTCAACTCGATCGAGCTTCGCGACACTGGCGTGATCCTGACGGTCACGCCGCGGGTCAATGCCGGCGGCCTCGTGATCCTCGAGATCCAGCAGGAGGTGAGTAACGTCGTCAGGGCCGAAACGGTGACCCAGTCGGAGCTGGCGACGCCGACGATCAGTCAGCGCCTGGTCAGCAGCACCGTGGCGGTGCAGAGCGGACAAACCATTGCGCTTGGAGGACTGATCACCGACAACCGCAACCGCAGCCGCAGCGGCGTGCCGATCCTGTCGTCCATTCCGATCCTTGGCGTCCTGTTCAGCACCAGAAATAACACCAACGACCGGACCGAGCTGCTCGTGCTGCTCACGCCGCGCGTGATCGACAGTGCGGAACGGGCGCAGGCCGTGACCGATGAGCTGCGCCGTCGGCTGACGGGCATTTTACCGCCCGGCAGGCTGCCCTGATTCGCCGATGGCCAAGCGCGGAAACCGCGGCATTGCCCTGATCTCCGTGCTCTGGATCACGGGGCTGCTCGCGGTCATGGCTGCGAGCTTCGCCTCGAGCACCCGCACGGAAACGCGCCTCGCCCACAATCAGGAAGAGAACGCCAAGGCCGAGGCGCTCGCGGATGCCGGGGTCCACCGGGCAGTCTTCAAGCTCCTGGATCCCGAGCCCGCGACCGCTTGGCGGGCTCGCGACAGCGTCCACGCTTTCTCGCTCGGAGAAGGCGACGTGCAGGTCTGGGTCGAGGACGAGGACGGCAAGGTCGACCTGAACGGCGCGCAGGCGCAGCTGATGAGCGGCCTGTTCCTGGCGCTCGGGCTGCCCGAGGAGGACGCGCGGCGACTGGGTGATCGCATCGTCGACTTCCGCGACGAGGACAGCGAAACCGAGCCGCTCGGCGCCGAGGACGAGGCCTATTTCGCGGCGGGCCTCCTGCAGGGCGCCGCCGACCGGCCGTTCGCCAACGAAAGCGAGCTCCTGCGCGTGCTCGGCATGACGCAGAGCCTGTACGAGCGGGTTCGGCCCTATGTCACGGTCTATTCCGGTTCGGAGGGGATCGACCTCACGCGGGCGCCCCGCCCCGTGCTCGAAGCGCTGCCGGGCATCACGCCACCGGTCGTCGAGGCGCTGCTGGCGGCCGGTCGCGAGGTCGACCCGTTGAACGTGATCGAAGACCAGCAGCTGCTTGCGGAATTCGAGAGTTACATCGTCCCTTCGCGCGACCTCGTGTTCACCATTCGCGCGCTTGGGCGCACAAGCGGCGGCGGTAACTTCATGCGCCAGGCGGTGATCGAGCTCGATCCCAGCCGCGAGCAGCCGTTCCTGATTTACGCCTGGACCCGTGGGGCTTTGCCGGACAGGGCCGGCTGACGTTGATCAGCTCGTTTACCGGCGGGCGTCTCCTCGCAGAACTCGTTTTCGAGGAGACCACGACCGGTGTGAAGCAAGTCCCAAGGCCGCGATGTAAGGCGGCGCGGGATTGCGCCTCGACGACAAAGAAGAGCGGGGCGGTCCCTGGAAGGATCGCCCCGCCTCCGTCATGTTCGCCTCAAAGGCGGTGCTGGGCTTCGCCCGTACCAGTTCCGCTCTTGCGACCCGCCGTTTCGCAACCGGCTCTCAGCGCATGGCCATGTCGGCCTCGCGGTCACCGTCGTTCGCGGCACGGTCCTGCCCCCGATAGTCGAGATGCACGACCCGGGCATGGCTTGGCACGCCGTCCTTGCTCACCACGAACAGGAGATAGTAGCCGGGCACCGCCAGACCGGGCGCGGCGGGTGAGCTCACCTTCAGCCGCTCCTCGTCCTGCTCGAACCAAAGCTTCACGTGGCGGTTGCCCCAGTCCCAGTTATGGGTGACAGGGCCCATGCGCTGGAGCACGACCGACCCGACCTCCTGCGCGCCGTCGTCCGCGATGCTGACGAGGAAGCTCTTGCCGTACTGCAGCTGGTCGGGCACCTCCTCGATCGCCGGCCGCTCCCCGCCGAAGAAGTAGGGCGGCTTGTAGATCTGCGCGTTCGGCACTCCCGCGCGAGTAGCCTGGGGATTGACCGCGAGCGCCAGATCGGTCGCATTCCCGCCGAGGATCAGGACCGACCCGTCGGCCAGCAGCGCCACGGTGGAATGATCGTGCCGCGGCACCTTGGTTTCGAGCAGCCGCCGGACGCTGCCGTCCTCGGGATCGAACAGCTGTAGCGTGAACGAGTTGATCTCGGTGTCGCGGGCACCCATCGAGCCGCCGACGATCACCACCTTGCCGGTCGGCAGGACCACGGCGTTGTTCTGGGAAGCAGGCTGAACCAGCGGCTGCTGGAGTTGCCAGCTCGGGGTCTCGGCTTCGAAGTCGATCATCTCGACCGTCGCCTGATCGCAAGCGAACCGCGGCTGGCCGGCTTCGTCCTCGGGCACTTCCCCGCAACTGCCGCCGAATAGCGCTACCTTCTGGGAAACTGCCCAGCCGTCCTCACCGGTCTCCCAGAGCTGGACGCCGGCGCCGCTATCATGGGCGATCTGCGCCCTCGCCACGAATTCCCAGTGGTTCTCCGCCGGCACGTCACGCGCTTCGTCTTCCACAGCCGCATCGACATCGAGCAGGTATGTGTCGCCGGTGTAGTACCAGGGATCGAACCCGGCGATGGTCTGCAGCGTAGGCAGAAAGTTCGGGTCGGCTTCCCCGACCGAGGCAACCTTCCAGTCGTCCCACTCGCGCCCGGTCTGGACAACGTAGGAGCGCGCATACATCGGTTGCAGCTTTTGCGCGTTCTCGAGCGCAATGGTCTCGTCGGCCTTGGGATCATACACCTCGGGCACTTTCTGGCGCACCTTGGAGCAGGGCGTATTGTCCTCCGGAGAGCTGCACGGCTGGTTGTCGGCGGGCGGGCCGAGGCTGGTATCCTGATCGGTGCCGTTGAGGATAAGGACCTTCTTGTCGGGCAGAACGACGGCGCTCGGATACCAGCGCTGATACTTCATATCGGAGGGATGCTCCGGGTCGGTATTGTCCTCGTTCCGGGCATCGGCGTGCTGCTCGGGGTTCTGGCCCTCGGGATCCGCGAGAAAGTCTTCCTTGACCGGCGGCATGCCGCGGTCGACCCAGGTTTCGCTCGCCGGATCGAAGATATTGATCTTGGCGATGCCGTTGTTGCCGCCCTTGTCGTGGCCGCCGATGAACGCCCAGCGGCCATCCGCAAGCGCCACGTTGCCCGAGCAGAAGATGTTGTAGTCCAGCCCCTTCGAGTCGCCGGCGTCCGAGATCGCGGCTTCGGTGAGGGCAATGTCCGCCTTGGTAACCAGTGGCTGGCCGTTGGCGTCGAGGATGCTGAACTTACCAGTGTCCTTGAAAGCGTCGGGATGAGTCAGGTCCCAGCAGACGAAGTTGTCGCGCTCCACGGCGCCATTGGCCACGCTCTGGTCTAGGCCGTGCGGCCCGGTGCTGAAGCGGAAGCCGCCATAGACGAAGCGTTCGAATTCCTCCTTCAGACTGCCGTTCTCGTCCACCAGATGGTGGCCGACGTACTCTGCCGGCCGCATGCCGAAACAGATCTTTGGCCCGGACTTCTCGGTCCAAGACAGGCCGGCGTGAATCGCGTCCTTCGGCAGGGGGATCAGCGGGCTCAGCTGCCCGACTGCGGCGGGATCGGGCTCTTGGGTCTGGGCTGTTCCGGCGGTCAGTGCCACAGTCGAGCTGGCCGCCAGCAGCAGCGCCAAATGTACACTGGTCATAGCGCCCTCCATGGTTGATTAGCACACTTGATCCTGGTGCATTCAAGTCGATTATAGCACTATTGTGTGAAGGAAGGGAATCAAATTCACGCCTAATGCGTTTGCAACCTGGTTAGCGGCGAATTCAGGCATGGATCTCGATCGACACCAACGAGCCAAGTCGACCATTGTGAGCTCAGAATAAACTTCCGCTCACCGAACCGATCCAACGAGGGGCGGTGCGCCCCGTGATTGTCGTCCGGCCTCTCGCTTGGCAAAGCGTCTGAGGCGTTAGGACGGGTTTTCTGACCCGGAACCGGCGCTCACAACGCATAAGCCGATTAGCTGATGGCGACGCGGCGGCGCAGCGGGCACCTGCACAAATCGCGCCTCATGCCTCGCGCGTGCATCCACTCTTGTGAGAAATCGCTATCGCAGCGGACGCCCCTCAGGCGCAGCGCGACGCGCGACTGTCCTTCGTGGAATCCTCGATCGAAGGAGCGTGCGGGTGTCGTCGGGGTGCGCTATGACCATATTGTCCTATGGCTTCCCTGGTTGGATGGATCATGACCGATCGAGCGCGCTTGATCGCCGAGAGGCGGATCGCTCAGATGCCGGGCGCCCTGCTGCGCGTCGCCATCGTGGCAGGGTTTTCGCTCGGCATTCTTGTTGCCGGCACGCTCGCCTTCAGCGTGATTGCGGTCGCGGCGGAGATCGTGAGCTATGCGATCGTTCAGGACGATGGCTCGCTGCGCATCCGAGGCAAGACCATTAGATTGTTCGGGGTCTACATGCCACCGACTCTGCGGAACTGCCGGACCGACTTCAACCCGCCGCTATGCGGTAACCGTCCGGTGCGCGCGCTGAAGACGAGAATTCGCGGTTTCGTGCGCTGCTTTCCGCAGGGCACCTTGTCGGACGGCAGCATCAGCGCGGTCTGCTATGTCGACGGCGACTCGTCCACCGAGCCGCCGATCGATCTCGGCGCCTGGCTGCTCGAGCAGGGTCTGGCGGTCGCCGGACCGGGAGCGCCCTTCGAGTATCAGACGCTGGAGCGTATCGCCGAGGTCAACCGACGCGGTGTGTGGGGCTTCCAGGTCGATCAGATAATCCGGCGGTGACAAGGGCCCCGGTCGGGACGACACGTCGATCTCGGCCACGGCAAAGTTGCCGGCCATTCGATTCAGCCCCCGCTGCCGGCGTCAGCGCTCAGCCGTGGGGTCCGGGCGTACCGGATGCCGACCTGTCAGGAACGGTCCTCATCGGCGAGGCGGGCGAGCGCGGGTCCCGAGATCCCATACGGCAGCCACTCCTTGAGGTGCGAAAAGCCGATCCGCTCGTAGAAATCGCGCGCCGGGTTCCAGTGCAGCACCGCGAGGTTCATGTGCGAGCAGCCGCGCTCGCGCGCGATCGCGGCGAGGCGCGCCATGAACAAGCGCCCGATGCCCAGCCGGCGGGCCTGCTCGGTAACGAACAGATCCTCCACGAACAGTCCGGGACGGCCTTCAAAGGTGGAATAGTGGGGCCGATGGATCGCGAACCCCACCGCCTCGTCGCCCGCCTCGGCCAGCAGGCACTCGAAGCATGGACGCGCGCCGAAGCCGTCGCGCAGCACGTCCGCCTCGGTGATTCGGACCTCCTCGAGGAGGTTTTCAAAAACGGCGAGCTCGCGGATCAGCCGGACGATCGTTGCGGCATCGGCTGGTTCGGCAGTGCGAATGGCAACGGGCGGCATGGCATTCAGTCCTGCTGGGCGGCTCCGGCTTGCGCCGCGCGGTGCGGCCGACAGCCGCAAAGATGCCGGCGGCTACACCTTCGTGACCGCATCGCCGACGGTGACCACCCCGCGCTCGACGATCCTCGCGTAGATGCCGCGCAGATGCAGCCGCAGGCCGTCCTTGGAATTGACGAAGCGCGTGGCGTCCACCCCGAAGCGTCCGGCGAATTTCTTGCAACCCTTGTGCGGCACTGCCGTGATCTCGAGCAGCGCCGAGCCGACCGCCAGCCGCGTGCCCGGCGGCAGATTGTCGTCGCTGAGATCCAGATCGATCAACAGTTGATTGCCGGCGAGCGGCCAACGCGCCTCCTCCTGGGCGATCAGGGCGATGGCGCGCGCGTTCATGATCGCCACCTGCACGTCGGGATGCGGCCGACCATCGGGCAGCGACATCCAGCAGCCCTTGGCCCAGTTGTCGCCGTGCACGCCGCCTTCCGGGCTCAGCTCGCATCGCGGCAAGGAGATGCGCGCGTCGGTCTCCGGCCGGATCACGATCGCCTTCAGGATTCCGGGATCCTGCGGCGAGAGCATGATCTCGCCCAGGCCCGCCTGCAATTCTTCCAGGCTCAATTGCCTCATCATCGCTGACTTGCTCCCACTGGGTTCGAGGGGCCAAACGCCTGCCGTCCTCGACCGCACCGGCACCGCTGCCGGGCCTTCCGCCCGGGCCCGGCGCATGGCCACGGCGGGTCCCTGGCAGCTCCCGCCGCGCGGCCGGATCAGATTGTGCTCGTGCGTCGAGCCGCTCAAGTCAGCTCGATCTTGCCGGTGATCTTCTCGGTCAGCTCGACTCCGCCGACTTTGAGCGTGACTTCGGCGTCGAGCGTTTCGTTGCCCGTGAGCCGGCCGGCGTCGAGCGCGCTGCGCACCGCCTTCTCGATCTCGCGCTGCGAGGTCACGCCCACCTTCTTGAGGAACTTCCTCAGGCTCATGTTGAAAACGTCTTCGTTCATCGCTCTCGCTCCCGATCGGCTTTTGCCGCTCGCGCGAGCGGCACCTTGATCAGCAGGTCGCTCGCACCGAGGCGCCGCGCCGGGGCACCTAGGTCAGCCGCGCACCAGCGCCGACATTTCCTGCCGGGCCGCGGAACTCCGCGAACAGGAGGGCGCGGGACCCGCCGAGCTCCTCGCCTCCCATTCAAGAGCGCGCTCGTCCCGCTGTCGAGGCCAACCTGTCGGGAGCGGTCCCGATCGGGATCTTATGCACCGGCCGGATCGCGGCCAGCCGCTGTGTCAGGACCGCCGGCGGCGCCGGCGGGCGGGCTCGGCAGCGCGTCCGCCATCGTGCTTCGCTGGACCCGGCAGGGTCACGACCTTCGCCAGCTCGGTATATGGCGCGCTCGCATGGGGCAGCGCCATCGCGGCGACGAAGTGCTCCTGGAAGCGCGGCTCAATCGCGGTCTCGATCTTCTCGATCCGGCGAACGACCTGCTCGATCTCGGCGCGCGCGCCGCGGTTGAGCAGCGCGATGCGGGCGCCGGTGCCGGCGGCGTTCCCGGCGGAGCTGACCTTGGCCAGATCGCAGTCCGGGATCAGGCCGAGGACCATCGCGTATTTGGGGTCGATGTGGCTGCCGAAGGCGCCCGCGAGCGTGATTCGCGCGACCCGGTCGATCCCTAGATGATCCATGAGCAGCCGCGCGCCGGCGTAGAGCGCAGCTTTGGCCAGCTGGATCGCGCGCACGTCGTTCTGCACGATCCGAATTTCCGGCTCGCCCCCCTGCAGCAGGTACGACCAGGTGCGGCCGTCCGGCTGGATGCGCGGGCTCTTTGCCGCCTTCGCACCATCGATCGTGCCATCGCTCCTGATGATGCCGGCGAGAAACATCTCGGCGAGCGCCTCGATGATGCCCGAGCCGCAGATGCCGGTGACCCCGATGCCCGTCGTGGCTTCGATGAAGCCGGGCGCATCCGACCACAGCTCGCAGCCGATCACCTTGAAGCGCGGCTCGAGGGTCGCGGGGTCGATTTGCACCCGTTCGATCGCGCCCGGCGCGGCACGCTGGCCGCAGCTGATCTGGGCGCCCTCCAACGCCGGTCCGGTGGGCGACGAGGCGGCGAGCAGGCGCTGCCGATTGCCGACCACGATCTCGGCGTTGGTGCCGATGTCGACCACCAGCATGACCTCGTCGAAGAGGTGAGGGGTCTCGGACAGGATCACGCCCGCGGTGTCCGCGCCGACGTGCCCGGCGATGCACGGCAGCACGTAAACGCGCGCGTTGGGGTGGACCGAAACGAGGTCGAGCTCGCTCGCCCAGAGCGTCATCGCCTCGTCGGTGGCGAGCGCGAACGGCGCGCCGCCGAGCTCGGTCGGGTCGATGCCGAGCAGCAGGTGATGCATGATCGGATTGCCGACGAAGGTCAGCTCGACGATCTCGCGCGCGTCGACCCGGGCCGCGGCTGCCACCTGGTCGATCAAGACGCCGATCGCATCGCGCACCGCGCGGGTCATCAGGGCGTCGCCGCCGGGGTTCATCATGACGTAGCTCACCCGGCTCATCAGATCCTCGCCAAAGCGGATCTGCGGGTTCATCAGGCCGGATGACGCGAGCACCTCGCCGCTCGACAGATCGCATAAGTGGGCGGCGATCGTGGTCGAGCCGATGTCGATCGCGAGGCCGTAGGCGCGATCGTGGAAGCTCGGCCACACCGCTATGATGCGATCGCTCGAATGGACCGCGACCGTGACCGTCCAATCGCCCTGCCGGAGCGCCTTCTGCAGGCTCTGCAGGCTTCGCAGATCGCAGGTCAGCTCGCCCAGGCGCCACTGCTCGGCGAGCGCCTTCTGCAGCCGCTGCAGGTCGCCGGTCGGCGCGTGCATGTCGGGCGGCTCGACCTCGACGTAGTGCAGGCGCACCACCGGATCGAGCTCGATCGCGCGCACCTCGGCGCGCTTCCTCACCACCTGCTTGTGCACCTGGCTGTCGGGCGGCACGTCGACCACGACGTCGCCGAGCAGCTGCGTCTGGCAGGCCAGGCGACGGTCCGGCGGCATCTTGCTGTTGCGCGCGCGGTAGCGCTCCTCGGTCGGGCTCGACGGGGAGATGTGCGTGGCGCGCGAGCTGATGCCGTGCTTGGCGAACTCGCCCTCGGACAGGGTGATCTGGCAGCGGCCGCACAGCGCCCGGCCGCCGCACACCGAATCGATGTCGACGCCGAGCTCGCGCGCCGCCTGGAGCAGGGGCGTGCCGCGCGCAAAGCGCCCGCGCCGTCCGGACGGCGTGAACACGACGAGAGGAGTCTCGGTCAATTCGAGCGTTCCAAGGTAGCCCTTATGCCGTGCCGCTCGCCCTCAGAGCATCGATTGTGAACGTTAAGGCTGCGAGCGCGGGCTTCCGGCACTACCCTCGAATCCTGTGAGGCGGTCTTCGACCCCGATCAGCCGGCTCTCGACTTTGCCTAGTCGATCGTCCAGGCGCGCGAGACCGGTTTCCAGATTCGCAACGCGAACCTCGAGCGCTGCCAGTCGGTCGAGGGTCTGCCACTGCATCCAGAATAGTCCGAGCAGGATCGCGATCGCGAAACCGACCATCCATGTGAGCAGCGCCATATCGCGCTCGATCCGGTTGAGTCGGTTGTCCCATCCGGCAACATCCCGCGCCGCGGCCCGAGCTTGCTCCCCCGGAGCCCCGGCAACTTTCAAGGCGTCATAAAGAAAATCGAGAATCAGCGCCATTGCGCGGTCGCGCCTCGCCGAGCTGGATCTGCTGCCAAGGTGGCGCTGGGCGGGCAGAAACGCAAGCTCACGCCCGTCGGCGGCGGCGCTCGCGCCGCTGGTCGCCCGCGGCGCTCGGCTCGCGATACGCCTTCAGCCAGCGCCGGCAATCGGGATCATGGCCCATCAGCACGTCAGCGGCATGGATCGCACCGGTCTCCTCGGCGTGCAACGGGTTCATGATCGCCGAGGTCATGCCGGCGCCGATCGCCATGGAGAGGAAGGTCGCATTCAGGGCGTGCCGATTGGGCAGGCCGAAGCTGATGTTGGACGCGCCGCAGGTGGTGTTGACCTTTAGCTCCTCGCGCAGCCGGCGGATCAGGTTAAAGGCGGCGCGCCCGGCGTCGCCCAGCGCGCCGACCGGCATGATCAGTGGATCGACCACCACGTCGCTGCGGGGGACGCCGTGGTCATGGGCGCGCCCGACGATCTTCCGCGCCACCTCGAAGCGCACGTCCGGATCCTCGGAGATGCCGGTCTCATCGTTGGAAATCGCGACCACCGCGGCGCCGTATTTCTTCACGAGCGGCAGCACGCTCTCGAGCCGCTCGTCTTCGCCGGTGACCGAGTTGACCAGCGGCTTGCCGCGGTAGACCGCGAGCCCCGCCTCGAGCGCGGCAACGATCGAGGAATCGATCGACAGCGGCACGTCGACCAGCGATTGCACCAGCTGCACGGTTTCGGCGAGGATGCGCGGCTCGTCCGCGAGCGGGATGCCGGCGTTGACGTCGAGCATGTGCGCGCCGGCCGCGACCTGCGAGAGCGCATCCGCCTCGACCTGACTGTAGTCGCCCGCCGCCATCTGCGCCGCCAGCCGTTGGCGTCCGGTCGGATTGATCCGCTCGCCGATTATGCAGAATGGCCGCTCAAAGCCGATCACGACCTCCTTGATCGCGGAGCTGACCACCGTGTCGGTCATAGTTTGCCCTGAGGTTCGAGGCCGTCGTTCGCGACCAGATCGCGCAGGCGCTCCGCCGAATAATCGGCTTCCAGCCTGGCTGCGGCGCGTGCGACCTCGACTTCCAGCTCGTCGCCGCAGTCGCCCGCAGCCACCCGCCGCCACTCGCCGAGATAGGCATCGGTATCGTGCAGTCCGGCGTGCATCGCGGCGCGGTCGATCGCCTCCTGAAAGCGCTCCGACAGCGGGCGTTTGGCGCTGCGCCGCCCGGCCTTGACGATCACCTGCGCGGGGATGTCGCGCCAGAAAACCGCAATCAGCTCGGCCATGGCCCGCTCAGCTGGCGCGTCTCAGGAATTCGTGCAGGCCGCCATAGCCGGTCGGCCGGTGCTCGTAGGGGAGGCCGAGGCGCAGCGCCGCCGCCTTGGCCTCGAGCTCGAGCTGCGGGTCGGGCGCCTGGGCGAGATAGACCAACTTCCTGTAGTTGCCGAAGTAGAGCGGCAGCAGTTCGGGATGGCGATCCAAGCCGAGCCCTTGGATGACCAGGCGCTCGAAGTGGCGCGCCAGGTAATCGGTCAGATAGAAGCAGGCGGGCTCGGCCTCGGCCTGGGCAAGAAAAGCCTCGACGCCGCTATAGAATGCATAGCAGTGTGGGCCGGGTATCCGCTCGACGCCTTCGTCTGCCAGAACCGCATCGAGCATGCCGCCGGTGCCGCAGTCGCCGTACAGCACGAGGATGCGCTGATAATGCGGGCGTGCCTTCCGGATTCTGGCGCGCACCGCCTCGGGGATGCGCTGGGGCGCGTTGTGCAGATGCGCGGGCAGGCAGCTCAGCTTCATGTGGCTCCAGCCGTTGCGCCGGATCAGCGCGAGGACCTCGCGCGCGAGCGCGCCGCAGGCGATCAGGAGCGTACGCGGCGGGGAGGGCGGGACCATGGGATGGACAGGCGGCGCGCTGCTCAGACGCAGATAGCGACCTGCGCCGGCGCCTGGTTGTGCCGTCTCGCCACGAACGTCTTGGCGGTCTCGACCGCGACCGCAGCGTCGCGACAGTAGGCATCGGCGCCGATCGCCTCGGCGAACGCCTCGTTCAGCGGCGCACCGCCGACCAGCACGATGTAATCGTCGCGGATGCCCTTCTCCTTCAGCGTGTCGATCACGACTTTCATGTACGGCATGGTCGTGGTCAGAAGGGCCGACATGCCGAGAATGTCCGGCTTGTGCTGCTCGAGCGCGTCCAGGTACTTCTCGACCGCGCAGTTGATGCCGAGGTCGACCACGTCGAAGCCGGCCCCCTCCATCATCATCGAGACCAGATTCTTGCCGATGTCGTGGATGTCGCCCTTGACCGTGCCGATCACCATCTTGCCGACGGTCGGCGCGCCCGTTTCGGCGAGCAGCGGCCGCAGGATCGCCATGCCGCCCTTCATGGCGTTGGCCGCGAGCAGCACCTCGGGTACGAACAGGATACCGTCGCGAAAATCGATGCCGACGATGGTCATGCCGCCGACCAGGGCCTCGGTCAGCACGTCATAGGGCTGCCAGCCGCGCTCCAACAGGATCCGCACGCCCTCCGCGACCTCTTCCTTGAGGCCGTCGTAGAGGTCGTCGTGCATCTGCTTGACCAGCTCCTCGTCGTCGAGCGAGCGCAGGTCCAGATCGTCGTCCGCCGCCATACCTCAGCTCCGCCAGCTGCGCCCATCGGCTGCTCGGCTCTTCCGCCAGCGCCTCGGCTCCGCCTTCGGCGAGGTCAGCCGCGCACTGACGTCAGCCTCAGGTAAGTACGGCGATGGTAGGCCACTTTCGTGCGCGCGACCAGCTCTGCCGCAGGCGCGACATGGCCGGGGCCAAATCGCCGGCGGCACAGCCGGATACGCGCGAGCGGCGCACGTCGACGGCGCGGCAGGTGCGGTGCCTTGCTCCGGCTCGCGCGCGGGGGAGTTTGCCCGATCCCGCAACCGCGCCAGCGCCACCGGACCGGCTGGCGCGCCGAGCCTACCCGATCCCCTAAGCGCCAGCGCCAGCAATCGCGCCGGCTCGTACCCGGAGCCCGCCCGATCCCGCGAGGCGCCAGCGCCAGCAATCGGCCCGGCTGGCGCGCCGAGCCTGGCCGATCCCCTAAGCGCGCCAGCGCCAGCAATCGGTCCGGCTCGCGCCGCGAAGGCTGCCCGATCCTGAAGGCGCATCAGCATCGTCATCTCGAGACCGCGCAGCGGTCGTGGCGATCCAGATGATCACGCTTTCCTGGATTGCTTCGCGCTTTGGTCGCTCGCAATGACGACCCACTCCTGGATCAGTGGTCGGAGAACCTGCAGAAGGGTCGCGACGCCCACGACCCAGCGCGCCGCCGCGCCCGGCGCACGCTCCGGCGCCGCGCTCGAGACGCTGCCCGGCGTGGTGCCAACTAGGGACGCCCGCGCTCAGGCGTCCGCGATGTCGTCGACGATGCCGTGGCGGTTCGCCGGGTACCAGTCATGGCCGACGATCTGGTCGAAGTCATACGGACAGTCCGCCGGCAACGCACTGGCGGCCTGGCGCTCGCCGTGTCTAAGCAGTGCCGCCCCAGCTTTGCGCCGGCCCTGCTGGTAGGTCTTCGCGAGTTCCGCCTCGACCTCGCGTCGCAGCGTCGCCGTGATCACGTCGGGAATCACGTCGCGCGCCTCGATGACCGACTCCCGCCAGCCAAAGCGCGGCTCGGCTGCCGGCGAATGCTCAAGCTTTAAAAGATGCTCTATGATGCGGCGCAACTGGCTGCGTACGGTCGCAAGATCGCTCCGGCCCAAGCTCTCCACCTCCTCGGCCAGGTTCGCCAGATCGAGGCTACTTTTGACACGCGCCGCCGCGAGCTTGCGCAGCTCTGCCGCCTGCTGCTTGGTCCAGGCGTAGTAGTCGGTCTGGTAGAGCGATCGCTCGAGCACCTTCGCCATCGATCCTCCTAAGCGTGGCCGTCATTCTAGCGGACCCGTCGGCGCGCGCAAAACAGGGGCGCCTCGGGTAAAGTCGCCCAGCGCCGAGCGTCAGTGCGTGGTCGTGGGCTGGTTCGCTGGCCATGTCGGCGTTGCCGGAGCCGCGAGGGCCGGGCCCGGCCCAGTCGGGGATGGGTTAAGTCGCGCCTCGCGAAAGTAGGGGAGGTTTATGCGGCTCAGCGGCAGATCGAGATTGTCGCGCATTGCCCACACCACCACTTCTCGGAAGAGGGGCACGATTGCGATGTCGTCGTGCAGGATCATCCGCCACCCTTCTTCCATCAGCCCCTCCTGGGCGTAGCTGACATCGGCGCGGTCGATCTGCTCGAACAGGGCATCGAACCCTTGATTTTCGTAGCTATACCCTTCAATGTCACCACCCTTACTGTAGAAACGTCGCAACAGGCGCATCCCGCTGAAGGTATAGAGGCTGGTGTAGCGGAGCACCGCAGATTGGATGCTGCGGTCGTTCAGCCTTCGCCCGAAAGCATCGGGCGTCAGCACGTCGAGTTCGGCGCGTATGCCGATGTCTGCGAGCTGGTTGGCCAGGTTGCGACAGACAGACTCACGGGTCTGCGGGCAGTCGAGGCGTAAGCGTGAGTCGAACTCGTAGCCGGCCTCGGCCAGCAGCGACTTGGCTTGCGCCGGATCGTACGACAGCCTGTGGTCGATTTCCGGCACATAGTCGCGCATTCCGGGGACGAC
>JBKPNX010000090.1:0-37421 GCA_046732855.1 Pseudomonadota bacterium
CGGCTTCGTCGTGCCCGACCAGCCGGCTGTAGCCGACCACGTCCGCGGCCAGAATCGCCGCGAGCCTGCGTTCCGCGCGCGGGGCCATTCGTGGCACCCTCCGCCTGCGCCGCCGCAAATTGGCGGCGGACAAAATCTACCGCTGTTGCGCGCCGCGGTCGATTGAATACCGCCACGCGCGGGCCAAGGGACGGTCCAGGCGCAGCAGGGCCTCTCCCCGTTTTGCCACCTTCGTGTTCAGAGAGTCACGCTGCGCTTGGTGCGTGCAGGTCAGACAGCGGATGTCGTCCGTGCCAAGCGGCCGGGGGCGCGCTGGATTCGGGATCGCGGCCGCGGCCGTCCAACTTCAGGTTTAAGCCGCTGGCTTCAGGGAAGCTTGATACGACATTGATCGGCCGCCGGGCAGGACTAACCTGCTGGCAGCAGATCCGGGGCGTTCAAGTTCCGGAGAACGCTCAAGAAAAACGGCGAGGGCTCAGCCGTGCCACAGGGGGAGTGAGTCACCATGGGCCTGTTCGATAAGGTCAAGGATGCAGCCGGCAACGTCGGTGACGTAATCCCTGCGGTTCCCGTCGATGATGCAGCGGACAAGGTCGGCGATGTCGTGTCCGACGTCCCGGTGGGAGATGCGGCGGGCAAGGTCGGCGACGTCATTTCCGACATCCCGGTGGAGGACACGGCGGGCAACGTCGGCGATGTCGTGTCCGGCGTCCCGATAGGAGATGCAGCTGGCCAGGTCGGCGAGGTCATCTCCGAAGTCCCCGTCGAGGATGCGGCGGCAAAGGTCGGCGACATTATTACCGATCTCTCGGGTGTCGGTCTTTCCGACCTGTTCGATCCATCGGATCTTTCTGCCCTGCCCGGCATCGACAAGGCGTTCGAAGGCAAGGATGGCGAAATCCTCGTTCGACTGCTCGGCGACAATGACATCATCACCGGCGAGCATAGCGATTTGGTCGTGACCGGGCTCGGCGACGACACCATCCACACCGGCGACGGTGCCAACACTGTGTTCGCCGACAATATTATTCCAGACGACTCGATCGGCGGCGACGACATCGTCACAACTGGTAGCGGCGACGACGTGATCTATACCTTTGGCGGCGACGACACTGTTAGCTCCGGCGGCGGCAACGACATCGTCATCACTGCCGACGGCGACGACATCATCGATGCCGGACCTGGGAACGACTTCGATGTCCAAAGTGGCAGAGGCAACGACCTGGTCCTGGGCGGCGATGGCGACGATACCCTGCGGGGCGGCGAGGATGATGATCTGGTCGATGGCGGCTTCGGCAACGACCGGGTGATCGGCGGCAGTGACGATGACTTGGTGCTCGGGGGTCCGGGCACAGACCAGATGGAGGGGCGCAGCGGCGACGACCGGCTCGACGGCGGCGAGGACACGGACTTCATCGATGGCGGTGAGGGCAACGATGGCATCATCTGGGATACCAATGACGCCGCGGTGGCCGGCGGCACCGGCATCGACACCCTCGTCGTTCAGGCGGGCGACTTCGATCTGGCCAACTTCGCAGGCGGCATCGGCGGCATCGAGATAGTGGACATGCGCGGGGGTGAGGCGAGCACGACGATGCTCACCGCATCAGACGTCCTGGACGTCTCGGACACCGACGAGCTGACGGTGCTGGGCGATTCCGAGGACAGTCTCAATGCCGGCGTCGGCTGGACCGACAGCGGGACCAACGTTGCCGGATCGCAAGTGTTTACCCAGGATGTGGGCGGGACAGTGGCGACCTTATTGGTCGAGCCGGGCGTGCCAACCAACCCGGACGCTGTCGCCTGAATGAGCGGAGCCGGCAGTCGCCGGCTCAGAGCTCCTCCCAGCGGCCGCTCCTGCCGGCGCGGAACACGGCATCGAGCACGCACATGTTGGCGACCGCATCCTCGAGCGGGAAAGCGAGCGGCGTGCCCTCGCGGATCGCGCGGGCGAACAGATCGCCCTGAAGGGTGTACTGGTCGACCACGGCGAAGGTCTCGATCCGGGCCGAGGCGTCGCCGAGCCCGGAGCCGTCGTCGACGAAGATCCGGCACGGCCGGTCGGGCGGCGCGTTGAACGGGATCTCGATCTCGATCCGGCCCGCGGTGCCGAGGATCTGCATGCGCTGGTAGGGCACGAGCTGGGTCGAGCAGCAGAACAGCGCCTGGCCGGTCGGGAACTGGAGGAGGACGCTCGCCAGCCGGTCGGTCTTGAAGTCCGGGTCGTACTCGATCTGGCTCGCCACGCGGGTCGGCTCCGCCGCGAACAGAAAACGTGAGGCGAGGATCGGATAATAGCCGATGTCGTACAGGCCGCCGCCGCCGATCCCGGCCTGGTTGCGCACGTTCGCCGGGTCGACGTTCATGTAGCTGAAGCTGCCCTGGACCACGCGCAGGGCGCCGATCCGGCCGTCCTGTACCAGCGCGCGCGCCCGCAGCCACTGCGGATGGCTGCGGGCCATGACCGCCTCCTGGATCAGCACGCCGGCACGGTCGCGCGCCGCGACCAGGCGCTCGGCCTCCTCGGCGGTGAGCGCGATCGGCTTCTCGCACAGCACGTGCTTGCCGGCCGCGGCCGCCTCGATCGAGAGCGGCACGTGCAGGTGGTTGGGCAGCGGATTGTAGACCGCCTCGATCTCGGGATCGCGCAGCAGCTCGGCGTAGGAGCCGTACGCGCGCGGTATGCCGAGCGCCTGCGCCGCCGCTTGGGCGCGCGTCAGGTCACGCGAGGCGATCGCGACGATGCGGCAATGCGCGCTCCGCTGCATCGCCGGGATCACCTTCTGCCGGGCGATCTTGGCCGTGCCGATCACGCCAAAGCGCACTGGTTCCATGGCCCGCATCCCCCCTGGTCACGCCGCGTCCGATGGCTATACTGCGGCCGTGGGGCGGACGACAGCAGCCGAGTGACGGGAATTGAGGGAAGCGCTCGCGCGGCGCGCTATGCTTGCGACAATCTGTCACTTAGATGGCTCAAAATGCGCCCGTAAGTTCGGCCATGACATCCCGGCCGGCCGGCCTATAGTCTCCCCTGGCACCGCAACCTGCCGCGGTTCGGCGGCGACGCAAGCGTGAGAGGCGCTGCATGCCCGTGATTTGGCCTCGACTTATGGCCGCAGCGACGTTGCTGTGCGCCGGCGCGGTGTCGGCGCAGGAGCCCGTGGTGCGCGGCGCGCCGCAGCCATGGCAGCTGAACTTTCAGCCGGCTGCTTCCCCGGTCATGGACATGATCGAATCGCTGCACGACCTGCTGCTGTTCATCATCGTCGCGATCTCGGCGTTCGTGCTCGGGCTGCTGGCCTATGTCTGCGTCCGCTACCGCGCGAATCGCAACCCGGCGTCGTCGCGGCGCACCCACAACAGCATGCTCGAGATCGCCTGGACCGCGATCCCGGTGCTGATCCTGGTGGTGATCGCGATTCCGTCGTTCAAGCTCTTGTACTTCATGGACCGGACGCCCAATCCGGAGATGACGTTGAAGGCGATCGGCCACCAGTGGTACTGGAGCTACGAGTATCCGGACAACGGCAACTTCACCTTCGACGCCTACATGATCGCCGATCAGGATCTGCAGGAAGGTCAGCCGCGCCTGCTCGCGGTCGACAACCGCGTGGTGCTGCCGGTCGACACGGATGTCCGACTGCTGACCACCGCGACCGACGTGATCCATTCCTGGGCCATGCCCGCGCTCGGGGTGAAGATCGATGCCATCCCCGGGCGGCTTAACGAGACCTGGCTGCGCATCGAGCACCCGGGCATCTACTACGGCCAATGCTCTGAGCTGTGCGGCGACTATCACGGTTTCATGCCGATCGAGATCGAGGCGATGAGCAAGAGCGATTTCGAGGTGTGGACGAAACAGGCGCAGGAGGAGTTCGCCCGCGCCGACGGCGGCATCACGGTCGCCGGTCGTCAGGCGGGCGAGTGAGGATCGAGAGGGAGCCCGAAGACATGGCCCATGGTGCGATCGCCATCGACGAGCGCGGCGCTCCGAAGAGTTTCCTGGTGCGGTGGGTCTACTCGACCAACCACAAGGACATCGGCACGCTCTACCTGACGACGGCGTTCATCGGCGGCATCATCGGCATGCTGATCTCGCTCGCGTTCCGCGCCGAGCTGGCGGTGCCCGGGATCCAGGTGCTCGGCGAGAACCATCACGTCTTCAACATCCTGGTCACGGCGCACGGCCTGATCATGGTGTTCTTCTTCATCATGCCGGCGCAGATGGGCGGGTTCGGCAATTGGATGGTGCCGCTGATGATCGGGGCGCCCGACATGGCGTTCCCACGCATGAACAACATCAGCTACTGGCTGCTGGTGCCTGCCTTCTTCCTGCTCCTCGGCTCGACCCTCGTGGGCGGCGCCGGCACCGGCTGGACGATCTATCCGCCCCTGTCCTCGGCGATCGGCCACCCGGGCATGGCGGTCGACATGGTGATCTTCAGCCTGCATCTCGCGGGCGCGTCGTCGCTGCTCGGCGCGATCAACTTCATCACCACGATCTTCAACATGCGCGCGCCCGGCATGACGATGCACAAGATGCCGCTGTTCGTCTGGGGCATCCTGGTGACCGCGTTCCTGTTGCTGCTGGCGATTCCGGTGCTCGCCGGCGCGATCACCATGCTGCTCACCGACCGCAACTTCGGCACCAGCTTCTTCGATCCGGCGGGCGGCGGCGACCCGGTGCTGTTTCAGCATCTGTTCTGGTTCTTCGGGCACCCCGAGGTCTACATCATGATCGTGCCGGGCTTCGGGATCATCAGCCAGGTGATCTCGACGTTCTCGCGCAAGCCGGTGTTCGGCTATCTCGGCATGGCCTATGCGATGGTCTCGATCGGCTTCATCGGCTTCATCGTGTGGGCGCACCATATGTTCACGGTCGGGATGAGCGTCGACGCCCGGGCGTACTTCATGGCGGCGACCATGGTCATCGCGGTACCCACGGGGATCAAGATCTTCAGCTGGATCGCCACCATGTGGGGCGGCTCGATCGAGTTCAAGACGCCGCTGCTGTGGGCGATCGGGTTCATCTTCCTGTTCACGGTCGGCGGCGTGACCGGCGTGGTGCTGGCCAACGCCGGCGTGGACGTCCCGTTGCAGGACACCTAGTACGTGGTCGCCCATTTCCATTACGTGCTCAGCGTCGGCGCGATGTTCACGATTTTTGCCGGCTTCTATTACTGGATCGGCAAAATGTCGGGGCGTCAGTATCCCGAGCACCTGGGCAGGCTGCACTTCTGGATCACGTTCATCGGCGTCAATCTCACGTTCTTCCCGATGCACTTCCTCGGGCTCGCCGGCATGCCGCGGCGCATCCCGGACTATCCTGACGCGTTCGCCGGCTGGAACATGATCGCCTCGATCGGCTCGTACATCTCGGCGGTCGGCGTGCTGGTGTTCTTCTATCTGCTGTACAAGACTTTCACCTCCGGCGAGCGCTGCCCCGCCAACCCCTGGGGCGAGGGCGCGACCACGCTCGAGTGGACGGTGTCCTCGCCGCCGCCGTTCCACACGTTCAACGAGCTGCCGGAGGTCAGGTAGCTCGGTATGCAGGACCGGCTGCTCGCGTTGGAGCTGGAGACCGCCCTCGCGGACGTCTCGGAGGTCCGCGACTACTGGCTGCTGCTCAAGCCCAACGTGATGTCGCTCGCGGTATTCTCGGCGGTCGCCGGCCTGTATCTGGCGCCCGGCAGCCTGCATCCCCTGCTGACCGCGGTCGCGATCCTGTGCATTGCGGTCGGCGCCGGCGCGGCCGGCGCGATCAACAACAGCTACGATGCCGACATCGACCGGGTGATGGCGCGCACGCGGCGGCGGCCGACCGCGACCGGCCGGATCCGGCCGGACGACGCGCTGACGTTCGGCGTGACCCTCGCCGGCATGTCGGTCATGGTCATGGGCCTCGCGCTGAACTGGGTGGCGGCCGCGGTGCTGGCGCTGACCATCGCGTTCTACGTGTTCGTCTATACCATCTGGCTGAAGCGGCGCACGCCGCAGAACATCGTGATCGGCGGCGCCGCCGGCGCGTTTCCGCCGGTCGCCGGCTGGGCCGCGGTGACCGGGGACATCGGCGTCGCTCCGATCGCGCTGTTCCTGATCATCTTTGCCTGGACGCCGCCCCATTTCTGGGCCCTGTCGCTCGACCGCTGCCAGGATTACGCGCGGGTCGGCGTGCCCATGCTGCCGGTCGTGGCCGGCGCGGAGAAGACGCGGCAGCACATCCTCGCCTATGCGCTGGCGCTGCTGCCGGTCAGCCTGCTGCCCTGGTGGCTCGGCGTGGCGAGCGGTCTCTATGCGCTGGCGGCGCTCGCGCTCGGCGCCGGCTTCGTGCAGTTCGCCTTCAGGCTCTGGCGCGACCGCTCCAGGGGCGCCGCCATGCGCACGTTCCGCTATTCGATCGTCTATCTGTTCGGGGTGTTTGCGGCGCTGATGCTTGACAAGGCCGCGCAGCCCTGGTGGCCGCTATGGTAACGGCGCGCGATCAGAACGGCCGCCGGCGCACCAAGAACATTGCGCTGGCTCTGATCCTGGCCGCGCTCGCGGCGCTGTTTTACCTGATCACCATCGTCAAGATGAGCGGCGGCGGCACATGAGCGCGCGGCGGCCGGGGCGGGCCAAGGCGCTGACTGCGCTGGCGCTCGCGAGCGTGACCGTCGGCATGCTCGGCCTGACCGCCGCGGCGGTGCCGCTCTATCGATTGTTCTGTCAGGCGACCGGCTACGGCGGCACCACGCAGCGCGCCGCGGCGGCCCCTGGTCAGCAGGGCGAGCGGATCATCACGGTGCGCTTCAACGCCGACGTGGCGGAAGATCTGCCCTGGACCTTTGCGCCGGTCGAGCGGGCGGTCCAGATCCGGCCCGGTGAGCAGCAGCTGGCCTTTTTCCGGGCGCACAACGGCAGCGGCCGGCCCATTGTCGGCACGGCGACGTTCAACGTGACGCCGTTCAAGGCAGGCCGATACTTCGACAAGATCGCCTGCTTCTGCTTCAAGGAGCAGACGCTGCAGGCGGGCGAGACCGTCGACATGCCGGTGTCGTTCTATGTCGATCCGGCGATCGTCGACGATCCCGACACTGCGGACGTGCGCGCGATCACCCTGTCCTACACGTTCTTCGAGCTCGACCGCCGCGCCGGCGCGGCGCAGACCGGCGGTCCGGATCGACCGTCCTCATGACATGCAGGCGACAACCGAGATGACCGAGCGGGTCACGAGAGCAACCGGGGGAGGCCGCGATGGCGACGCACGCCGCTGAGCACGCGCACCATCACGAAGTGCACCATCCGTATCACCTGGTCGAGCCGAGCCCGTGGCCGATCTTCGGCAGCATCTCGGCGCTGATCCTGGTGACCGGCGGCCTCATGTACATGCACGAGATTCCGGGCGGCCCGTGGGTGATGCTGCTCGCCGTGCTCGGCCTGGCCTACACCCTGGTCCACTGGTGGCGCGACGTCATCCAGGAGGGCCGTACCGGGCATCACACCGAGGTGGTGTCCAAGGGCCTGCGCATCGGCATGGCCCTGTTCATCACTTCCGAGGTGCTGTTCTTCTTCGCCTTCTTCTGGGCGTATTTCTGGGGCGCGCTCTATCATCCGGCGACCGTCGAGGGCTATACCTGGCTGCCCGCGGGCGCGCATCCGGTGGAGGCCTGGGACGTCCCGTTCCTCAACACGCTGATCCTCCTGCTCTCGGGCTGCACGGTGACCTGGGCGCATCATTGCGTGCGCGAGGGCGACAATCGAACCGCGACCAAGGCGCTGGCGCTGACGGTATTCCTCGGCATCCTGTTCACCAGCCTTCAGGCCTACGAATACATCCACACCATCTACAGCCCCCACGGTTTTCAGATCAGCAGCGGGATCTTCGGCTCGACCTTCTACATGGCGACCGGCTTCCACGGCTTTCACGTCATGATCGGCACGACGTTCCTGATCGTGTGTACGTTCCGCGCCTACTACAACCAGTTCCGACCGGACAAGCACGTCGGCCTGGAGGCTGCCGCGTGGTACTGGCACTTCGTCGACGTGGTCTGGCTGTTCCTGTTCACCTGGGTGTACTGGTGGGGCAGCCACATGGCGGTGGCCAGCGTCCAGCATTGACTGATGCGCCGCCGTCCGCTTTCTCAGCTGGGTTGAGGTGCCGCTGTCCTGCGTGCGGGCGGGCACCGTTGTTCGAAGGCTTTCTCACCGTCCGGTCCCGCTGCCCGTCCTGCAGCACCGATCTGTCCACCCAAGACAGCGGCGACGAGCCGGTCGCGTTCATCGTGCTGATCGTGGGCGCGGTCGTGGTCACCCTTGCCCTGCTCGTCGAGGTTTCCTACAGCCCGCCGGTGTGGCTGCACCTCCTGCTGTGGCTGCCGCTCACCCTGGCGCTGGTGCTCGCGCTCATGCGCCCGTTCAAGGCGGTGCTGATCGCGCTCCAGTACAGGCACCGCCGGCACGACTTCGGCGCGCCCGCCTGAGGGTGCTCCAGTAATCGAGCGGTTGCCTGCCGCCGCGCTGCGGCGCGCGAACGCACGGGCGCGCATCAGCAGGCTCAAGGTGCGCCGGCCCGTGGCCGCGCCGGCGGCAGACGATCGGGCGTGCTGGCTTCAGACCGTGCTCGTGGGCACGGTCGAGCCGAGCCGGCCGCGCAGCGCCTCGTTCGCTCCTCTGCCGAGCCGTCGCACTATCTGGGCTACGGCCGCCACCGGCAGATCGAGGGGGGTGACGCGCTCCGCCTCCGCGATGCAGACGGAGCCCGACCAGGGGTCGGGCGAGCCCGGCAGGAACAGAGCGACCTTGCCGCCCTCGATCCGCTCGATCTCGAAGCCGATCTGCCACGAGTCGTCGAAGCGCATGACGACGACGGCCATTCCCTCGAT
Source organism: Pseudomonadota bacterium (assembly GCA_046732855.1). Taxonomy (GTDB): domain Bacteria; phylum Pseudomonadota; class Alphaproteobacteria; order Geminicoccales; family Geminicoccaceae; genus JBKPNX01. Next base: position 8,862 of record JBKPNX010000090.1, read on the forward strand.
GTCGTCGGGGCTCAGCATGCTTTGGGTCTTGGTCTTGAGCAGCGCGTAGGCAGGAAGCCGCGAGAGCACGTTGGCTTCGAGCGCGTCGACCGCCTTCCGGGCAAGCGCGAGCCGGGCGAGCAGTCCCGCCATGAAGCAGATCAGCACCAGCAACACGATCGCCAGCACCTCGGCGACCGCAACTCCGCCGATCATGTTCACGGGCAAAACCGCCGCGACCGGCTTGGCGGCCTTGTCGGCGATCCGCAGACCCTGACCGATCACGGCGAGGAAGATCGCGATGGGTATCAGGAAGACGACCCCACCGATGAACGTGGTCCTGATGAGCTTCAGCATGGTTCGAGTGCTTCCTTGTTACGCGGTCCGGCAGGCTCGAAGATCGCACGGCCCGTTCCCGGGACGCCCGCGTCATGAGCAGCCGCGAGCGCATGCCAATCGATCAGACGCCAGCCCGCGGCCGGTGGAAAGGGCGATGGCAGCGAAGACCTGCCTGGGATCGCATCGATCCCGGCCCCGGTCCGCCGAGGCGCGACGCCGTGCGCCCTGCAGCCGCGATCGACTCGTGACGGCTCGAGTTGCCAGCGGGGGTGGCCTGCGCGCCGGAGGCTGTTCGGTCCACGCCCCCTCGCGCTCTCGCCCATCCGGTTCTTCGACTGGGCACGCCTTGCCGAGCATCAACCGACGCAGATCGATCATTCGTGGGCTCGGTAGCGTCCGGCTGGCGCGCGGGCGCATCAAGAAATGAAGTGGGGTGGAGCGGCGCTGATCATGAGCGCATGGGGTCGTACTCGATACGAATTGCATCCAACGACTAGGCATTCTAAATCAACATTGCCATAAATTGACTGCTATTTTTCGCAAATGCCGGATTAAGATTTCCGTTACTTCTGATCCTTCAGACTCGGCGGCCCGCAACTCGGATTGTCGCATCTGAAATTTCGCGACAGCGAAGCGAGGCTCGTCATGTCCCTGTTCGTACTGAGCTCGCCCGCCGCCTGGCTGCTGTGGTTCGTCCTGCTCACGGTGGCGATGTATTTCGCCAGGCTGCCGGCGCACCGGGCGATCCTCTCGCTCGCCCGCGCCATCCATCACGCCATGCGTCTTGCCGCCCACTCGCTGCGGCTGGCCGAGCAGAAGCTGGCCGCACGCAACCGTGAGGTCCTGCTCGCGGCCGGCCGTGAGGCCAAGGAGCGGATCATCGAGCGCGAGTTCGAGCGGATCGACGCGAGCGTCCGGCGCGACCTCGCGGAATGCCCGACGCTGCATCGCCGGCTCACCGAGCAGGCGACCAAGCTCGAGGAGGATCACGACCAGAGCAAGGCGGTGCCGCTCACCCCGCCCGGCTGGGTCAAGGCGGTCAAGGCGGTCGCCGAGATCGACGCCAAGGGCGATCCCATGGTCGCCGAGGTGCTCCAGTCGATCAATGAATCGATGGCCAAAGCCCAGGACCGGGCTCGGGAAGAATATCGCGCCGCGACCAAGGGCCGCCATCTGCGCCTCAAGGCCATGCTCACCTCCTGGCGCAAGGCGGTCCAGCTGCTCGGTCAGGTTGACGGCAAGGTGACCAGGCTGTTGCAGCGGACCCAGATCGTCGACCGCCACATCGCCGAATACGAGGAGATCATCGGGCAGACCGACCGCGCCGAGCGTATGCTGTCGTCGTCGTCGCTGGTGCAGTTCTTCGTCTCGGTGTTCGTGCTGGCGATCGCGATCGGCGGCGCGGTCATCAACTTCCACCTGATCGCCCGGCCGATGGCCGAGATGGTCGGCGGCACCAACTTCATCGGCACCTGGCAGGTCGCCGACATCGCCGCGCTCGTGATCATCCTGGTCGAAGTGTCCATGGGGCTGTTCCTCATGGAGTCGCTGCGCATAACCCGCCTGTTCCCGGTGATCGGCGCGCTGCCGGACAAGTGGCGCGTGATCATGGTGTGGACCACGCTTGGCCTCCTGACCGCGCTCGCCAGCGTCGAGGCGGGTCTCGCCTACATGCGCGAGGTACTGCTGCAGGACGAGCTCGCGACCAGCGCGCTGCTGCGCGGCGAGGGCGCCGGCGCGCTCGCCAATGAGTATCTCTGGATCACCACCGCGGCGCAGATGGGCATGGGCTTCATCCTGCCGTTCGCGCTGACCTTCGTCGCCATCCCGCTCGAGACGTTCGTGCACTCGCTGCGCGCGGTGCTGGGCGTCTGCGCGATCGGCGGCCTGCGCGGGCTCGCCGGCGCGCTCCGCCTGCTCGGCGCGGGCTGCCGCTATCTCGGCCGCTTCCTGGTTGACGTCTACGACATCGTGATCTTCCTGCCGCTCTGGGTGGAAGTTCAGGTCAAGATCCGCGCCGGCGGCTGGCCTGCGACCGGGAAGAGTTCGGATCTGACGGACCACGGCCCAGCCTCGTCCCTCGACGGCCCGAACCTGCCCGTCCCCAGCCCAACCCTGAAGGAGTTGCCATAATGCGCCGTTTGCTCTTGAGCGCCGGGCTCGCGCTGGCTCTCGCCGGCTGCTCGGGCGAAGCCGCCCCGACCACGCGCGGAGTGTACCTCTTGATGGACACCTCGGGCACCTACACCAAGGAGCTGGCCAACGCCCAGGCGATCATCAACGCGATCCTGGCCAAACTGGAGCCCGGCGACTCGTTCGCGGTCGCGCGGGTCGACACCGGCAGCTTCAGCGAAAAGGACATCGTCGCCCGCGTGACCTTCGACGGGCGGCCGTCCGTGACCAATCAGCAGAAGCGGAAGTTCCGCGACGAGGTCGACGCGTTCGTCAAGAACGTGAAGCCCGCGGCTTACACCGACATCACCGGCGGCGTGCTGCAGGCGGTCGAGTACCTGAACGAGAAGAATCCCGGCCGCAAGACCATCCTGGTGTTCTCCGATCTCGAGGAGGACCTGAAGAAGGGTTACGTGCGCGACATTCCGCTGACCGTGGACGGCTTCGAGGTGGTCGCGGTCAACGTCACCAAACTGCGTGCGGACAATGTCGACCCGCGCAAATACATGGACCGCCTCGAGGCGTGGCAGGGCCGGGTCGAGGCGGGTGGCGGCAGCTGGCGCGTGATCAACGATCTGGACCGGCTCGACCGGATCCTGGGCTGAGCCAGTTCCCGGAACCCGCGCGGCCGATCGCGCCTCGGCGCATCGCGCCTCTGATGGCACTCACCTTCGCGGTGAGTGCCATCGCCATTTCGGGAGCGCTGGCGTTGCCGTGGGTGGTCCGCCGGCAGTGGCTTGAGCGCGCGCGGGCGGCGTTCCCCTTCCTGTGCCGGCGGTCTGAGCGTTGAACGCGGTGGACGGATCTGATAGTGCGCAGCGGCGACCCGTCGACCTTGCGGTGATACCATGTTGCAGATCAGCGATGGCGTGAAGAAATGGTCGGTGCTGGCGCCGACCGCGGTCCTGCCCACGGCGTGGCGCGTGGCGGCGCGCCGGGCCGCGCTCGCCCGCCTGGAGCTCGCCAAGGCGAGGCGCACCGATCTGCTGATCGTCGGCCATCCGAAGAGCGGCAATACCTGGCTGCGCGTCATGCTGTCGCGCCTGTACCAGGTGCGCCACGGGCTGCCCGCGTCGCTGATCGTCACCTCCGACGAGCTGGCGCGCCAGAACCCGGCAACCCCGAGGATCAGCGCGACCAACGGCTATTACAGTTACGAGGGCGCCGTTGGCATGGCGCTGGCGCCCGATGCGCCGGACTCGCCGCTCCGCCACAAGCCGATCGTGTTCCTCGCCCGCCATCCCTGCGACATCGCGGTGTCCTGGTTCTTCCAGTTCACCAGGCGGCAGTCGGCGCACAAGCAGGAGCTGATCAATCACTTCATCGAGCGACCGATCGACCGGCGCACGGTCGACATGTGGCAGTTCGTGCGGCACAGCGAGCTCGGCGTGCCGGCGCTGATCGAGTACCTCAACACCTGGCAACGCAACGTCGCCCATCTGCCGCGGGCGATCGTGGTGCGCTACGAGGATCTGCGCACCGAGCCGCGCCGCACCTTGCCCAGGATCACCGCGCTGATGGGCGAGAATTTCTCCGAGCGGGAGATCGACGAGGCGGTCGCGTTCGGCTCGTTCGATAATCTGAAGGACTTGGAGCGGCGGGGCTTCTTCCGCCAGGGCGGGCTGACCTTGCGCAACCCCAAGGACCCCGAGAGCTTTAAGGTGCGCCGCGCCAAGGTCGGCGGGTTCAAGGACTACTTCACCGAGCCGCAGGTCGCCGAGCTGGAAAAGCTGGTGCGCAGCCGCCTGTCGCCGAGCTTGGGCTACGACCCGAGCGCCGCGCCGGCGCGTCTCGCGGTGTAGCCGGCATGGCCGGCCCGCTGCGGTCGGCATCGGCAGGCGCGGCCGTTCGATCCTCCGCCGAGCTCAGTGCGCAGGACCGGGCGAGCCCCGGTCGCGTCTGGCTGCTGCTCGGCGACAAGCCCGGCGACAACGCCCAGGTCGAGGCGGTGGTCGAAGCGCTCGGCTGGCGCTGCGAGCGCAGGATGCTGCACTGGCAGGCCCCTTACGCGACCAGGAAGCCCCGCTTTCGCGTCACGTTGGATCATGTCGACCGCAGCCGATCCGCGCCGCTCGAGCCACCCTGGCCCGATCTGATCCTGACCATCGGGCGGCGTCCGTCCATGGTCGCGCTCTGGGTCAAGGAGCAGTCCGCCGGGCGCAGTCGCATCGTGCTGTTCGGCAAGCCCTCGGGCCTGATGACCCGCTTCGATCTGGTCGTGGCGGGCGCCGAGGTGCAGCTGCCCGCTCTGCCCAACGTCCTGCCGGTCCGGCTGCCGCTGATGCGCGCGCGGAGAGAGGACATCACGACCGCGATGGCCCTGTGGCAGCCGCGCCTTGCCGCGCTGCCCCGGCCCCTGATCGCGCTTCTGGTCGGCGGTCCGACCGTGCCGTTCGTGTTCGATGCCCGGATCAGCGTACAGCTCTGTCGGCTCGCGGCCGAGACTGCCGCGGCCGGCGGCACGCCTTACGTCACGACCAGCCGGCGCACCCCGCGCGCGCTGATCGAGCACCTCCGGGCGCATCTCCCGGAGCGGGCGCGCCTGTTCGAATGGACGCCCGATAGCCCCGACAATCCCTATCTTGCTCTGCTCGGCCTGGCTGACGGTTTCGTCGTCACCGGCGACAGCGTTTCGATGCTCGCCGAGGTGGTGCGCGCCCGCAAGCCGCTGGCGATCCTGGCGCCGTCGCTCGGCCGGTTCGGCTTCGTCGACCAGGCGCGCCGGAGTCTGCTGCGCCGGTTGTTCCGGTCCGACAGCGGTGCGCGCCGGCTCGTGCCGGCCTTTGTGCACCGGGCCGGGCTGCTCGCTGCCACGCGCGATTTTCGGGCGTTTCACCAGATGCTGTTCGACGCCGGCCTTGCCGTTTGCGCCGGGGAGCCGCTCGCACCGCCCGGCGGCGCCGTGCCGGACGACCTGCCGGCGGTCGTGGCCCGCATCCGAAGCCTGGTCGAAGCCCCGGCCGAGCTGATCTGAGCCTGGATGAGCCATATGAAGGGCTGAGCGATCGTCACGGGCCACCGAAGAGGAGCCCCCGGAGGACTGCCATGGCCTTTCCGATGCCCGAAAACGAAAGCGCGCGTGTGCGCGCCGTCGTGTCCTATGAAATCGTCGATACACCGCCGGAACTGGCCTACGACGACATTGCTCGGCTGGCGGCGCAGATCTGCGGGTGCCCGGTCGGCTTTATCAACTTTGTCGCCGATACGCGCGAGTGGCTGAAAGCGAAATACGGACTGCCGACCACGCTGATGGGAGCGCCGCGCGGCACGGTATGCTCGACGACGATCTGCCAAAGCGACTTACTCATGGTCCCGGACCTTGCCGCGGACGAGCGTTTTTCGAAACTCCCGTACATCGGAACCGAGCCGTTCTTTAGGTTCTACTGCGCGATGCCGCTGATCAATCCGGAGGGATACGCGCTGGGCACGCTGTGCGTGATCGACTTCCAACCGCGAAGGCTCGATTTCGAGCAAGAGGACGCGTTGCGGCGCTTGTCGCGTCAGGTGATGGGCCATCTCGAGCTGCGACGTAGACTGATCGAGCTCGACAACGCGTACAAACGGCTCGCAGCGGCACAGAACGAGCTCATGACCGAGAAGGCCCGGTCGGAGGAGCTGCTGCTCAGCATCCTGCCGGCCAAGATCGCCCACGAGCTCAGGCAGAATGGACGGGTCGAGCCGCGGTACCACGGTTCGGTGACGATCATGTTCGCCGACTTCCACGGCTTTACGCGATTCGCAGAGAGTCTGGAGCCGCGCCGGCTCGTCGATGATCTAGATCAATACTTCTCGGCTTTCGACGAAATCATCGAGCGCCACGATGTCGAAAAGATCAAAACCATCGGCGACGCCTATATGTGCGTCGGCGGTCTGCCCGAGGAAAACCAGACCCACCCACTCGACGTCTGTCTCGCGGCGCTGGAAGTTCAAGATTTCATGGCCAGAGCCAACCACCAGCGCAGCAAGCTGCACCTGCCGGCGTGGGAACTGAGAGTGGGCATCCACTCCGGTGCCGTCATGGCCGGGGTCGTCGGCAAGAAGACGTTCACATACGACGTCTGGGGCGATGCGGTGAACATCGCGGCGTTGATGGAATCCAGCGGCAGGCCAGGTGGAATCAACCTGTCCGAGAGCACCTATCAGCGTGTCAAAAACCTGTTCGATAGCGACTATCGCGGTAGCGTCGAGGCCAAGAGTGACCGTCGGCTGGCAGCGTACTCGTTGGTCAGGATCAAGGCCGAACTGTGCAGCGACGAAGCTGGCCGTATTCCGAACGATGGGTTTCTTGACCTTCGTCGAAGGCTGAAGGGGTAAGTAAGTCCTGCGGCTTTGATTCCATACCGGAGCGACGGGTTAGGTGTGAACCTAGGTGCCACGGGCGCGACGGGTCGATGCGAACCTCAGCGAGAGAGCCGCACTGCCGTCTCATTCGGAGGAACTGGAGCCAGCCCTCAGATCCGGTGTGACGTCGCCGTCCGGCGGCACCGCAATTGACAACAGCATTGCTAGGGTGTTATTCCTGGGTTCGAGTTCCTAGTCATAGGAACCTTCAGCCTGAGAGGAATCCCAAGGATGACCAGCGCTGCCTCCGCGCGCGACTGCGGTTGCGCCCATTCCGACGCCCTCGCGCCGGCCCCGGCACGCGAGCCCGCCGATGCCGTACCCTGCTGTCCGCAGCTGCCGGCAGATCGTAGCTGCGACGTCCTCGACTTTCACTACCGCCTGATCCACACCGCCACGGTCAACGTCGACAACCCGCCGCGCCGGGTGCCCGTCGAGGTGATTGTGCACGCCCGTCTCGAGCGCTGCCCCGGTCCGCTCGCGCTCGGCGATCTGGTCTACAGCACGACCCTGCTGCCGGGCGAGAAGGTGCGCCTGTTCAGCACCGACCGGCGCACCCGCTTCTCGCTCGACAGCTCGACCAGCGTCAGCTACCGCCGCGAGCAGACCTCGGAAGAACGCTATTTCATGTCGAGCATGAGCGACTTCATGTCCGACCTGACCGTGCGCGACGAGGCCCGCTCGGCCAATCAGAAGCGCGGCTCGGTCGAGAGCCACGGCGAGACCAACGGCGCGCTCGAAGCGTTCTTTGCCGGGCCGTCGATCGATGTCAAAGGCTCGTACAACGCCGAGTCGACCAGTGAGTTCGTGCGCGAGCTGAACCAGCACGCCCGCGCGTCGTCGCAGCGTGCGGTCGAGGCGACCCGCGCGGCCAGTTCCGTCTCGGTCGGCGAGGTGCAGTCGCGCAGCCACACCGAGGGCGAATCGGAGGACCACTTCGAATCGGCGTCGCGGGTCTTCGCCAACCCGAACCACTGCCACACCGTCACCTTCTATTTCTACCAGATCAACAAGACCCAGAAGGTCCGCCTGACGCTCGAGTCGGTCCGGCGGCGCGTGATCGATCCGGCCGGCGACACCCGCGTCGCCAACAACCCGTTCACCTCGCGCGGCGAGGTATCGGTGATCCCGAGCGCGGTGCTCGCGACCGACAGGCAGCGCCTCGAGGTCGAGCAGGTCGGCCGGACGAGCGTCGCCGCCGCCCAGGCCGGCACGGTCGCGAGCGGCAATCAGACGCTGCTCGCGACCCGGCTGGCGACCGCGAGCTTCACGATCGCCCAGCCGGCCGAGCCGCTGCCGACCGCGGTGCGGACCCAGGCGCTCGCCGCGGTGGACGCCGACCTCGCCAAGGCCGGCCTGATCGACCGCAAGACCGGCGAGGCGACCGCGGAGCTCAAGGCGAGCTTCGCGTTCGAGGCGACCACCTCCCTGCCCACCCCCGGCATGCTGGTCCGCGGCTGCCTGGACGAGTGCGACATCTGCGAACCGGGGGTGATGCGCGAGATCGAGCTCGACCTGGAGCGCAAGGCGCTGGAGAACGAGCTACTGAAGCGCCGCATCGAGCTTCTGGACCAGAGCCAGGAATACCGCTGCTGCCCCTGCGCGCCGCCGGCCGAAGCGGCGTAACGTCAGTCCGGCCTCCGGGCGCGTGATCGCCTGGAGGCCGCCCGGCGTGGTGCCGGACTCCGCCCGAGGCCCAGCCCGGTCCGCGCCACCGGCGGACGGACGCGCGCACCATGTCCGCGCCGCCGCCCCGCCCGATCGCGGTACGCCGACCACCCACGTGACCTCCCATTCTCCCCTTGCGTGGCCCTCGCCTCGGTCGCATCATCAGGGCGAGGCCCGCACGGGCTTGGCGGAGAAGACCGCCAGTTGAGGTGACAAGGGGAGGCTGAGGACAATGGCTGTTGCGATTCATCCCGCCGTGGACAACGGCGTGAAGCCCGCAGGGCGGGATTTTACCGGCGGAACCCTCGTGTGCCATTGCACCAATCGGCCGGTAAGGGTGAGAATCGACGGGCAGTCCGCGCACAACCACGTGTGCGGCTGCACCAAATGCTGGAAGCCCGAAGGCGCCCTGTTCTCGATGGTCGCGGTCGTGCCGCGGGACAAGGTGAGCGTGGTCGAGAACGGCGACAAACTGCAGATCGTCGACCGCTCGGCAACGATCCAGCGCTACGCCTGTCGCGACTGCGGCGTGCATATGTATGGGCGGATCGAGAACCAGGGCCACCCGTTCTACGGTCTCGATTTCATCCACACCGAGCTGTCACCGCAGCAGGGCTGGGCGGCGCCGGAATTCGCCGCGTTCGTGTCATCGATTATCGAGGCGGGGGCCAAGCCCGATCAGATGGGCGCGGTCCGCGCGCGGCTGAAGGAGCTGGGCCTCGAGCCCTATGACTGCCTGTCGCCGCCCTTGATGGACGCGATCGCGACCCATGTCGCCAAGGCCAAAGGCATCCTGCACTGATCGAGCTTGAGATCAGCGGCGTCCTTGACCGTCGCGCAGGCGTGCTCGAAGCGCGCATCTGAGTCTCGCCCCGGCCGCCGCCTGCTCGACTGACACGCAGTCAGGCATGCGGCTGCCGGCGCTTGCGGCACGCCGGGACGCGCGCCCGGTGGCTCACCCGTGGGCGTGGCCGTGGGCGTAGTGCTCGCGCAGGAGGTCGCGGCCAAAGTTGCGGGTCAGATCGTGCCAGACACTGTGGATGTGGTTGGCGTTGTTCTGAGTATTGTCGTACTCGACGAGCGTGATCGGGCCGTGCAGGCGCCAGTAGTTGGGCTGGCCCTCTTCGAGCGGCCCGCCCCAGGCGAAGTGGATCGCATCGACCCCGGCCTCGCGCACGCGGGCGACCTCGACCGCAGCCAGCTCGCCGCGCAGATTGCCGGCATAGGCCTCGAGCAGCTCAAGCGCGAGATTGCGGCCGGCCTCGTCCATCGCCGCGAGCGGCAGGCCCTGGCGCTCGCGTAGCGCGTCCTCGCGGCCGGGCTCGGTGATGATGTTGCCGAGCGAGCTCTTCGCGATGATCGCGCGCTCGCGCTCGGCCTCGCCGAGGCTGCGGATCAGCTCGTACGACAGGTCGGTCTCGTGCCCGAGCGTACGGTGCCCGGCCATGGGATAGCCTTCCGGCACGCGCGCGGGATTGGCGCCCCAGAACGCGGGCGTCACGCCGAACAGCTCCTCGGTCACTGCGGTGAAGTTGAGCGACAGATGGTGCCCCTCGATGCGCCAGCCCCACGGCAGCCGGCCGGGCGCGCCGAAGACCGTGACGCTGTAGTTTTCGGGATTGCGGTAGAAGCGCTGGTGATTCTCGATCAGGCCGAGCGGCTCCTCGAGGCTCATGACGTCCACGGCTTTGCGGTAGCCGATCTCGCTCAGCGCGTAGCGCAAGAGGTCGTGCAGCGCGGCTTTCGATGCGGCGCTCATCTGCTCGATCGGCACGCCGGCGCGCTGGCGCGGCACGTAATGCCAATTGGCGCGCTCGCGGTCATCGAAGGGCCAGCTCACCTGCCGGCGCTGCGCGTCGCTCAAGCTCTCGACGAACGAGGCCGCAAGGGTCGCCATGGTGGCGCGCGAGGCGCGCCCGCGCGCGGCGGTCTCCGGCAGCGTGGTAGCGCGCAGCAGCAACGACCGTCCAGGATGCAGGTGGCTTCGGCTCATGGCGTGCCTCCTCATTGTCGGCCTGATCCCAAGGTGCGACCGTTCGGCCGCGACGGCAACCCCCGGGAACGCTCAATCGAGCAGCGCGATCGCCGAGAGCATCAGGCCAAAGCGCTCGCTGCCGGCCTGGCGCGCGCGCCGCGCGCTGAAGAACCGCGCCGGATCGGCGTGCGTGTCGTCCGGCAACGCCGTGCTCTGCGCGATGCCGGCGCGTGCGAGGCGGCGCTGCACGTAACCTTTTAGTTCGAACAGCAGCCGATCGGAGTCGGCGGACGGCGCGAACAGATCGGCGCAGGTCGGGTCCTCGGCGGTGAACCGGGTCAGCAGCTCCGGGCCGACCTCGTAGGAGGATTGGGCGATGCACGGGCCGACTGCGGCGATCATGCGCGCGCGTGCCGCGCCGAGCCCGACCATGGCCTCGACGGTCGCCTCGATCACCCCGGCGAGCGCGCCGCGCCAGCCCGCATGGGCCGCACCGATCACCCCGGCCTGCGGATCAGCGAAGAGCACCGGCGCGCAGTCGGCCGAGAGAACGCCGAGGGTGACGTGCGGCCGATCGGTGACCAGCGCATCGGCCGCCACGCTTGGCCGCTGCGGCTGCGCGGCGCGCGTGCGGACGACGGCGGCGCCGTGCACCTGGCGCACCGTGCACAGGCTTGAGCTCGCCATGCCGAGGCGTTGCAGCGCGCGCGCCCGGTTCGCCTCGACGCGCCCGGCGTCATCGCCAGTCGAATAGCCGCAGTTGAGGGATGCAAATTCACCCTCGCTCACGCCGCCTTCCCGCGTGAAGAAACCGTGCCGGACCTGGCCGAGCAGACCGAGATTGCTGGCGGTCAGCATCGAGGGAGCGTCGGCGCGTGAAAGCCCGGCGGCGCCGGTGCGGCCGGATCTGCGAGCACCAGCACCTTGAACAGCTCGCCCATGGCGCCGGGATCGGTCAGGCGGAACAGGGCCGCGCGCAGCGCGCGCCGCTGATCCGGGGTCGCTCGCTCGAGCAGCTTCGCGGTGCGCAGGTGCACGCCAAGCGTCGCCAGAAACGTGCCCTGCGGGATCGGCCCGTACACCGCCGCACCGGCGCCGGCGGCGGCTTCGGCCAGGGCGCGAAAATCGACGTGCGTGGTCAGATCGGCGGTGCCGGGCGCAGCCAGCGGGCCGCAAGGCGCATGACGGCTCGTCGCCTGCAAGGTGTCGCCGGTCGGCCCCTCGGCCCAGGCGCCGTAGTCGATGATCAGGGCCACGCCGCCGTCATCGGCGATACGCCGGGCGATGGCGCGGGCGAGCTCGCTGCGCGCCGGGCTGACCTCGGTGACGGTGCCGGGGGTTCCCTCGGGCAGCGAGGCGCCCAGAGCTGCGCGGCGCTGGTCGAGGCGGAAGACCAGCCGGCCCGCCGTATCCAGGTCCACGGCGCGCTCGACCCAGCCGCGCGCGGTGGCGACCAGTTGGTGCGTCGGCAGGGCATCGAAAAATTCGTTGGCGACCAGGAGGATTGGCCCCGGCGGCACCGCGCCGAACTGGTCGTGCCAGCTCACCGCGAAGCGCGCGAGGCGCGCCGACTGCGCCGCGCGCAGCGCTTCACTGGTCTCCACGAGGTGAAGGCGCAGGCTCCGATGAAAGCCCGGCACGCGCCGGGTCGCGCGCAACGAGTCGGCGAGCAGGGTGCCGCGTCCGGGGCCGAGCTCGACCAGATGGAACGGGGCCGGGGCGCCCAGGTCTCGCCACGCCTGCGCGAGCCACGCCCCGATCACCTCGCCGAAGGCCTGGCTGAGTTCCGGGGCGGTGACGAAATCGCCCTGCGCTCCCAGGGGATCCCGCTTGCGGTAGTAGCCGCAGGTCGGATGGTTGAGCGCGAGGTCCATGAAGCGGCCGACGGGGAGCGGCCCCTCGCGGCGGATCATCTCGGCAAGGACAGCCTCAAGATCGCTCAAGGCCCGCCCGCGCCCGGCCGTAGCTGCGCACGATCAGCAGCGCCCCGAGCAGGATCATCGGCAGCGACAGCAGCTGCCCCATGGTGAAGCCGTCGAACAGGAAGCCCAGATGCGGATCCGGCTCGCGGAACAGCTCGGCGAACGAGCGCACCACCCCGTAGCCGATCAGGAAGATGCCACTCAGGCGTCCGTCCGCGCCCGGCTCCCGCGGCCGCCACGCAAACCAGGTCACGACGCCAAACAAAACCAGGCCCTCGAGGCCCGCTTCATAGAGCTGGCTCGGATGGCGCGGCAGGTCGCCGCCGTGCGGGAACACCATCGCCCAAGGCACATCGGTAACGCGCCCGAACAGCTCGCCGTTGATGAAGTTGGCGATCCGCCCGAAGAACAGGCCGAGCGGAGCGGCGGCACAGACCGCATCGACGATCTCGAGCGCGGAACGTTGCCGGAGGCGTGCGAAGATCAGCGCAGCCACGAGCACCCCGAGCGCGCCACCATGGAACGACATGCCGCCGTGCCACACCGCGAGCGCCTCGAGCGGATGGGTGAGATAGAAGCCGGACCGGTAGAACAGAATGTAGCCGAGCCGGCCACCGATCACCACGCCGAGCGTGATGTACACCAGAAGGTCGTCGATGTCGGTCGGGGTCAGTCGCCAGCCTGGCTGCCGCACGAGGCGCTTGACGTACTGCCAGCCGAGCACCAGGCCGGCGATGTAGGCGAGGGCATACCAGCGGATCGCGAACGGACCGATCTGGATCAGAACCGGATCGATCGCCGGAAAGGGCAGCGCGAGCAACGGCACTAGTGCCCTCGATTCCCATGATCAGGCTGCTCGTCCATGGGGCGGATATAGGCATAGCCGGTTGCGCGTCGCAAGGCGACGCACGGCGGGGCGAACGGGGCGCGGCGGTGCCCGGAGGCCCATCGCGCGGCCACGTGTTCACGATGCTCCAGCGGTTGCGCTGGGACGAGCCGCTGCCATATCTGATGCAGGTCAAATGCCGCGGTGGCGAATCCGGCCAATCAGCGGCCCAAAATGCCGCCACACGGCATCAGCTCGTCTTTGCATCTGAGGAGGGAGAGATGTACTGGCCAATGCTGCGGCCGTTCGGGCGCAAGTCTGAGCTGGCCGTCCGCGACAATGATCCGTTCACCGCGTTGCGGCGGGAGATGGATCGGCTGTTCGACAGTTTCGGGCGGGATGTCGGTTGGCCCGCAGAGGGCGCCCGCGCCGGCGCGATGACGCCCTCGCTCGACGTCAGCGAGAGCGAGGGCGAGATCAAGATCGACGTCGATCTGCCCGGCGTCGAGGAGAAGGACGTGGACGTCGCGATCTCCGACAACGTCCTGACCATCAAAGGCGAGAAGAAGGCGGAGCGGGAAGAGAAGAAGAAGGACTTCCACCTGGTGGAACGGTCCTATGGCTCGTTCTCGCGTTCGCTCACCCTGCCGTTCGCCGTTGACCCGGACAAGGCCAAGGCGACGTTCAAGAACGGCGTGCTGTCGATCAGCCTGCCCAAGCCGCCGGAGGTGCAGGCGAAGGCGAAGAAGATCGCGATCAGCGCTCAGTGAGCGCGCCCCACATCGGGCGCGAGCCTTACCGGATCGGGCGGTCCGCGCCGGCGGGCCGCCCGAGCTCGCCCGGCTGTTCCGCCGGGACGAACGGGGCGGGCTTCTGAACCTACGCTCGGCGAGATCGTGCCGGCGGCAGATTCGCACTCCCTCAGGCTAAGTTGCTGCGCGGCCGTGGCGCGAATCGTGCGCCCGACGCGCCGCGGGTCAGGCCGCGAGGCCGGGAGCGGGTAGCGTCGGGACCGACCGGTTGCTGTTGGCCGGCGCGGCCGGGACCGCGCTGCGTCTGCCCTCCAGCGCCAGCTCCGCCATGGCCTTGCGGCGGCGAACCCGCGGGTCGGCCAGCCGGCCGTCGACCGCGAGTTCGATGTCGCCCCGGCGCAGGCCGATGTCGGCCAGCAGCCGGTCGTCCAGCCCTGCGAGCTGGTGGACCGCCCGGTTCCGCGCAACCCTTCTGGCGAGCCGCTGCCGCAGCTCGCGGACGCCGGCCGCGAGGCGATCGATGCTCCAGCGGAAACCGCGCCAACCGGCCCCGAGCGCTTCCGCCACGGCCCGCGCGTGCAGGCGGCGCCCTTCGGCCATGAACACGGTCGGATCGATCCGCGCCCAGTCCTCGCCCGAGGAACTATCGGCCGCCAGCCGCTCCGATTGGACTGGCATATGCGCGCCCATGTTTGCTCTCCTGTTTTGCATTGCATACTCCTTAACCGTTTATAATATGGGCGCTTCTGATAAGTTTTTTTGCATTGCAGCTATGACGTTCCGCCGCGCCGGCGGGCAAAATCGTTGCCGAAACGCCGCTGCGACGCTCAGGGTGGCTCGCGCGGCGGGCCGCGGTAGCCGAGCGCGACCAGGTAGATCTCGGAGGAGCCGCGATGGGTCGCGTCGGGCCGGACCAGATGCGCCCGCTCGAAGGCGCGCTTCGCCGCCGCCGTCACCCCGCTCTCGGCGCCGCGCACCAGCTTGATCACGGCGTTGCCGCCGGGCGCGAGCAGCTCGGGCAGCAGAGCGAGCACCGCTTCGCCGAGCGCCTCGGCGCGCAGGCGGTCGACCGCGCGCTGGCCGGTCGAAGCCGCCGCCATGTCGCTGAGCACGACCGCAACCGGCCCGCCCGCGGCCGCCCTCAGGGCTGCCGGCGTCGCCGGATCGAACACGTCGCCCTGCAGCAGGCTCACGCCGGCCAGCGGCGCCACTTCGGCCAGATCGAGCCCGATCACGGAACAGCCGCGCGCCGCGGCCACCTGTGCCCAGCTGCCAGGCGCGCTGCCCAGATCGACCACGATGCGGCCGGGCTTGAGCAGCTTGAACCGCTGATCGATCTCCAAGAGCTTGTAAGCCGCGCGCGACCGGTAGCCGGCCCGCCGCGCGCTCTGCACGTGCGGATCGTTAAGGTGGCGGTCGAGCCATCTGGTCGAACCGGCTCGCCGTCCCTTGCCTCGCACCCGGACCCGGGTGCTGCGCGCCGGCGCCACTGGCGACGCCCAGGATCAGGCCGGCGTCGCGTCGAGCGCCAGGATGGGCGCAGCTGACCCGGGCGGCTCGTACAGCGCCGCCTCGAGGGTCTGGCCCATCAGGCCGTGCAGGATGCCCTCGCGCAGACCGCGATCGGCGACCCGCAGCACCGGCGCCGGCCACGTGCGCAGGACCGCCTCGAGGATCGCGCAGCCGGCCACCACCAGGTCGGCGCGCCCGGGCCCGATGCAGGGATGCGCCGCGCGCGTTGCATTCGTCATGGCGCGCAGCCGCTCCGAGGCGCTGGTGACGGCGGCGCGGTCGAGCGCCAGCCCGTCGATGCGCCGGCGATCGTAGCGGCGCAGCTCCAGGTGGAACGCCGCGAGCGTGGTGATCGTGCCGGAGGTGCCGATCAGTTGCGCCGGTGGCCACCTCGAGCCAGCACCCAGTGCCCACACCGCCTCGATCGCGGCGCGCACATGGTGCACCATGGCCTCGAACGTCGCCTCGTCGGGCTCGGAGGTGAAGGCTTCGGACAGCGCGACCACCCCGACCGGCAGGGACATGCTCGCGAGCCCGGTATCCGCGGGCTCGCTGCGGTCAAGCCACAGGATCTCGGTGCTGCCGCCGCCGACGTCGACCAGCAGGGCGGGGCCGGCGCTCGGTTCGATCAAGGGCAGGCATCCGAGCAGCGCCAGCTGCGCTTCCTGCTCGTGCGCGAGGATCTCGAGCTCGATCCCGGTCGCGCGCCGCACCCGGGCCAGGAACTCGGGGCCGTTCAGCGCGCGGCGGCAGGCCTCGGTCGCGACGCAGCGGGCCTCGCGCACGCTGTGCCGGGCCATGATCCGGGCGCACACCCTGAGCGCCGCCACGGTTCGCGCCATCGCCCTTTCCTTGAGCCAGCCGCTCGCCGCCAGCCCTTCGCCGAGGCGCACGATCCGCGAGAAGCTGTCGATCACCTCGAAGCAATCGGCATGCGGCCGAGCGACCAGCAGGCGGCAGTTATTGGTCCCCAGGTCGAGGGCAGCGAGTGCCGGCACCCGCGCGTCTCCCATATTGGACGGTATCCGTCGGACCGCCAGACCTTACGCGGCGCGGCGGTCATGGGACAAGCCTTTCCAAGGCACCCTTGCCGAGCCGGAAGGTCTCGGGTTAGGTGTCGGCTGCCCGAGCAGCGGGATGGAGCCGTGGCGACCCTGAACGAGGCGATCGTGGCGCAAAAGGGCCCGTTTGCGGTCGAGCTGCGCGCCGGCCGGACTTACGTCTGGTGCGCCTGCGGCCTGGTCCCCGCGGTGTTCAAGGCCGAGCGCGACGGCACGGCGTACCTGTGCGGGTGCAGAACCAGCCAAGGCCGACCGTTTTGCGACGGCAGCCACGCCCGGCTGTGAGCCGCCGCCGCTCCTCGGATCGTGGCGCCGCCCGACGGCCGGCGCGCCCGGCGGCGTTACTGGCCGGCGTGCTGGGCCTTGCCGCCTGCGCCTCGTCCAATCCGGAGCCGCCGCCGGCGTGCCCCGCGGCCTTGTTCCTGGACGGTGCGGCGCAGACCGCCGTCTACACCCCGGGCGCCGGCACCGAGCCGCGCCCGGACCAACTGCGCTATCTCGCTGTGCTGACCGACCTCAGCAGCAGCTGTCGCTACGACGACTCAAACGCGCCAGGGGTCGATGTCGACCTCAGCTTCAAGGTGATTGCAGAGCGTGGCCCGGCGCTGTCGGGCAGGGAGGAAGTGACTTACTTCGTAGCGACGGTGGGGCCGGATCGCCGTATCCTAGCGCGGGACACCCTGGGAGGTGACCTTCCCTTTGAGGATAAGCAGCAGGTGGGCCTATCCGAGAACCTCACTTTGCGCTTGCCGTCCATCACCCCCGGGCAGGCCCCGTACTACACCCTGCTCATCGGCTTTCAGCTCGACGATGAGGAATTACAGCGCCGCGAGCAGCCGTTGCGGCGCTAGTCCCGCCACGCGCCGTGCTTGACCGCGAGCGGCGCCGCGGTAGTGTGTCGCAATCATAGCCAGTGGAATCCCGCGGGAGAGATCGCGCCGCGGCTTGGAGGCGCGACGCCGAAGGAGCAACCGCCCCGGAAACTCTCAGGCAACGGGACCGCGGGAGGATGGCACTCTGGAGAGTGAGGGCCGCGTGTGGCCCTCCACCGAAGGGGTAGGGCGCGCTCGGTGAGCGCCGAACGTGCCTAATCTCTCAGGTTCGGGACAGAGGGGGCTTGGCGGCCGCCGCTGGGGCGGGCTGGCCGCTCGGCTTCGCGGAGGTCTCGAGCTTGAGCGATCAGACTGTCCCCACGTCCAGCCCGGTCCCGCGTCGCACCCCGTTGCACGACCTGCACGTGGAGCTTGGCGGCAAGCTCGTCGACTTCGCCGGCTGGTTGCTGCCGGTGCAGTACCCGCCGGGCATCATGGCCGAGCACCGGCACTGCCGCACCGCCGCGGCGCTGTTCGACGTCTCGCACATGGTCCAGGCGCTGATCCGCGGCGCGGGCGTCGCCGAGGATTTCGAGCGCCTCGTGCCGGGCGACATCGCGGGCCTCGCCGAGGGCAGCCTGCGCTACACCCTTTTCACCAACGAGCGGGGCGGCACGCTCGACGACCTGATCGCCGGCCGGGTGCCCGAGGGCGTGTTCGTGGTCGCCAATGCCGCGCGCCGCGCCGCCGACCTCGCCCACCTGCGCCAGGCGCTCGAGCCGGAGCATTCGGTCGAGGAGCTGGCCGACCGCGCCCTGCTCGCGCTGCAGGGGCCGCGCGCCGCGGAGGTGCTCGGCCGGCTGTGCCCGAGCTCGAGCGGGCTCGCCTTCATGCACACGATGACCGCGCCGATCGGCGGGTTCTCCTCCCGGATCTCGCGCTGCGGCTACACCGGCGAGGACGGGTTCGAGATCTCGGTCGCCGCCAGCGATGCGGCGGCGCTGGCCCGCCTGCTCCTGGATGAGCCCGAGGTGGCGCCGGCGGGCCTCGGCGCGCGCGACTCGCTCCGCCTCGAGGCGGGTCTGTGCCTGTACGGCCATGAGCTGAGCGCGGACATCACGCCGGTCGAGGCGGGCCTCGGCTGGACCATCGCGAAGCGCCGGCGCCGCGAAGCCGACTTCCCCGGCGCTGACCTTATCCTGCGCCAGCTGGCCGAGGGCACCGAGCGGCGCCTGGTCGGGATTCGGCCCGACGGGCGCGCGCCGGCGCGCGAGGGCACCGAGATCAGCGATCCTGCCGGTCAGCCTGTCGGCGTGGTGACCAGCGGCGGCTTCGGACCGACGATCGGCGGGCCGATCGCGCTCGGCTACGTGCGCGCCGCACACGCCGCGCCAGAAAGCCCGCTGCAGCTGTCGATCCGCGGCAAGGCGCATCCGGCCAAGGTGGTCGCGCTGCCGTTCGTTCCCCATCGCTACCAGCGTTGAAGGAGTGTTCCGATGTCCGACGTCCGCTACACCAAGGAGCACGAGTGGGTCCGCCTGGACGGCGATGTCGCGACCGTGGGCATCTCGGACTACGCCCAGGAGCAGCTGGGCGAGCTGGTCTTCGTCGAGCTGCCGGAGATCGGCCGCAAGGTCAGCCGCGGCGGCAGCCTGGCCGTGGTCGAGAGCGTCAAGGCGGCGAGCGACGTCTACGCCCCCGTCGGCGGCGAGGTGACCGAGACCAACGGCGACCTCGCGAACGATCCCGGCCTGGTCAACCGCAGCGCCGAGGACGAGGGTTGGTTCTGCCGGCTGCGCATTGCCGATCAGGCGGAGTTAACAGAGTTGATGGATCCCGCGGCCTACAAGGCTTACGTGGCCGGTCTGAGCTGATCGGCACGACATGCCGACGAGGAGCGGAGCATGACGGCACGCGAGACACTGAGCGCGCTCGAAACGGGCGACGCGTTCGTCCGGCGGCACATCGGGCCGGATGCGGCTGAGATCGAGGCGATGCTCGCGGTGGTCGGGGCGCGTTCGCTCGAGGATCTCATCAAGCAGGCGACCCCGGCTGCGATCCGCACCGAGCGGCCGCTGGCGCTGCCCGCCCCGCTCGACGAACGGACGGCGCTCGCGACCCTGCGCCGGATCGCCGAGCGCAACCGGGTCCAGGTCTCGATGATCGGCCTGGGCTACTACGACACGATCACGCCGGCGGTGATCCAGCGCAACGTGCTCGAGGACCCCGGCTGGTACACGGCCTACACCCCCTATCAGGCCGAGGTCAGCCAGGGCCGGCTCGAGGCGCTGCTCAATTTCCAGCAGATGGTGATCGACCTGACCGGGCTCGAGCTGGCGAATGCCTCGCTGCTGGACGAGGCGACCGCCGCCGCCGAGGCCATGGCCATGGCGAGACGTGTGGGCAAGAACGGCGCGAATGTCTTCTTCGTAGACATCGATTGCCATCCGCAGACGCTCGCCGTGCTGCGGACGCGCGCCCGCGGCCTCGGCCTGGAGATCGCGGTCGGTGATCCGTTGCGCGACCTGCAGCCGGCCGGAGTATTCGGCGCGCTGCTCCATTACCCCGGCTCGAGCGGCGCGGTGCGCGATTTCCGGGCGGTGGTCGAGCAGCTGCACGGCGCCGGCGCGCTCGCGGTCATGGCGACCGATCTGCTCAGCCTCGTGGTGCTGACGCCGCCCGGCGAGCTCGGCGCCGACGTGGCGATCGGCAGCGCCCAGCGCTTCGGCGTGCCGATGGGCTACGGCGGGCCGCACGCGGCGTTCTTCGCCACGCGCGACGCCTACAAGCGCGCCGTGCCCGGCCGACTGATCGGCGTGTCGGTCGATGCGCAGGGCCGCCCGGCGCTGCGCATGGCCCTGCAGACGCGCGAGCAGCACATCCGCCGCGAGAAGGCGACCAGCAACATCTGCACCGCGCAGGTGCTGCTCGCGGTCATGGCCGCGATGTACGCGGTCTACCACGGTCCCGAGGGTCTCCGCCGGATCGCCGGGCGGGTGCATCGCCTCACGCGGCTTCTCGCCGCCGGCCTCGCGGAGCGCGGCGTCGAGGTGATCACGCCCGCCTACTTCGACACGCTCACCCTGCGCGTGCCTGGCCGGGCCGCGCAGCTGTCAGCTCAGGCGCGCGGGCGCGGCATCAATCTGCGCCTGGTCGACCCTGACCACCTGGGCGTCGCGCTCGATGAGACCACCCGGCGCGAGCATCTCGAGACGCTCTGGCAGGCGCTGGCACCCGGGCGCGGCTCGCCGGACTTCGATGCGCTTGAGCGCGCGCTACCGGACGTCATTCCCGCGGCGCTGCGGCGCGCCAGCGGTTTCCTCACCCATCCGGTGTTCGGGCAGCATCACAGCGAGACCGAGATGCTGCGCTACCTGCGTCGCCTGCAGGACAAGGACCTGGCGCTCGATCGCACGATGATCCCGCTCGGCTCGTGCACCATGAAGCTGAACGCCACCGCCGAGATGATGCCGATCACCTGGCCGGAGTTCGCAGCGCTCCATCCGTTCGCGCCGCGCGATCAGGCCGAGGGCTACCGGCAGCTGCTCGGGGAGCTGGCGGCGTGGCTGGCCGAGATCACCGGGTTTGCGGTGATCAGCCTGCAGCCGAACGCCGGCAGCCAGGGCGAGTATGCGGGCCTGCTGACCATTCTGAAGTACCACGAGGTGCGCGGCGAGGCGCACCGCAAAGTCTGCCTGATCCCGGCGTCGGCGCACGGCACCAACCCCGCGAGCGCGCACATGGCCGGCCTCGAGGTCGTGGTGGTCGGCTGCGACGACAGCGGCAACGTCGATCTCGATGACCTGCGCGCCAAGGCGGCGGCGCACCGCCCCAACCTCGCGGCGCTGATGATCACCTACCCCTCGACCCACGGCGTGTTCGAGGTGGCGATCCGCGACATCTGCGCGATCGTGCACGAGCACGGCGGGCAGGTCTATCTTGACGGCGCCAATCTCAACGCGCTGGTCGGCATCTGTCGGGTCGCGGAGATCGGCGCCGACGTCGCGCATCTGAACCTGCACAAGACCTTCTGCATCCCGCACGGCGGCGGCGGTCCCGGCATGGGCCCGATCGGCGTCAAGGCGCATCTGGCGCCCTATCTGCCCGATCATGCGGTGGTCGCCGGGGTCAACCCGCAGGCCGGGCCCGACGGCACCATCGGCCAGGTGTCCGCGGCGCCCTGGGGCTCGCCCTTGATCCTGCCGATCTCCTGGGCGTACATCGCGATGATGGGCGCGGCCGGCCTGACCCGCGCGACGCAGGTCGCGATCCTGAACGCCAACTACCTCGCCGCCCGGCTCGCGCCGCACTACCCGATCGTCTACGCCGGCAAGAACGGCCGCGTCGCGCATGAGTGCATCATCGACCTGCGCCAGATCAGGCAGGCGTGCGGCGTGACCGTCGAGGACGTCGCCAAGCGGCTGGTCGACTACGGCTTCCACGCGCCGACCATGTCCTGGCCGGTGCCTGATACGATGATGATCGAGCCGACCGAGAGCGAGGCCAAGGGCGAGCTCGACCGCTTCTGCGACGCGATGATCGCGATCCGCGCCGAGATCGGGGCGATCGAGCGGGGGGAGGCGGACGCCCGCAACAATCCTCTGCGCAACGCGCCGCACACGGCGGATCTGCTGATCGCCGAGTGGACCCGGCCCTATTCCCGCGCGGCGGCCTTCTTCCCGGTCGCGGCCGTGCGCGAGAGCAAATACTGGCCGCCGGTCGGACGCGTCGACAACGTCTACGGTGATCGCAACCTGATCTGCTCCTGCCCGCCCCTGGACGCCTACCAAATCGCCGCGGAATAGCCCCGGCCGGCGACGAACTCGTGCTCGAGGCGGCGGTCAACGGCGGCGCCGACATGATCGCGACCTTCGATCTGCGCCACCTCGCGGCGGCGGCGCGCTTTCGCATTGCGGTGGCACGGCCGGGCGCGATCGTGCGGCGGCTCCTGGAGTAGCGTTCATGAGAAAGAGCAACTACGCGCTGCGCTTACAGCCGTCCCTGATGGAGGAGTTGCGCAAGGTCGCGGCGGAGGACCAGACCACGATCAACCAGCTCATCAACGTAGCGGTCGCGGAGAAGCTCGCTGTGCTGCGCAGTCGCCGCTGGTTCGAGGAGCGCGCCGCGCGCGGCGATCCGAACAAGGCTCTCGAGATCCTGTCGCGCCTCGGCCGCGGCCAGCCGCCTGTTGCGGGCGACGAGCTGATCGAGCCGGAGGGATAGCGGCCCGCCGGTTCGCGCTACTTCGGTGCGCCTATACCAGGCTCTTCGGCGAGGATCTGCTTGACCCGGGCGATCGCCTCGTCGACCGCCTGCTCGGGGCTGATGCTCTCGGCGGCGACGCGGTGGACAGCGTTGCCCCAGACGTTCTCCGAGTCGACTTGGACGTGCCGCCAGTTGCCTGAGGCCACCGCGTAATTATGACCGAGCGATCGCGAGCTGACCTGCATCGCCGAGGCCATGCGGTGCGGGTCGCTCGGGTCGAGCCAGAATGGCTGGTCGAGCAGTTTCAAGATCGATGGCAACATGCGCTCACCGGAGAAGTTGAGATAGTGCATCAGCCAGCCCTCGGCCACCAGAAAGCGGACGAACTCCTTGGCCGTGGCGACGTTGTCGCCGTCCTTGAAGACCACAGCCGGCAACACGTTGCCCAGGATCGGAAAGGGTTCGCCAGACGGGCCAAGCGGCCATTCGATCGTGGCCGTGTTCTCGTAGTAGTCGTTCGGACGCTCGCGCTTGAGCGCGTTGGGAATCGAGAGGGTCTCGTTCGGCGTGATGACGACCGCCTGAGAGTGAAACTGCGCGTTATTGCCGGGGTTGCCCCAGGTCAGCGAGTCGGGCGGGGTGCATCCCTTGCGGTACACCGCGGTGTAGCTGTCCATGGCCTTGATCAGCCGTCGCCTGATCTCGGGATCGTCGATGACGAGAAGGCCATCGGGAGACACATAGTCGGCCTCGTAGGCGCCCAGGAACTGGTGGAACTGAAACCAGGTGTCGAATGCCTGGCCTGACATAGGGAGGCCGATGCCCCAGATGTCGTCGCGACTCGTGGCCCGGCGCACCTCCGGTTGCACTTCGTCGCACCAGAATGCCCAGAACGCATCCCACTCGCGCGGGATGTCCGCGAGCTCGTAGCCCGCAGTCTCCAGAAGGCTCTTCCAGACGTGAAGGTGATTGGTCGTGCGCCCCATCGGCAGCCCGTAAAGGGCCTTTTGGCCGGTCTTGGCGTTGCGCCACGTCATCGAGGCGAGCGCATCCGGATCGAACAGGTCCGAGAAGTGGCCGATGACGTCCGAGATGTCCACGAGCCGACCCTCGAAAGCCCATCTGGCGTCATGTTCGTTAAGATCGAAGCCGAAGGCGAAGTCTGGCGGCCCCCCGGCCGCGAGCGCCGCCTCGATCTTGTACGGAAGCTGGTCCTGGGGATACTGGACTAGCTCTACTTGCTTGCCGCTGCCCTGCTCGAACGCTGCAATCACCTCCGCGACTGCCTCGCTCTCCTCAGCATAATACCCTTCATCCCACCATACCACGAGGTCGGCGGCCTGCGCGCCGAGCGATGCCAGCATCAGCAATGCGCCGACGGTCGGTACAGTAATCCGATTCATGTGACATTCTCCCGTCGACAGCTGCGTGCGCCACAGATAACCCTAACCAAGGATAGGCCGGATCTCGGTCACGTGTCCGTGGAATTGCGACGCGTGGCAGACCTCAGCCCGGCGTGGGTTGCCAGCGCGCGGCGCGGATTGGACCTGGGCGCTGGATGCGAGAGCGCGGCCGAGGGGGCTGACGGATCGAGCGGCGGCGTGCTGAACGCCCCAAGGAAGAAGTCGCGGAATTGGTCCATGCGTCTGGCCGCAGCGTCGGCCGGTGGGCGCATGCCCGCGCGAAAGCCCCAGGCGAGGAACGGCGCCAGCAGGGCCGGCTCGCCGCTGATCACGTGGATCGGCACATCACGCGAGGCGTCCTCGCCGGTGATCAGCGGCGCCGGCTGATGGTCGCCGACCAGGATCAAAAGCGTGCGCGCGTCGACGAAGTTCGCCGCGTACGACGCAAGCACGCGCAGCACGTAGTCGATTGTGTTGACATATTGTGCGCGCACGCGCTCGGGGTCGCGCCAGACGACCTCCGGCGGGTCGCCCGCATCCGCCCACTGCGAGAACACGCTGCCGTCGCCGAGCGCGGACCAGTCCTCCAGCACCCGCGGGGTCGGCGTCCAGGGCGCATGGCTGCTGATCAGCGATACCTCCGCGAACAGGGGGCGCCCGGCGCCGGCGCGCTCCGCCTGCTCGAGCACGGCGAGGGTGTACTGGTCGGGCATGGTGACCCAGTTGTACGGCCGGCCGCGATAGCCGAAGTCGGCCGCGGCATAGATCCGCTCGAACCCGAGCCGCTCGCCCTCCGGCCACGGGCGCGTGATCGCTGGCTTGAGCGCGATCGTGCGATAACCGGCCCGGGCGAACGCGCGAGTCAGGGTGAGCCGCTCGCTCTCGATCAGCGCCTGGTAGCGGCCCTGATCGCTGACCCACCGCCCGCTTTCGAGCGTGCCGTGCGCCAGCCACGACTGGCCGCCCATGGTCGGCGAGGTGAGCCAGCCCGAGGCGGCGAGGAGGCCGCGCTCGGCGAGGCGCTGCTCGAACGCCGCGAGCGTCGGCCTGGTGGTCTGGGCATAGCGCGGCAGCTCCAGCGCGCTCCGCCCATAGGACTCGACGAACATCAGCAACACATCGGCGCCGCCCAGGCGCGCGAGCAGACGTTCTCCCGGGACGGCGCTGAACGGGTCCCTCGCGATCGCCGCCTCGAACGTTGCCATGCCGGCGAGCGCGCTCTCGGCCGCGCGCCACTGTTCGCGCAGCATGAGGCTGGCCTCGTTCGACACCGGCCGAAGCTGCCCGAGCGCCTGGGGCAGCGCCTGCTGAACTACGAACAGGCCGATCAGCGCGGCGCACGCCGCCGCCGTCGCGTGCCGGACCAGGGGCGAAGCGAGCGCGCGCTGCGCTGCCCGCACCGCCGCGAAAGCAAGCGCGAACACCAGGAGCGGGAGCAGCGCGAGCGCGGCGAGGCAGAGCCAGCCAAGCGGGCCGGGGAGCGTCTCGGTCAGCAGGTCCACGAGCGAGCGGGCAAGATGCGCGTCGAGCACCGGATTGAGCGGGCGCCCGAGGCTCTCGTAGATGCCGAGGCCCGCGGCCTTGAGCGCCACGACCAGCGTGGTCGCCAGCGCCGCGGCCGCGGCAATCATCTGCCCAGCCCGACCGGTGCGCAGCGGGGCCACGAGCGCGAGCAGCGCGAACAGGACCGCGACCTCGAGCGCGGGCGCCACGAGCCACGACCAAGCGAACTCCGAAAGCCTGACCGGCATATTCCAGAGCAGCGACAGCGCCACAAACGCCGTAACCAGGACCAGGGCGGATCTCGCCCAAGATCGGGGCAATTTCGAGACCCTGGCGGCTCTAGCTTCAGCCACCGTCGCGGTCCTCCAGCCGGGCATAGACGTCGCCGGACGGTTCGCCCGCGCGGCACGCGGCGAGCCAGTCGTCGAGCGCGTTGATCGGCCGCCATTGCTCCCACACGAAGCGGCGGCGCTCGCCGATCGTGGGATTGAAGCGGTACGGCCCGAGCGCAGTCAGCAGCCCGGCCGCGCGCCGCGCCACGTCGCTCGCCGCCGGCACGTACTCGAACGCCAGCGCGGGGATCGGCTGGGAGAGCCCGCGCAGCACCACCGCCTCGTAGCCCTCGACGTCGATCTTGCAAAAGCGCGGCAGGCCATAACGGGCGATCAGCGCATCGAGCGTGGTCGCGGGCACCCCGACGCCGCTCGCCCAGCGGACCTGGTCGAAGCCGGGGCTCGCGCGCACCGCGTCGATCCAGCGCCGCGAGACCGTCGCCACCGTGGGCGTGCGCGGGCTCTGGTAGAGCTCGACCTCGCCCGGAGCCGCAGCGATGGCGCATTCGAGCACGGTCACCTCCGGCCGGGCGCGGAACAGCCGGCGCAGCCAGGCGGCGAACTCCGGTTGCGGCTCGACCGCAAGCACCCGGGCGCCGAGGCCGGCAAAGCAGCGGGCGTGGTTGCCGACATGCGCGCCGAGGTCGAACGCCAGATCGCCCGGCCTGAGGAACCGGGCGTAGTGCCGGCGCAGCGCGCGCGTGCGCCAGGGCCGCCCGTGGTAGATCGCGAGCGAGCGGGCGAACCCGAGCGCGCGCGCCAAACGGTCCGGCGCCTGCCGCCCCCTTCCGAGATCGGCCGCCGCCATTAGGATGGCCGCGCCACTGGCCGGAGGACCATCATGCGCTACGCCCTCGGTGATGCCCGCATCAGCACGGCGGATGACCGTTTCTGGATCGCGCCGACCGCGGTGCTGATAGGTAAGGTCAGGCTCGGCCAGAACGCCAGCGTGTGGTGGCACAGCGTGCTGCGCGGCGACAACGAGCCGATCACCGTGGGCGACGAATCGAACGTCCAGGACGGCTGCGTCCTGCACACCGATCCCGGCTACCCGCTGGTCATCGGCCGGGGCGTGACCGTCGGCCATCTGGTGATGCTGCACGGCTGCACGATCGGCGACGGCTCGCTGATCGGCATCGGTGCGGTGGTCCTAAACGGCGCCACCATCGGGCGAAACTGCCTGATCGGCACCAAGGCGCTGATCCCGGAGGGCAAGTCGATCCCCGACAACTCGCTGGTCCTGGGCGCGCCCGGCAAGGTGGTGCGCGAGGTCACCGCGGAGCACCTCGCGCTCATGCGCGCGCACGCGGAGCACTACGTGCACAACTGGCAGCGTTACCGGCGCGAGCTGCGCGCGGAAGAGGGTTGAGCCGGGACACGGGCGCGCCGATCTTCGCGAGCGCTGCAAGGTCGAGCGCTCGAGTATCGGGTCGAGTGTTGCCGTCATCAGCCGATCGCGCGCCCGGCCGACGGGTGAAGCGCCGGCGCATACCCGGCCCGGAGAACCGCGACAGTGGGCGCGGGCGTGAGCACGCAGCAACCGATGCCGGCCGGCCGGGTGAGCGAGGCAGCGTAGCCGGAGGCAGACCAGGGCAGCAGGCGATCGCCGAAAACGAGGAGCGGAGGCGAAGGGGCCTCGTCGAGGAGGACGAACACGCCGTCGGGCAGCTCGTCCAGCGGCGCCGCGAAGCGGATCTGGTAGCGCGTGCGCGGCTCGACCCGAGCCAGGTGCAAAACCCGGTCCATGGCCGCCGCGGGGCAGCCCGGGGCCCCGAAGGCGCGCCGCCATGCCGCCTGGAACGCCCGGAACGCGGCGCGCCGGCACTCGAAACAGGGGCGATGGCCGGCCGCCAGCGCCGTCGCTTCGTCGAGAAAGAACAGCTCGGTGTAGCGGCGCGGCGCCATGATCGTACGCCGGCGACCCTCGAAGCTGAGCTGGCAGCAGATCCAGCTGCGGTGGCGCCATCGCGCCGCACCGAGTCGTCTCTTGGCATCGTGCAGAATGCCGCGATTGCCCATGAGCGTGCCGCGCGCCGGGTCGGCGACGATCTCACCCGTGGGCGTCACCCGGTTCTGCAGCGGCACGGCAGGGGCTGCAACGATGCGTGGTTGGCAGCATCAACGTTCGCCGCCGGCTGCCAGAGCGGCCAGGGCGCGGGCCCAGCGCTAGTCCGAGTTCGCGTCGTCCTCGGCCGATTCTGCGGCGCGCTCTGCCGCCCGATCCGGATCGCTCGCGACCTCGCTGGCCTTGGCCTTCTTGTCCGCTTTGGCCTGGGCGCGCGCAGCCTTCTTGGCGGCCCGGGTACGTTCGCGCTCGAAGCGCTCGAAACGGTAGTTGGGCTTGCGTGGCATGATTCTCCTTCGCTGCCCGATCACCCCGATCGGGCCCGGGTGCGCCGGCCGCCAGCCACCTGACGGGGCGCGGCCCCAATAACGTGCGGCCGGCTCCGGCGACGGAGCGCCACCGCACGGCCCGAAACTGCGGTGTCGGCAGCGTCAGGCCGCCCTGCGCCGCAGCGGCGTAATCAGTCGAGGACGACCAGATCCTCCGCCGAGGTCTTGCCGTTCCGCCCCGGCACCAGCTCGTACTGCACCTTCTGGCCCTCGCGCAGCGTGCGCAGGCCGGCGCGCTCGACCGCTGAAATGTGGACGAACGCATCCTTGGAGCCGTCGCTCGGCTGGATGAACCCGTACCCTTTGGTCGGGTTGAACCACTTCACTGTTCCCGTAGGCATGGCCGCTCCTTGCCACGATGGAT
>JBKPNX010000091.1:0-10878 GCA_046732855.1 Pseudomonadota bacterium
GCCGGCGACGGCAACCTGCATCCCTTGATCCTGTACGACGCGAACCAGCCCGGGCAGCTCGAGCGCACCGAGGAATTCGGCGCCGAGATCCTGAAGCTGTGCGTCGAGGTCGGCGGCGTGCTCACCGGCGAGCATGGCGTCGGCGTCGAGAAGCGCGACCTGATGCCGGTGATGTTTAACGAGGACGATCTGAACCAGCAGCAGCGCGTGAAATGCGCGTTCGACCCGGCCCAGATCCTCAACCCCGGCAAGGTGTTCCCCAAGCTGCACCGCTGCGCCGAGCTCGGCCGCCTGCACGTGCATCGCGGCCAGGTCCGCTTCCCCGACCTGCCACGGTTTTGACCCGGCCCTCGCCGCTTTTAGTCGAACATCCTGGCACCTTGTCCTTCTCTTGCCGATGTCCGGGTTTGGGTGCCTCAGCGTAGGCTTCCCGCTGCTCTCGCCCTGAACCAGCACGGCGGCTTGGAGCTGGATGCGAAGGGGCTCAGCGTTCGCAAGATAGCCAAGGCGTTGAACGCGCTCGGCATCGCCTCGGTCAGAAATCGGCCATGGTCGGCCTCAAGTGTTCATTCGCTACTTACTCGCTATCGTGACATGCGGCCGGTGGACCTGAGGGCGATCGCAAAAGAAGTAGCAGACCTGAGGGTGAACGCAGAGGAAGAATGGCAAAAGAAGGCGCGAGTCAGGACCCAACGGACGGCCTAAAACCAGAGCCCCCTCTCGTTGTGAGCTCGCGCCGTCAGCGGTAGCATCGCTCTAAGCGCTTTTCCCTACGCGTCAGACGATGGCACCCGATCGGCTCGATTCTCGATTGTCGTCACCGGAAATCGGAGCTTATCCTTTTCGCATGAGCATGCGCCCCGCAGACGACCTGTACGAGCACGATTTTCTCGCCTGGACGCAGCTTCAGGCGCGGGAGCTTCGGCGCTTCGCTCGCATGCGCCCCAACCTGCCACTCGACCTCAAGCACCTCGCCGAGGAGATTGCCGATCTGGGCAAGGAACAACGCAACGCGCTCCGGAGCTGGACGGTGCGGATCATCGAGCACCTGCTGCTCCTCGAGCACTCGCCGGCCGAAGCGCCCCGGCGCGGCTGGATCGACGAGATCGTCGGCTTCCGCGACGAGATCGAAGCGCGCCTCACCCCGACGCTCCGGCGCGACCTTGCTCGCCAACTGCCGCTTCTCTACGCCCGTGCCCGGCGCCGCCTCGCTCGCAAGCTCGAGCTCTACGGCGAGGCCGACGAAGTTCCGCCCCTGCCCGAGCGTCCCGCCTACAGCTTGGAGCAGGTGCTCGGCGACTGGTGGCCTGGGCGGCAGGGGGGATGAGCCGCGCCGGCTGGCGGCAGTTATCGCTAAGGCCCGGAGCGGCGTGCTCACCGGCGAGCACGGCGTCGGCGTCGGCGTCGGCGTCGACGTCGACGTCGAGAAGCGCGATCTGATGCCGGTGATGTTCAACGAGGACGACCTGAACCAGCAGCAGCGCGTGAAATGCGCGTTCGACCCGGCCCAGATCCTCAACCCCGGCAAGGTGTTCTCCAAGCTGCACCGCTGCGCCGAGCTCGGCCGCCCGCACGTGCATCGCGGCGAGGCCCGCTTCCCCGACCTGCCGCGGTTTTTAGGCTCAGGCTGCGATCAGCGAGTCAGGCAACAGGACTAAAAGATCGCGATCGCCATAAAAGGATCGAGCTCGAGCAGGTCGCGGTCGCCGGTGATGACGAGATCGGCCCGTTCACGGCGACCTCCAGGAACTCGTCGTCCCGGCCGGCGCACACTGTGCGCAATCGCAACCATCTCGGCGATGCGCCCCGGGTAGGTGAATGAACGCCTGCCCGTCGGCAACGGATGGGTACGGATCGGAGTTTGCCCGACCCCGGACGGTGGCCAGCTCCTCCGTCGTCGCCGCTTGGACCAGGAGCCGAGCGACTTCCACCGCTTTTCCCGACGGCCCGGCCTGGCACCGATGCCGACAACAGCAGACGGCTGATCAGCGCGTTGGGGTCGACGACGATGCTCCAGGAGTCACTCCGCGGCCTCCTCGGGCGCGATCCGCGCGCCGGCATCCCGCTCGATTAGGGCGACGATCCTGGTGATGTCGGCATCGGCGCCGAGCTCGGCGAGCGCCCGCCGCCACCGCACATGGACCGCGGCGGCGACCGGCATCGGCACGCCCAGCGCCTCGGCCGCGGCGGCGCACAAACCCAGGTCCTTGGTCAAGAGACCGGTCGTGAAGCCGGCGGCGTACCTGCCGGTCAGGATCTGGCGCGGAAACTTGTCCTCGCTCGCGGTATTGCGGCCCGTGCTCGCGTTGATCACCTCGAGCATGATCCTCGGATCGAGGCCGCCCTTGACCCCGAGCGCCACGGCCTCGGCGGTCGCGGCGATCGCGGTGCCCGAAAGGAAGTTGTTGGCGAGCTTCATCAACTGGCCGAGGCCAGGGCGCTCGCCGACGTGGAACACGCGGCCGAACACCTCGAGCAGCGGCCGCACGCGCTCGAGCTCGGGCCCGGCGCCAGCGACCATCACCGCGAGCGTGCCGGCGACCGCGCCGCGCACCCCGCCTGAGACCGGCGCATCCAGGGTCGCGATGCCGCGCCCGGCGAGCGCCGCGGCGACCTCGGCCGCGACCGCCTGCCCGGTGGTCGAGAGATCGACGTAGGTGCGGATCGCGCCGCCACGGATCAGGCCTTCCGGCCCGAGCGCCACCGCGCGCACCACTTCCGGCGTCGGCAGGCTGACGAGCACGATCTCGGCCCGGTCCGCAACCGCGGCCGGCGATCCGGCGGCCGCGACGCCCTCTCCGGTCAGGGCCTCGACCGCTTCCGCGCGCACGTCGTGCACGACCAGGCCATACCCGGCCGCGCGCAGCCGCTTGGTCAGCGGCCCGCCCATCTGGCCCAGCCCGACGAAACCGATCGGCGCGGTCATCCTTCGATTGCCGCTGCGGGCGAGGACCGAGTCACGGCAGCCAATCGCCGGTGACCTGCTCTAGCGTGTAGGGGCAGGTCGTCGGCAGCGCGTCGGCGGCGCCCTGCTCGCCGTGGTCGCGCAGCGAGCCCTCGGCGTCAGCGCGCGCGGGCGTAAAGTTCGGGCAGGCGATCGGCAAGGTGGCGCTGCAGGCTCGGCGTGGGGTCGTTCAGAAGACGCGTGCGCTGCGTCCGTATGATCTCGCGCCATACCAAACGCGGGTTCTGGGCCGGCGAGTGCTGTAGCTCGAGCAGATGCGCCATGACCGTCGTGGCGCGGCTCCGGACTCCGCTCTTCAACGATCCGGCCAGGTCTTCGACCTCCTCGATCAGGTGCTCCAGGTCGAGCGCGTCGAACCGTCCGGCGCGTAGCAGGCCCGCTTGGTCATATGCCCAGGCGTATGGGTCAGTGTCGTAGATGTTCTTTGCGGTCGGCTTGACCCGAGTAGCCACGACGGTCTCCTGAGAGGCGCAGCATCGTGAGATGCTACCACCGCTCGGGCGCTTCCTGAAGGTGTTCTCACAGACAAGGAACGGAGCAGAAGGTGGACGCCGCTCCCGAGCCTTACAGCGCCTTGGCGCGCTCGCGCAGCACGGTCTTCTGCACCTTGCCGGTCGAGGTTTTGGGCAGTTCCGTGAATACCACGGTCCGCGGGCACTTGAAGTGGGCGAGGATCGCGCGGCAGTGGTCGATCAGGTCGCGCTCGGTCGCGGCGGCGCCGTCCTTCAGCGTGACGAACGCGCACGGGCTCTCGCCCCACTTGGCGTCGGGCCGCGCGACCACGGCGGCCTCGAGCACGGCGGGGTGGCGGTAGAGCGCGCCCTCGACCTCGATCGAGGAGATGTTCTCGCCGCCCGAGATGATGATGTCCTTGGCGCGGTCCTTGATCTCGATGTAGCCGTCCTCGTGCATCACGCCGAGATCGCCGGTATGGAACCAGCCGCCCTCGAACGCGGCTGCGGTCGCCTCGGCGTCCTTGAGATAGCCCTTCATCACGTCGTGGCCGCGCATCATGATCTCGCCGATGGTCTGGCCGTCGCGCGGCACCGGCGTCATCGTGGCGGGGTCCATCACCTCGAGGCCCTCGAGCACCGGGTAGCGCACGCCCTGGCGGGCCTGCAGGCGCGCCCGCTGGTCCATCGGCAACGCATCCCACGCCTCCTGCCAGGCGCATACCGTGGCCGGCCCGTACACCTCAGTCAGACCATAGGCGTGCGTGATCCGGACGCCGAGCTCGGCCATGCGCTGCAGCACCGCGGCCGGCGGCGCCGCCGCCGCGGTCATCATGTTGACCTCCTGGTCGAAATCGCGCCGCTCCGCGGCCGTCGCGTTGATCAGCATGCCCATGATCACAGGCGCGCCGCACAGGTGCGTCACCTGGTGCTCGGCGAGCGCGGCGTAGATCGCGGCCGGCTCGACCCGGCGCAGGCACACCTGGGTGCCCGCCTGCAAGGTCACCGCCCACGGGAAACACCAGCCGTTGCAGTGGAACATCGGCAGCGTCCACAGATAGGTCGGGTGCAGGCCCATGTTCCAGACCAGGATGTCGCCGATCGCGTTCAGATACGCGCCGCGGTGGTGGGTGACCACGCCTTTGGGCCGGCCCGTGGTCCCTGAGGTGTAGCCGAGCGCGATCGCCTGCCACTCGTCGGCGGGATACATCGGCTCGAACTCGGGATCGCCCTCGGCCAGGAGCTCGTCGTAGGTTAGCTCGCCGAGGCGCGCGCCCGGCACGTCGAATACCGGGTCGACCACGTCGATCACGAGCGGCTTGCGCTTGGTCTGCGCGAGCGCGGCTTTGATCACGTCGGAATATTCGGGGTCGGTCAGCAGCACCTTGGCCTCGCCGTGATCCAGTATGTAGCCGATCGTGTCGGCCTCGAGGCGCACGTTCAGCGCGTTGATCACCGCGCCGGCGGCCGGGATGCCGAAGTGGGCGTCGAGCATCGCCGGCACGTTCGGCAGCATCGTCGCGACCGTGTCGCCGGGCCGCACGCCATGGCGCTCGAGCGCCGAGGCGAGACGGCGGCTGCGCGCGCGCAGCTCAGCGTAATCGGCGCGCCACGACCCGTGGATCACCGCGGTACGGTCGGGGAACACGTCGGCGGTGCGCTCGAGGAAGCTGAGCGGCGTGAGCGGCGCGTAATTCGCCGCGTTCCGGTCCAGCCCCTGCTGGTACGGGCTGCTCCTTGGATGCTCGGCGAACCTCACGAGGCACAACTCCAGTGACGGTGACCTTGGCGCTGGCGCAAGACGAGCGCCCCGCTGAGCTTAGCACCGGTGACAGCTGTCGCCAGCCCGGATGCGGGTGAGCCCCAAGTCAAAGCCTCGGCTGGCGATCATCCTCATCTCCCGATCAATCACCATCCTGGTTCGGCCCCTTTGAGTTCCGACCTCCTTGAGGTCCCGCCAAAAACAGTGTCCCGCTTCGGAGAAGGAGAATGACCCCCGATCCGGACCCTCGGATAGCGTCCTTCATTGGACCTGACGCAGCCAGTTCTCCTGAGCCAAATTGTCGATCCTGGCAAACTCGCGCTGGTTGTCGGTGACCATGGCGCAGCCAAGGACGATCGCCTGAGCAGCGATGAGCAGATCGTTGGCGCCGATCGGCGCCCCGATCCGCTCGAGCCGAGCGCGGAGCATGCCATACACCACGTCGGCTGGCGCCTCGAAGGGCAGAACCGCGAGGACGCCGAGCACGGTTTCGAGCTGGGCCGAGAGGCGTCGGGACCTTTTCTTTGCGGCTCCGTAGCGGAGCTCCGCTGCGACGATGATGCTTGTGCACACCTGCGTCTCACCGACCTCGCGGATACGCTGTGCCACGCGGCCCCCCGGGTCACGCACGAGGTCCGACACCGTGTTCGTATCGAGCAGGTACCGCATCAGAGCTCGACGGGATCGAGGTCCAGCTCGGGAATTGGAGGAAACTCCTCGTCGAGAGGCTTCAGGGTCGCCAGCACGGCAAGCAACGACTTCGGCGGGGTCGGTTCGAGGACCAGCCGGTCTCCTTCCTTGCGCATGATGGCGTCCTTACCGGGCAGCTCAAACTCGCGAGGAATCCGTACCGCTTGGTTGCGACCGTTCCTGAAGAGCTTGACGTGGCGCTCAAGGGACACCTGCATCTCCGGTTGGCATATGCCTCAGCAGATGCTGAATGCGCCCACCTGCCCGCCTTTGTCAAGCGAAGAGCGTGTTCTCGCGGTCAGCGGCTCGTATGCGCGCGCCTTTCTCGCTCGCTAAATGAGCTGCCGAGCACGATGGATATCGGTCGAGGGGGACGCCCGGAATCGAGATGTTTCATCCACCCCGTGGTCACGGCAGCGGGTGCGCGGTGCCGATCACCACGGCAGGGTTCGCTTGGTATGACGGCGGCCGATTGCGGCCGCTCCCGGCGTGGCGGCGCCGACCCGCACCCCGGCGTCGAGCTGGGCGGTCACGTTGTCCTCGCGCACCAGGTCGAGGAACGCAAGGCCGGCGTCATCGCACGCGGCTTTGACCCGCGCGCGGGCCGCCATCATCTCGGGCGGATAGGGCGGATCGTGGGCGTCCCTGTGGCCGAACGACATGCCCATGTCGCCCGGCCCCCACTCGGCGAACGCGAGACCGGGCACGGCGGCGCTCGCCTCGGCGTTGTCGAGCGCGCGGCGGTTCTCGATCTTCAGGCCGAGCATCAGCTCGCCGCCCTGGTTCAACGGCCAGACGTCGGCGCGATCCAGATATTCCGGCTGCGACAGCCCCCAGATCGGGGCCGCCTGGTCCTGGCCGCCGGAGCCGCGCCGGCCGACGCCGAGCCCTTCAGCCGCCGCGTGGAACGGATAGCGCGCCGCTTCGACGAAGGCCTTGACCGCGGCCGGCGTCTCGGCGTGGCACAAAAGGAGCCCGTGCACGCCCGCGGCCAGCGTCTGCTTGATCATCCAGGCATTCGCCCGCACCGATTGCTCGTCGGTGCCGTCCATCGGCAGGGTCACGATCACCGCAGGGGTACGATGGCCGCTCGCGGTCGGCCCGCCGTCGACCAGGCCGCGCATGAAGGCGAGCAGGGCCGCGGGCGCGAACGGATGATGCTCCAGATCGATCGTCAGGTAGTCCGCCCAGGTCGCCGCCTCCGCGACGCCGCGCTCGTAGGTCAGCTCCTCGACATTGGCGCAATACACGGGCTGCCCGGCCGCGAGCAGCTCGATCGCGCGGTTGATTCTCGGCATGCGACGCCTCCCTGGCTCGATCCGGTCGCGAGCCTACCACCGCCGCCGGCGCGACGGCGAGGACAGCGCGGCTTGCCCGCTCGACCGTCGGCGATATTTCAGGGCTAAACCGCGAAAACGCGGGCAAATCATCGGAGCGACGCGAGTTGACCGCTGAGCGGCCATGGCCGCGGCGCGGACCGCCGCTGGCGAGCTGGTTGATCGCGCTCTGCGTGGTAGCCGGAGCGGTCGCGCCGACGGCTGCAGCCGCGCTGGACGAGGCTGAGGCGCGCTACGCGCATGGCGATCTGGCCGGCGCCGCCGCGCTGGCGCGCTCGCTGGCCAGCGCCAAAGGCTTCGCGCTCGCCGCCCGGGCGACCCTGGTCGAAGCCATCTACCGCAGCCCAGATGCCGACCGGCAGGCCCTGGTCGAACGGGCGGCCGCCGATGCCGAGGCCGCGCTGGCGCGCGATCCGGACCACGTCGACGCGCACCTCCAGCTGGCGATCGCGCTCGGCCAACTCGCCGAGCTGGACGACCCGCTGAGCGCGCACCTCAACGGCTATGCCAGAGAGGGCAAGGCGCTGATCGATCGCGCGCTCGCCCTCGATCCGGACAATGCCTGGGCGCAGGCGCTCCTTGGCATGTGGCACCTGCGCCTCGTGCAGCGCGCAGGCGACGCGCTCGCCGCGAGCCTCTACGGCGCGGGCCGGAAGACCGGCATCGAGCTCTGCGCCCAGACCATGGCCGCGCCGCACGGGGCGTTCGCCCTGAAATACGGCTGCGCCCGCACCCTGCTCGAGCTGGATCCCGATCGGTTCGCGGCCTCCGCCGAGCAGGCGCTCGCCGAGGTCAAGCAGGCCGATCCCCGCGACGCCGTCGACCGGCTGGTGCAGGGCGCGGCCCGGCGCTTGCTCGTCGAGTTCCAGACCAACCCGCCGCAGTGATCTGATCCGGGCCACCGCCAAGGCAAAGCACACGCTTTGCGCCAGCTTGCCGCCGCCGACGGGCTGGTGCAGGCCGCCGCCCGGCGCTTGCTCGCCGCTCTTCAGACCGACCCGCCGCAGTGATCTGGCCCGGGCCACCGCCAAGGTGAAGCAAGCGCTTCGCCGCGCGTTGGTCGTCCACCGGCCGCCGCGTGCGATGCGCTGCCTGGCCCGCTCTGCAGCGGACACGGATTCCCAGGGTCTCATGGACCATCCGAACGAGAGGTTAACGAGAAGTGGTTAACGCTCCGTTACCGCTGGCGGGGAAGAGCGCTCAGCTACCTTGGTTGCGCGCCAAGCTGTGAACCGGTCCACACACCGACACCGACGCGGTAGGATCGGGCTGCGTCCGGTATCGCGCTCCGGTCGGGGGATATTCCCATGCGGAGATCGCTGTTGGCATCGCTGGTCGGGACGACCGCGGCTCTCGTGCTCGGCGGATCGGTCTGTGCCCAGCAAAGACCAAGGAAGAAGACAAGTCGACGGCC
This sequence comes from Pseudomonadota bacterium, assembly GCA_046732855.1. Classification (GTDB taxonomy): domain Bacteria; phylum Pseudomonadota; class Alphaproteobacteria; order Geminicoccales; family Geminicoccaceae; genus JBKPNX01. The sequence continues at coordinate 8,621 of JBKPNX010000091.1, forward strand.
GGCATCACGGCGTTGGTGCAACAGCCGGTGCCCGGCGCCGAGGGCAAGCAGCTCACGATCCTGCATCTCAAGGCGCCGCCCGAGTGGACGGGGGCAAAATCACCATACGCGCCCGTTCACGTGTACGTCCCGAACGGCCCCTTCGCCGTCGACGAGGCGGGCAACGGCCGGCAGGTTGTTCGAGACGGAGGCAGGTCTGCAGGGAGCCGATCGGCCAGCCGGTGCAGGCCAGGAACACGAATGCCGCGGAGCCGATGGAGATGCCGGCGGTCCACAAAGGCGAACCGCTGACGGACGATGTGGAATGACCCTGCCGGCTCCGTGTCATCAGCTGTCCTGGCGGTTCTTCCTCGCCTCTGTTCGCCAAAGCCGCGGCTTCGCCTCGGCTGAGAATGCGAGAGCAGCGACGAGCCCCGCGCCAAGTACGCCCGATTGGGCTAGCCCGACCGGAACCGGAAACGCCATCAACGGCCCGCAACGCTGGATTGTGCTGACGCCCAGCGCTCGATCCTGGACAGCGAGCTTGAGCTTGAAAACCCAGGATTTCCCTCCACTGGCCGTTAAGCTTGGTCAACGCTCAGCATCATCGGCCTGAGTTCGGTCGACCAAGCATCGCCGGCTGTTCGGTCTTGTGTGAGCTGCAGCGAGAACGCCAGCGCGGGATGCGAACCCATCAGAATGGCGGTCCAGCTGCCTGCGCGTCGATCGGACCGGATCGTAATAACCCCGGCTCCTCGCGAGGAGCCGGCTGCGCGCGCATCTCATGGCCGCAATGGCCCTGATTCGTTGCCGACAGGCGCAGCTTCGACGGCTCACATCGCCATGGTGCTGCGGCGCGCGCTTGCCGTTCCGAGGCAGGCGCCTCATCTGAGCAAAGAGGCGCTGGCATGGAGATTCCCATGAAGGCAACCCTGAACGGCCAGGTGATCGCCGAGAGCGACGACATCGTCGAGTGCGCCGGCTACCAGTACTTCCCGCGCGCCGCCGTGCGCATGGAGCTGCTCGAAAAGGCGCCGCGGACGGCAGATGACCTCGAATGCCCGCACGGCGTCCAGTTCTACGACGTGGTGGTCGAGGGGGCGCGGCACGCGCGCGCCGCATGGTCCTACGAGGCGCCGCGCCCCCGAATGCAGCAGGTAGGCGGGCGCTTCGGCTTCTGGCAGGGCGTCGAGGTGCGCTGACGCGGCGAGCGATCGCAGGCTGCGGCAGGCCATGACGTTCTGGACCACACTCCCGCAGGGAGCCGCCTGCCGACCAAGCCGTCGGCTCGGCCTGCGCCGAAGCGCACTGCAGCAGGGCACCTCGCCGCTTGCAGACCCGCGGGCCGTGGCGTCCCGTGCGATCCCCCGTTGCATGCGGTCGATGAACTACGCGGCCAGAGCTTCGCTGATCCTGGCCGTCGCGGCGCTCGGCCTGGCTGCCTGCCGCGAGCAGGCAGAGCTCCCGGTATCGGCGGGGTACGGCCCCAATCCCGTGCTGCCGCCGCCCGACCAGAGCCTCGTGCCGACCGTGAACGTCGCGCCCGCCAAAGGCTGGCCCGAGGGCGCGGCGCCGGTCGCGGCGGAAGGCCTGGCGGTCGCCTCGTTCGCCGACGGGCTGGACCATCCGCGCTGGCTTTATGTGCTGCCGAACGGCGATGTCCTGGTGGCTGAGACCAACGCGCCAGTCCGACCCGACCGCGGCGGCGGCGGCATCCGGGGCTGGGCCATGCAGTTTTTCATGCAGCGGGCCGGGGCCGCCGCAACGAGCGCCGATCGAATAACGCTCCTGCGCGACGCCGACGGCGATGGCGTCGTAGAGACGCGCGCGGTGCTCCTCGACGGGCTGCATTCGCCGTTCGGGATGGCGCTGGTCGGCAGCGACTTGTACGTCGCCAATACCAACGCCTTACTGCGTTTTCCTTATGGGGGAGGTCAGACGTGGATCGACCAGCCAGGCGAGCTTGTGGTCGAGCTGCCGGCGGGCCCGATCAATGCCCACTGGACCAAAAACGTGGCCGCCAGCCCGGACGGCTCGCGGCTCTACGTGACCGTGGGCTCGAACAGCAATGTCGCCGAGCACGGCATGGCGGCGGAAGACGGCCGCGCCGCCATCTGGCAGATCGACCGCGCGACCGGCCAGCATCGCATGTTCGCCTCCGGCCTGCGCAATCCGGTCGGTCTCGCCTTCGAGCCGGAGACCGGCGCGTTGTGGACCTCCGTCAACGAGCGCGACGAGCTCGGCAGCGATCTCGTGCCCGACTACATGACCGCGGTGCG
>JBKPNX010000092.1:0-54049 GCA_046732855.1 Pseudomonadota bacterium
TGCGGCCGGATTGCCGAGCGACGTTCTGCTCGCAGCCCTTGCGAACGTCTGGCCGCCAGGGGACTACAAGGAGATCGCCGGCAGAACACTGCCTGACCCAATCGTGCTGGATTGGCTTGAGGCTCACCTGCCCGCCGGCAAACACCTGACTGATCCCCCGCAGCAGCCGGCTGGTCTGAAATCCGCCGACGCGAGACTTTGACCACATTGATCTGAGGGCAGACGCCAGCCGGACGTGTGGCAAACGGCGGGTGGTCTAACCACTAAAACACCGCGTGGTGCCGTCGGGCGGGCGATCTCGCAGGTGGCGCTCGAACAGCGTCGGGACGTCGCCCGGCTCCACCGCTTCACGTGGGCCGTCGGTCCGCCTTGGCGATGCGGTCGCGCTCTGCTATGCGGGCGCTCCGGTTGCGAGGTGCCGCCCACGCGATGTCCGCCCGTCTCTGGAACGCGCTCCGCCGCGAGCCGCTCGTCCATTTCCTCGCCTTCGCCGCGCTGCTGTTCGTGGCCTACCACCTGCTGACGCCGTCGGCCCGGGAGCCGATCGTGATCGAGCGGGCGAGCATCGACGAGCTGGCGCGCCGGCAGGAGGAGCTGCTGGCGCGGCCGCTCACTGACGAGGAGCGCCGCGCGCTGGTCGAATCAGCGATCGACGACGAGGTGCTGTTGCGCGAGGCGTACCGGCGCGGCCTGGACCGGGATGCGGTGGTCCGGCAGCATCTCGTCCAGAAGATGCGCTTCATTTTGGGCGAGCAGGAGACGGCGCCGACCGCGGCGGAGCTTCGGGCCTATTTCGAGGCTAACGGCGAGCGCTACCGCAGCCCGCCCACGGTCACGCTCGACCAGGTCTTTTATGCCGACCCGTCAAACGTGCCGGACGACCTTTTGAGCCAGCTCGCGAACGGCGTCGACATCGCCAGCCTGGGCGATCCACTCGATGATCTCGGCAGCCGGCTGCCCCATTACAGCCTGCGTGACCTCATCGAGCTCATGGGTCCGGACGTGGCGCGCCGGGTGTTCGAGCTGCCGCTCGGCGTGTGGCAGGGTCCCCTGCAATCGGAGCGGGGCGTGCACTTCGTTCGGGTCGAGCAGCGCCATCCGCCGACCATGCCGAGCTTCGAGGAGGTCGAGAACTATCTGCGCCAGGACTGGGCCTTGGACCAGCAGCGGCGGGCGATCGCCGCCAAGCTTGCCGAGGTGCGCCAGAATTACCGCATCGTGGTCGAGCAGGGCGGGCCCTGAGCGCAGGAATGGAGCGATGATGCGAACGCGCGCAGTGCTCTGCTGGGTCATGGTCGCGTGGCTGGCACTGCCCTGCGCCGCGGCGGCGCACGATCTCGGCGTGGAACGGGCGCTCCTCGAGGAGACGGCCGGCGGCCGGTACGTGCTCGAGATCCAGACTCCGGCGCCCGGCGAGCTGTTCGCCCCGCCCGAGCTGCCGGCCAGATGCGCACCCGACGATGCGCAGGGCACGAGCGGGCCGGATCGGCCGGCACTGAGCTACGCCTTCACGTGCGCGCCGGCGCCGCTCACCGCGAGCGACGTGCTCGTCCTACCGTGGCAACGCCAGGGCGTGATGCTGACGGCGCGTTGGGCGGACGGCTCGAGTGCGCGGCAGTTCTTCCCGCGCACGGGCGCAGTCATCGCAGTGCCGCTGCACGCGCTGCACGCCGGGTCCGGCTCGGTCCGCGACGCCGCCCGTCGCTATCTCGGCCTCGGCATCGAGCACATCCTGCTCGGGGTCGATCACCTGCTGTTCGTCTTCGGCCTGCTCCTGCTCGTGCGCGGTCCCTGGATGCTGGTGAAGACCATCACGGCATTCACGCTCGCGCACAGCATCACGCTGGCGCTCGCGACGCTCGGCTTGGTCACCGTACCGTTGCGCCCGGTCGACGCGGCGATCGCGCTCAGCATCATGTTCCTCGGCGCCGAGATCCTGCGCGCGCGGCAAGGTCGGCCCGGCCTGGCCGCCAGCAGGCCCTGGATCGTCGCCTTCGCGTTCGGTCTGCTGCACGGGCTGGGCTTCGCCGGCGCGCTCACGGAACTAGGCCTTGCGCCGGGAGAGATCCCGCTTGCGCTCTTCTTTTTCAACGTCGGGGTCGAGATCGGTCAGCTGATGTTCGTCGCCGCATGCCTCGCGCTCGCCTGGGGTCTGCGCCGGCTGCGGGTGAGCTGGCCGCGCTGGGTAGCACCCCTGCCCGCGTACGCTATCGGCACGGTCGCGGCGTTTTGGTTCATAGAGCGCACGAGTGGCTTCTGGTCATAACTCAAGGCGTTCAGGGGAGGACCGGCGATGAGCAGGACACGGCGCTCCCTGCTGACGCGTCGTACCGGCAAACAAGAGATCGCGATCTGGCTGATCGCCGCAGCCACAGCCCTGTTGCCCGGGATCACCCTGGCCGACACGGGGGTGGGAGTCGCGGATGGTTTCCTCAGCGGCTTCACCCATCCGAGGTGCGCACCCTCGGCAGCTGGATCGCCGCGATCGGGATCATGACGATCGGCCTCGCCTGGGGTCGGTGTAGCGAATCAGGCAGCGAGCGCGGCCAGACGCTCCTTTGCGCCATCCAGCGGACGCGCGTGGCGCTCGATCTCGGCCCAGGGATCGCGCTTGCGCGCCAGCCGGCGAAAGATGTTGCGGATCGTGTAGCGTTGCGGCCCGAGCTTGGGATCCTCCAGCTCGGCCCACTCGATCGGCGTCGCGACCGGCGCCTCGGGGCGCGCGCGCACCGAATAGGGCGCCACCGCGGTCTGAGCGTAGGCGTTGCGCGCCACATCGACAAATACGCGATCGCCGCGCTTTGCCTTGCGCTGCGCGGTCGTCAGTTCCCTCGGCCGGCGCGCGACCAGACGTTCTGCCACCTCAGACGCGAACTGGCGCACTTGATCTAAGTCGGCGGAACGATCGAGCGGCACCCAGACATGGAGACCGCGCGAACCGGTAACCTGGAGGAACGGCGCAAGGCCGAGCTCTTCGAGCAGCGCCCGGGCCTCGCGCGCCGCCCATCTAACCTTGCCGAAGTCATCGTCGGAAGGATCAAGATCGAGCACCATCCGGTCGGGGTGATCGACCCGATCGACGCGCGAGAACCAGACATGGAAAGCGACGCAGGCCTGGTTGGCCAGGTAGATCAGGTCCGCCTGGTCCTCGGCCACGATATGGTCGACCTCACCGTTCTGCTTGGCAAGGCGCACCCGGCGGAGCCAGCCCGGGAAATGGTCCGACGCGTTCTTCTGCATGAAGCCCTCGGCCGCGACGCCCTCGGGATACCGTTCGAACGACAGCGGCCGACCGGCGAGATGCGGCAGCATCACCGGGGCGATCCGCCGGTAGTAGTCGATCAGGTCGGCCTTGGTCAGGCCGGAGGCTGGAAACAAGATCTTGTGCGGGTTGGACAGCTTGACGGCGCGATCCTCAACTACTGCGATCTGCTCGTACATCTCGCTTCTCCGCGGCTCTGCCAGCGGGCGCCCTGCCGAGGCGGCAATGGGGAATTCTCCCCGCCTCGTTGCCTACACGGTGCCGAGCACTGGCCCGCTCGACTGCAACCTACGACCGCGCTTCAGGAATGCTTCTCAGCGGCCCTTGCGCTTTCGGAATCGGATCGATCGCCCGGCGTCCGGCCATGCGACCTGACCACGATCCGCCTTGAGCCCGTCACCCGCCCTAGCATTTCCGGCGTAAGACGGCGCAGCGCCGCCTGCCAACCGCACAACGAACCAGCGGCGGTTCGGTTCCGCCTATTACGACAGCCACAGCCGAGAGATGCGGGGTACGCTCGGTGCCGGCACGGTGCTCCGGTAGAGCAGCCGCGTCTCTCGCGGCGGCGCGCCTCCCCTCGAGCTTGAAGCGTTCAGTCCGTGGCTGGGGCCGCCGCTCCGGGACGCGGGTCGACGGGCAGGCCCCTTGCAAGGCTCTTACGGCGCGGGTGAAGCACGTGGCACTGCTGCTACGCAGAAGCACGAAGGGCTTGGCGCGCCGGCGGCACAGTCCCTTGACCTTGAGGCAAGCCTGATGGCTCACGCAGTCGATCGGGCAGAGCACGACGTCCGCCCGATCGACCAGGCGCCCGAGCGATTGCAGACTCTCCTCCTGACCGCCATCGTGATGCAGCAGGCAGGCGTCCCACGCTGCGGCCCGCGCGCGCAGATGCGGCAGCAACTGACAGCGCCCGCCGACGTAAAGGATGCAGCGACCTTCGAGCTGCGGCGCGGAGCGGGCGACCGAACCTTCTCATGGCGTCGTCTTCTCCTCGGGAGGCGGCGAGCGGAGCTACTTCCAGCCGACCCGGTCCATCAGCTTTACCGCTTCGGGATTGTTCTCGCCGAGCTTCGCCGCGTTGATCGCATCGGTCTTGATCGTGCCCCACTGCTCGAGCACGGGGTCGAGCTTGACGCCCTCGATCACGGGGAACTCGTAGTTGCCCTGGGCGAAATAGGCCTGGGCCTGCGGCGTCGTCAGGTACTCCAGGAACTTGATCGCGTTGTCCTTGTTGGGCGCGGTCGCGACCACGCCTCCGCCGCTGATGTTGGCGTGCGCCCCGCGCCCGTCCTGATTGGGGAACAGAATGTCGACCTTCTCTCCGATCGCGCGCTCTTCAGACGACTCGCTCTCGAGCAGGCGCACGAAATAATAGTGATTGACCACGGCGACGTCACACTCGCCAGCCGCCACCGCCTCGATCTGGTCGGTGTCGCCGCCCTGAGGCGGCCGCGCCAGATTGGCGACCAGGCCCCTCGCCCAGGCTTCGGTGGCCTCGATCCCGTCCGCCTCGATCATCGAGGCGACCAACGACTGGTTGTAGACGTTGGTGGACGAGCGCATGCAGATGCGCCCCCGCCACTTGGGGTCGGCGAGGTCCTCGTAGCTCCTGATCTCGCTGGGATCGATCCGGTCCTTGGCGTAAACAATGCCGCGCACGCGCTGGCTGAACCCGAACCATTTGCCCTCCGGGTGGCGCAGCTCGGCCGGAATCGCCTGCTCCAGCACCGCCGAGGACACCGGCTGCAGGAGCCCCGCCTGATCGGCGCGCCACAGCCGGCCGGCATCGACCGTGATCAACACGTCCGCCGGGCTGTTGCGGCCCTCGGCCTTGATCCGCTCGAGCAGCTGATCGGCATCGCCCTCGATCAGGTTGACCGCGATGCCGGTCTGCTCGGTGAACGTGTCGTACAGCGCGACGTCCGTATCGTAATGCCGCGAGGAGTAGAGATTGACCTCCTGCGCGCCCGCGCCGGACGCGGCAAGCGCGAGCGTCAGCCCGACCGCGCCGGTCAAGCCCTTCGCTACGAAAGTGACCATGGATAGTCCTCGACGTGGTTCTTTGCGTTATGTCGACGGCGACCTCTGTAGCGGGCCTGAGATAACCGACAATACTGTCCAAGTCAAACCTGATGTTTTGGAACCACTCCAATTAAAGCCGCAGTATTCTATTTAGACAAATTCTAACATTGACCGCTTAATAACGAGCATAGCGAGCTTCCTTGACACCCGTATGCCGCCGGAGGCTTGAAGTCCTCGGGTGGGGCGGAACCGCCGCAGGGCGTTTTGCCGCATTGTCCGAGCGCGGTCAGCCCTGCTCACCTGCGTGCAGGTGCCCGCCCTACTTGGCGCCGGCAACAGCAACGTTGATCACCCCAGTCGGGGAAGCTACCCGATGTCGTACGATCCTGAACGGCGGAAACCAGCTGTTTTCGCCGACCGATCCGGCGATTCCGCCTTTGATCGGTCACTCGAGAAACCGCATGAGTTTGCGGACCTCGATGCCTGCTCTACGCGGCAACCTGTCGCGCCAGCTCGGACGCTGCTCAGCAGAAACCGGCTGCTCCTGCTGATTGCCGGCCTGGCTTTCCTGGTGGCGATCGGCGTCCTGACCAACTGAGCGGGTGCGGCCGGAGCGCCCGTGCCGCGGTCAAGATCGCTGTGTGCCGCCGGCCGGCAGCTGATGGATGTGAACGTCGTGCGCGGAGTGCCTCCTGAGAATGGCCAGGGCGCGCCGCTGCGTGTCGGCATCGGGCGTCCGCACCCAGAGCAGCAGGCCGCCGCGGTCGAGCTGCTCCTGCAGATGCTCGGCGTTGCTCTTGTCCAACCATCGGGCAAGAACAGTGCCGATCAGCGCGCCCGCGATCGCGGTGCCGCTCACGGCTGCAGCGATCACGCCTGCCGTGGCGACCACGGTGCCGGCCGCAACCACGGTGGGCAGATAGGTGAGCGAGCCGATGAGCAGATCCTCGCTGTCGCCGAGCGATGCCCGGGTGCGATAGGCGACGCGCGGCGCCGCAGGGTCGTCCTCGAGGTCCTCCACCCGCTCGTACCGGTGGCCGAGCTTCCGCTCCACGGCATGCTCGGTGGCGAGCAGGCTGATGTCGTGCTTGCTGAAGCCGGCGGCGCGCAGCTCGTCGACCGCGGCCTCGAGCTCGCTCACGTCATCGAATACCGCGACCGCCTCGCTGACTACCGGTTCATGCTGCTGGTCGGACATCGCACCTCTCGATCGCTGGATCGCGCCGAGCTTACGCGATGGGCCAGGGCAGCGCCATGGCCAGATGATGCGCCGCCGTTACTGCGGGGGCCCGCCTCGACTGCCGCTCATGGTCGGGCCGGACCGCGCCGTAGGCGATCGCGGGAGCGACGGCCTGGGAAAGCCTGCACCGGGGGCGAGACGCACCGGGGCTGAACGTGCCGTCTTGCCGGCGGGCCCCTGCCCTGCCTTGTCCTTTTCCCGGGCGGTGCCTAACTTAGGCGTGCGTCGGCGGCGGCCGGCGCGGCATGGAGCTATGACGGAGCTGGCGATGGCGGGTCGCTTCGGCCTCTGGTCGGGCCGCAAATACTTCCTCAACAAGATGACCTTGCGCGAGCTCATCGTCGCCTACTTCACGCACCACTCGATCCTGACCTATCTGGTGCTGATCGCCGGCAGCATCTGGCTCGCGGTCGCTCATGCGACAGGATGGGGCCCGCTCGGCGCCGCCGCGGTGATCGCCCTGATCTATCCGCTGGTCGAGTATCTGATGCACCGCTACGTGCTGCATTCGCGTTTTCTGTACCGGCACCAGATGACCGCGGCGCTGTGGAAGCGCATCCACTACGACCACCATCAGAACCCGAACGATCTGTCGGTGCTGTTCGGCGCGCTGTACACGACGCTGCCGACCATCTTCGCGATCGCCTCGCCCATCGGTTGGCTGATCGCCGGCCTGCCGGGCGCGGCGGCCGCGTTCGCGACCGCGCTGATCCTGTTCTCGCTGTACGAGTTCTGCCACTGTATCCAGCACCTGCCGTTCATGCCCCGCTGGCATTGGTTGCGCGAGCTCAAGCGGCACCATCTCGCGCATCATTTCCACAGCGAGCAGGGCAACTTCGGCATCACCAGCTTCATCTGGGACCGGATCTTCGGCACCCTGTACCAGCGCCCGCAGGAGGTCAGCAAAAGCCCGACGGTGCACAATCTCGGCTATACCGGCCACGAGCGCGAGGCCTATCCCTGGGTCGCCGAGCTGTCGGCCGATGACGCGACCTACGCCGCCGCCCGCCGGCGCCGGGCGGGCTGAACGTCTCGGCCTGAGAGGACGAAGCGCGATCTTTGGTCCTGGCAACGATCGCCGCGAATCTACGCGCCCTTGCGTGGACGGCTCGGTTCGAGCCGCGCCACACTGTGAGACTAATCGCAGGGCCACCGGGCCTTTGACGCCTGTGTCACAAGTATTCGTTCCAAGCACCCTGGTCAGTCAAAAGGACAGCTTGCAGCTCCTCTTTGAGAGCAGGAGGCAAGCAACGCGCCGTGCTTGGCAGGAGTCACGGCCGGCGGAACAGGATCTTTTAGTCGGTCTTTGTTAGATGAGAGCGCCCAGCGATATCGGGCATCGCAGAGGTTCGAACAATGCACGCACTATGTGTCCATTGTCCGGCTTACCGTCGTTGCCAGCCTCGACGTTTCTCGTGGTGAATCGAACGGGGCAGCTGGACCGAGCAACCAGTCGTCGACCGCAAGCGTGCTCACCCGTACGTCAACCCTCCTCGGCCGAACGCGATCTCGAGATTGTCGGCACATTGCAATGCACCTTCGGCCACAAATTGATGGGCGTTTACGGCGAGGTTCTCCATGGCCGGCGAATCACGGTCGCCGCTACCTTATAGGTCCATGAATTCAATCCAGTTCGGCATTGCCCCCATCGGGTATCGTTTGAGTGGTCTCAGCGCGCCGCTTTTCGGGTCGATGGTGTAGGCGGTCATCGCGTTCGAATCGAGACCGACCGCGTAGAGGAACTTCCCGCGTGGGTCGATCGCAAAACCGCGCGGCGTCTTCTCGGTGTCGAATCGGCCGACCGGCGACAACGTTCCCTTCTCGGGGTCGATGCGAAACCCGGCCAATGTGCTGGTCTCGCGTTCGCTGCCGTACAGGAACTTGCCGTCCGTCGTGACTTGCAGATCGGCGGCGGCGGCCTCACCCTTGAACTCGGCCGGCAAAGTGTCGACGGATTGCAGTTCGGTCAGCGTGCCTTTGTCCTTGTCGACCGCATAGGCGCCGATCGCCGCCGTTGTTTCAGTGATCACATACAGGAACTTGCCGCTCGGATGCAGGCGGAGATGGCGCGGCCCGGCGCCGGCCTTCGTGCTGATCGTCGGCGGTTCGTTCGGCGTCAATGTGCCGTTCATCGCGTCGAACTTCATCTGCATGATCTTGTCGGCGCCCAAGATGGCGCTGTACGCGTGTTTGTTGGCGCTATCCAGAATGATGCTGTGCGCCTTGGGCTGGTCCTGGACCGTCTGTTTCGGCGGTGACTCGATGCGGCCATCGCTGCCGATTGCGTTCACGGTCAGGACCGAGTTGGGGTAGGAGGCGCAGAGCAGCCATTTGCCGGTCCGGTCGGTCGTCATATAAGCCATGCTAGCGGCCAGCGGCGCGTTGGCGATGTGGCTGAGCTTGCCGGTCGCCTTGTGAATGCCGAAACTCGCGACCGTGAACGGCTCGCTGCGCATCGCCGCGTACAGGAAACGGTGATCCGGGCTCAACGCCAGTGGCATGCTGGTCGGCGACGGCTTGTCGGCCGGGACTTTTACCCTTTCGATGACGTCGAGGTCGCCCGTGGCCCGGTTCATTCCCATCACATAAATTTCGGGCCCGCCGGCATTCGAGACGTAGAGAACGGTCTCAGGCTTGGATTGCGCCATCGCTCTGCGAATTCCTGCTCCGGTCGCGGGCCCGAGAAGCGCTATCCCACCGAGCCCATAACCGATCACCCGCCGCCGCGACAGCCGTCCTTCCATAGTGTTTCCCTCCGCATCTTCGCAGGAGCGTAGGCGTGTCTGTCCGCGGCGGCACCATAGGGTGCCGATGGTCAGCTCTGCAACTCGTGCGAGGCGTTTCGCGGCCGGACGAAGCGCCCAACGCTGCAGCCAGTCCGCCATCTTCGGCACGCCCCTCGATCGATCCGCACCGGTCGCCGTGGCTATTTTAGGCGTGTGAACTGGTTCACACTGGATCGCCCTGGCGTTTGAGATGCTGCCGCTCCACAGGCGGGGGGGGTCGCCATGCAGATGGCTGATGATGATCACATCGATGCTCGCCGGCGTAGCCTCTGGATGTTGCGATAGCAGAGGGGCATAAAGGAGCGAGACACGAGATCGATCGGGAGCCGACCGTCCATGCAAGCCTTCACCACGCTCACGGCGATCGCCGCGCCGCTGCCGCTGGTCAACGTCGACACCGACAAGATCATCCCGGCGCGCCATCTGAAGACGATCGAGCGCAGCGGTCTCGGCGTGGCGCTGTTCGAGACCCTGCGTTACCACGACGACGGCCGCGAGCGCGCCGACTTCATCCTTAACCGCGAGCCCTATCGCAAAGCGCAGATCCTGATCGGCGGCGAGAATTTCGGCTGCGGCAGCTCGCGCGAGCATGCGCCGTGGGCGCTGCTCGACTTCGGCATCCGCTGCGTGATCGCGCCGTCGTTCGCCGACATTTTCTTCAACAACTGCTTCAAGAACGGCGTTCTGCCGGTGGTCCTGCCGCAGGAGCAGGTCGACATCCTCACGCGCGAGGCAAGCGAGGCCAAGGACCCGACCTTCACCGTCGATCTCGACAGGCAGAAGATCCGCCGCCCGACCGGCAACGAGGTGTTCACCTTCGAGGTCGATCCGTTCCGCAAGCACTGCCTGCTGCACGGCCTGGATGACGTCGGCCTGACCATGCAGAAGAGCCGGCAGATCGACGCCTTCGAGGCCGACCAGCGCGCCGCGCAGCCCTGGCTCTATCGCGAGGTAGCGTGATGGCGATGCTGCGCAACGACCCCGCGCCGCTCGGCACCGTCCTCCTGCTGCCGGGCGACGGTATCGGCCCCGAGGTCATGGCCGAGGTCCGGCGGATCATGAACTGGTTCGCGAGACGCCAGGGCGTCAGCTTCCAGACCGACGAGGATCTGGTCGGCGGCGTCAGCATCGACCGCCACGGCACGCCGCTGACCGACGCGGTGATGGCGAAGGCGCTCGACGCCGATGCGGTGCTGTTCGGCGCGGTCGGCGGCTGCCGCTACGACGATCTGCCGTTCGAGCAGAAGCCCGAGCGCGGCCTGCTGCGTCTGCGGAAAGAACTCGGCCTGTTCGCCAACCTGCGCCCGGCCAAGGTGTTCGATGCCCTGGTCGACAGCTCGTCGCTCAAGCCGGAGCTGGTGCGCGGGCTCGACATCATGATCCTGCGCGAGCTGACCGGCGGCATCTACTTCGGCGAGCCGCGCGGCATCGAGACCCTGCCCGACGGTCAGCGCCGCGGCATCAATACTCAGGTGTACACGACCGACGAGATCGTGCGCGTTGCCAGGGTCGGCTTCGAGCTCGCCCGCCAGCGGCACGGCCGCGTCTGCTCGGTCGAGAAGGCCAACGTCATGGAATCCGGCGTGCTGTGGCGCGAGGAGGTGCAGAAGCTGCACGACGCCGAGTATTCTGACGTCGAGCTGTCCCACATGTACGCCGACAACTGCGCGATGCAGCTGGTGCGGCAGCCCAAGCAGTTCGACATGATCGTCACCGACAATCTGTTCGGCGACCTGCTCTCGGACTGCGCGGCGATGCTGACCGGCTCGCTCGGCATGCTGCCTTCGGCCTCGCTCGGCGAGGTCGGGTCCGATGGCAGGCGCAAGGCCCTCTACGAGCCGGTGCACGGCTCCGCGCCCGACATCGCCGGCAGAGGCCAGGCGAATCCGATCGCGATGCTGCAGAGCTTCTCGATGATGCTGCGCTACTCGTTCGATCAGGGCACGGCCGCTGATCTGCTGGACGAGGCGATCGGCCGGGTGCTCGCGGGCGGTCTGCGCACCGCCGACATCATGCAGGACGGCATGGCCAGGGTCTCGACCTCGACCATGGGCGAGGCGATCGTGCGCGAGCTGGACAAGGCGGCGTGACCCTGGCCATCGAGATCACTTGTGCCGGGCGCCTGATCCGCCTATGTAAGCCGCAGACCAGTTCCTGACGTTGCTCGTCGCCGTCGCTGCTGCGCTAAGTCGCGTCGCCCGCCGCCCGCCAAGATGACGTCGGACTGTCTCGCGCTTGGCATGTCGCCCGGCGTGCTCTTCGACATGAGGTTACCTTCTTGAATACCGGAACAGTGAAGTGGTTCAACGCCGCCAAGGGCTATGGCTTCATCGCGCCTGAGGGTGGCGGAGCCGACGCCTTCGTGCACATCTCGGCGGTCGAGCGTGCCGGATACGACAGCCTGAGCGAAGGCCAGCGCGTGCAATACGAGCTCGTGCGCGGCACCAACGGCAAGACTTCGGCAGAGAACCTGAAGATCGTCGGCTGACGATCGCGACGCCCCCTCGGGCAACCGGGGGGGCTTATGCCAGTCGGCGACCTGCCCGCGACCCGGCTCAGGACAGGCGAGGGGGCCAGCCGCCCGAACGCGCCTCTCCCGCGAATCCTGCTTCAGGTCTTCAAATAGCCGTCGGCGAAGCGGACCGCGTCCAGCCCGACGAAGCGGCGCATGCGCTCGAGCTCGGCCTCGAGCAGTCGCGCCCTGGCACGGCTGAGACGCTGGCCCGGCTCAAGCCAGAGCCCATGCACCTGGAGTAGGCCAGCACCGCGATCGGCCCGCATGTCGAGCCGGCCGACCAGGCGATCGCCCTCCAGCAACGGAAAGACGTAAGAGCCGTACTTGCGGCGCGCGGCCGGGACGAATACCTCGATCCGGTAGTCGAACGCGAACACTCGCGCCAGACGCGCACGATCGCGCAGCAGCGGGTCGAACGGGCTGAGCACCCGTAGGCGGGCCGGCGGGTCGGGCAGGGACGCCAGGACCTCTTCGATATCCGGTCGCGCCAGCATCCGGCGCGGAGCCGCACCGTTCGCCGACCCGACGGTCACCGGGACCGCGGCGCGGCCCACCTGACTTGCGCACCAAGCCTTTGCCTCCTCGAGCGTCACCAAGCCAAAGAAGCGCGCGATCTCGCCGGGGGTCGCAACGGCCAGTCGCTCTAGCGCCGCCAGGCAGGCCCAGGCGACCAGAGCCTCGTGGTCGACCTCGTGCCGCCGCCCCGCCTCCGGGATTACCCGCTCGGCGAGATCGTACACCTTCTGGAAGCCGCGCCGGCGCGCGATCGCGAGGCGGCCGGTGCGCCATAAGTATTCGAGCGCGGTCTTGCCGAGGTGCCAGTCCCACCAGCCCCCACTCGGTCGCACGCGCGCTTCCGCGAGGTCGCGCGCCATAATCGGGCCGTTTTCGCGGATCAGCGCCACGACACGCTCAAGCTCATCCTGGTGCGCGTCGCCGTGCCAGCGGCGAAAGCGCCGCTCGACCGCGTGGCGCTCGCGCTCGAAGCGCAACTTCCAATAGGGATAGAAGCGCATCGGCAGGATCGCCGCGACGTCGTAGGTCCAGTGCTCGAACAGCCGAGCCTCGACCTCGAGGGCGCGGCGCAGCAGCTCCGGCCGGTAGGTACGGTCGCGGGCAAACAGGATCATGTGATGCGCACGCTCGACCGTGTTGATGCTGTCGACCTGCAGGAAGCCGAGTCGCTCGACCAGCTCGACCACGCCATCCGTGGTCAGCCGGATCCGCGCGGGATCGACTAGCCCCAGGAGGTGCAGGATCAGGCGGCGCACCTGATCGGTAGCGATTGGGGTGCCCATGCGGCGACCATAGCGCCAGTCGCGGCGCGACGGCCATGATGCGAAGAGGCGGCGTGGTGGTCCGAGCGTTCTACGGGCCGGCTGCTGTCACGCCATTTGGCGGACGCCCCACGGGCGTGTCCCGGTTACGCACCGCCCTGGTTAGGCGTGGCGATGGTGGGCTTTCGGGGTGCGGGAAGAGACCGGAACCGCTCTCTGGCGCGGCGTGCGGCTGTCCCTCACTAGATCGGAACCGATGGAGGCGACATGAAGGTTCAACGTGCGAGGCCCGTGAGAAACGGGCAGATTCCGGTGCTCTACAGCAAGGACGAGCAGAACCGTCGCCGCGGCTCACATGTCCGACCTGCCAGCCGGCACCAGGGAGCTCGCGCTCCTGGTCGAGAACATCACGCCACAGATCAAGGAGCCGTTGGTGCAGTGGCTGGTACACAAGAGCCCGGCGGATTCGGTGGCCTGCCCGAGGGGCTACCGGCACAAGCGAGATCCCGGGGATCCGGTGCATATTCGCGCCGGCTTGGCTCGCGACGCTGGCACCGCTTGTGGTCATCTCCACGGACACCATGTACATGCGGTTGCAGCCGCCTTGCCGCGCGGCCGTGGCAAACGCATGGGGGCTGGCATGAGCGATCGCCTGCGCGTCTGCGTGCTGACCGGGGATCCTCGCCTGCCCGATCCGACCAAGCGCGGGCACCGCTACAACGCGGAGGACCTCGCCACCGATCGCGCGATGCGCGAGGCGTTCGAGACGCTGCCCGGCTTCGCCTTCGAGTTCCTGAACGACCATGCGCAGCTGTTCGAGCGCTTCGCCATCGACCTCCCGGACCTGGTGATCAACTTCTGTGACACCGGGTTCCGCAACCTCGCCACGCAGGAGCTGCACGTTCCGGCGCTGCTCGAGATGCTGGGCGTGTCGTACAGCGGCGCACCGCCCGCGTGCATGGCGATCTGCTACGACAAGCAGGTCGTGCGGCTGGTCGCCGGCGCGCTGGACATCCCGGTGCCGCGCGAGATCTGTCTCGAGCCGGACCAGAAGCTGCCCGCGCGCGCCGACCTGTACCCGGCGCTGATCAAGCCGAGCCAGGGCGACGGCAGCGTCGGCATCACCAAGGACGCGGTGGTGCGCTCCGCGGCGGAGGCGGAGCGCTACGTCGCCTGGCTGCGGCGCGAGCTGCCCGGTCGCGCGCTGCTCATGCAGGAGTATCTGCCCGGCCCGGAGTATGGCGTCGGGCTGATCGGCAACCCGGGCAGCACGCTCGAGGCGCTGCCGGTGCTCGAGGTCGACTTCAGCCGGCTACCCGATGGCCTCGCCCCGATCCTGTCGCTCGAGTCACAAACACTGCCGGACTCGCCGTACTGGACCGAGATCCGGTTCCGGCGCGCTGAAGCCGACGATGCGAAGCTCGCGCGCATGGTCGGCCATGCCAAGCGCCTGTTCGCGCGGCTCGGCTGCCGCGATTACGCCCGGTTCGACTTCCGCTGCGCCGCCAATGGCGAGCCCAGGCTGCTCGAGGTCAACCCGAACCCGGCCTGGGCGAACGACGGCAAGCTCGCGTTCATGGCCGGCTTCGCCGGCATCGCGTACCCTGACATGCTGCAGATGATCCTGGGCGCCGCGCGGCGCCGCGTCGGTCTTTGATCGGCGCCGCTCAGCGCAGCAGCTCGGCGACCCGTTCCGGCAGCTCCTCGCCGCCGAACGGATCGAGGATCGTGACCCGCCCGAAGCGCGCGCCGTCCTGCATGTCTTCGCTCAGCAGGAAGGAGCACCCGGCTTGAGCTGCGGTTGCGATCAGAAGCCCATCCCAAAAGCTGTGCCTGCCTTGTTCGGCACCCTCAAGCGCCGTCCTGAATGCTGCGGCGTTGGCACCAACCGTTGCGAAGATAGCCAGCAAGTCTCTGACCTGCGCTGCTGCGTCAGGACGCGGAACAATCCGTTTGCGCGTTGTAGCGTGGAAAAACTCGCCCAGAGCCTGAAGTGTGAATACACAGTCTCGCCGCGCGGCAAGGACAATGATTTGCAGCGCCCGCGCGTGGCGAAAGCCCGCATGGCCATCGGCGGCATAGATCAGCACGTTAGCGTCGAGCGAGAATCTCGTCATACAGCTCGTCGCGGTCGAACTTTTCGCCGCCAAGATCCCAGCCCTTTTCGAGACGCTGCCGGGTGCGCTCCAGCGCCGCTTCCTGCTCGGGCGTGAGTCGACGCTGGCCGGACGGCTGCGCGGGCACGATCCGCGCGACCGGCCGGCCGCGCCGCGTCACGACAATCTCGGCCCCGGCTTCCACATCCCGCAGGATCCGGGAGAATTGCTGATTGGCTTCCCTCGCCGAGACGGATCTTTGCACGACGCGCTCCTGAGCGAGTGTTACATGATGAGGACACGCCTCGCCGGCAAGCAAGGCGTAAAAATCTGTCGCTACACCAGCTGGCGGGGGATCGCGAGCTGCCAGCTGCGCTGGCCGAACGGCTGGTCGTCCTCGAACGCCTCGAGCTCGGCGCTGAACTGGAACGCGTCGCGGGTCGCGCTGAGGCGGACGCGGGATTCGATGCGTACCGACCAGTCCTTGCGCCGCATCACCGTCTTGTGCACGACCTCGGTCTGCGCGGACAAGGGATCGTACTCCGAGATCCGATGGCGCTTGAGGAAGGTTGAGCCCAGGTCCATCCCGATCGCCTCGATGCGCGCGAGCGCCGCCCCGTACTCGCCGGTCTGAAAGGTGTACACCGTCTCGTTGGTCGCGAGGTCGATCTCGATGGTGCGCTTGAGCGGCAGCTCGCGCAGCGTCTTGCGCCGCAGCCCCGCCGCGGCGACCGGCGGCTCGAACGGACGCAGCCGCTCGCCGTCCGGCGCCGGCGACCGCACCGGCAGGTAGAGCGCGCTGTTGCCGGTGCGCAGGGTCATGATCACGGCTGCGGGCGAGGGCCAGGCGATCGGCCAATAACTGGTGGACAGCGCAACCCGGATCCGATGCCCCGCAGGGAAGGCGTGGGCGATGTCGTTGAGCTGCAACCGGATCCGCTGGGACGACCCAGGCTCGAGCGCTTCGGGCTGCCCATGGCTGTCCCGATGGGTCAGGTTGAGCAGCCCGTACGTCACCAAGGTCGAGGTGCCATCCGGCTGGACGTCGTTGAGGCGGACCGCGAGAAGGGCGTTCGGCTCGTCGACCGCGAGGTCGAGGTCGACCACCGGCGCGCCCAGGATCTCGATGCGCGCCCGCAACGGTTCGGTATCGAAGGTGAGCGAGCGGCCGTCGTCGGGACGCTGGTCGAGCGGCATCTCGCCCTCGGCGCCGAACGCGCACCATTCGCCCGCGCGCAGGCCGGTGGTCTGGGGCGACGAGAACGCGAGCGTGACGCGGCGCCCTGTTGCAGGATCGAGCCGGCCCGGGTTGAGGTAATAGCGGCGCTTCTCGATATGCGCCGGCGGCCAGGACCGCTCGGCCACCCAGCGCCCCGGCCGCTCCCCGTGATAAGGCTGCGGATCGACGCTTTCCTGCATCCAGACGCGCAGCAGCGGCTCGTCCATAATGCCGGTCTCGACGCCCTTCAGCCAATGATCCCACCAGCGCACCGCCTCCTGCAGGAAGCCGATCGCCGGACCCGGCACGCCGTTGTGCGGGAAGCGGTGCGCCCACGGGCCGATCAGCCCCTTCTTCGGGCAGGAGAGACCGCGCATCAGCCGGGGCACGGCGTTCGAGTAGCCATCCGCCCACCCGCCGATGGCGTAGACGGCGCACTTGATCGCGCCATAGTCCTCGCACACCGACCCGTGCTTCCAGAAATCGTCGCGCCATTGGTGCTGCAGCCACAGCGCCGGGAACGGCGTCAGATGGTCGATCCGCTCGCGCCACATCGCGCGCCAGCGCTCGCCGACGATCTCCGGATCGGGCGGGTACGCGCAGAAGGTCAGGAGCGTCGCGCCCCACTGCAGATTCTCGTTGAGCAGGCAGCCGCCCATGTAGTGGGCGTCGTCCGCGTAGCGGTCATCCGTCGAGCACAGCGTGATGATCGCCTTGAGCGCGGGCGGATCGAGCGCGGCGACCTGGAGCGCGTTGAAGCCCCCCCAGGAGATACCCATCATGCCGACGGAGCCGCTGCACCACTCCTGTTCAGCGATCCAGGCGATGATCTCGAGCGCGTCGTCCAGCTCCTGCTGCGTGTACTCGTCGAACAGTACGCCGTCGGAATCGCCTGAGCCGCGCAGGTCGACTCGGACCGCGGCGTACCCGTGCTGCGCGAAATACCGGTGAATCGGCTCGTCGCGCGCGCGCATGAAGTCGCGCTTGCGGTACGGGATGTACTCGAGGATCGCCGGGGCCGGGGCTGCTTCGGCGTCCGCGGGTAGCCAGATCCGCGCCGCGATCCGGCAGCCGTCGGACATGGCGATCCAGACGTTCTCGATCTCGACGATCTCGGCGACCTCGATTGCGGCCATACGCGCGTCCAGTGTCTGCCGTGCCGAGCTATAGCCGTCGCGCCGCGGCCGCGAAAGCCGGCGACTGCTCTTCCGGGCAACCAGGAACCTGAACCCCTGGCCGCTTCACCTTCTCGGGCGGGCGTCCCCGCCGCGCGGCCGCATCACCAGTCCGTCTGGTCGAAGTCGAAGCGGAAGGCGGCGCCCTCGGCGAACACGCGGCCGGTGGACGGCAGCGGGAAATGCGCCGTGCACACCAACGTGTCGGTGTCGCCGTAGCGCTCCATGAAGGTGCGCCGGGTGCGCTTGGCCTGCTCCGGGTCCCAGTCGGGCCATGCCGTCCACTCCGGGTGCAGGCATTGCACGGGCGAGTGCATGATGTCGCCGCACATCACCGCGCGCTGGCCGCGCGAGGCGAGACAGACCGCGAAGTGGTCCGGCGTGTGGCCGGGCGTGGGCTCGAGCCAGACCTGATCGTCCAGGGCGTAATCGCTCGTGACCAGCTCGGCCTGCCCGGCCGCGATCACCGGGAGCACGCTGTCCTCGAGCGGGAAGCGCGGGAACTTTGGATGGCCCTGCTGCCAGGCCTCGAGCTCCTTCCTCGTGAACAGGTAGCGCGCATTGGGAAAGGTCGGGACCCAGCGCCCGTCCACCAGCCGGGTGTTCCAGCCGACGTGATCGCTGTGCATGTGGGTGCACATGACGAAGTCGATGTCCTCGAGCGCCACGCCGAGGGCGCCGAGCGCGCGCATGTAGGCGTCGTCGGATTTCATGTGCCAGGCGGGGCGGTTGGGTCGCTGCTTGTGGTTGCCGACGCAGGAATCGATCAGGATCGTGTGATGCGCGGTGCGCACCAGGTAGCTCTGGACCGGGAACAAGAGCGCCCCGCTGGCCGGGTCCATGGCCTTCGGCTTGAGCCAGCTCTCGTGGGGCGCCCACTCGGCCGGCGTGGTCTCCGGGAAGAACGCCTGCCGATCGAACGGCGTGATGATCTCGAGCGCGCGGGCGATCGTCAGATCGCCGACCTGCCTGCCTGCGAATGCCATCTCTCCCCTCCCCTTGCCTCTCCCGCTAAGGGCCCCTCCATAGCCGCTGCTGGCGCGATGGGATAGCTCCCGCTGAGCGATCCTCGACGGGCGCATCGACGAGGCTGCGGCGCCGCTGCCGGTCTTGGCCTGACGGCCGGGTGCAAGGAGTGCGGTCCCTCAGCCCTATGGCTGAAGGTAGGAGTCGCCGTGAGCTGGGCTGAACGCGCCCTCAGCTACCTCCAACCGAAGGTCGAGCTGTCTGACGGGCTAATCGTCCGCTTCCAGGAAATTCAGGACCGCCTCGTAGAACTGCATGTTGACTTTCTCGAAGGGGAGAAGATGCCCTCCGTTTGGGATCTCGACGTATTTCTTCACGGTGCTGCCTAAGACATTCATCAGCTGTTGGTTGTCCTCGCGTTTTGCGTCCAAATCAGCATCGCCGCGAATGACAAGGTTTAGCACGCTAACCTTCCCGGCATCGAAGTACGTTTCAGTCAGATCCCCATCTACACTTCGACCCGCAGGAACACGGACGGCGCCCCCCAGTTCGCCGGATTTTGGATCGGACGCCAAAGAGCCTCCCTATTGGCTTCGAAACAGCCGGGTGCGATCTGCTCCTCCTTGGTGCCGAGTCCGGCCCAGCGCTCCAGCGAGGGAACGCTGTGAAAGACCTTCTCGGCTTCGCCATCCGCAGCCGACTTCTGGCGTTCCTCCTGTGTCATCGGATTGTGGTAGCTCACTCCAAACAGCACTAGCTTCGCCACTTTTTCCGGATGCTGAATCGCGTAGAGCGGGCCTCCAGTGAGGCGCCCTGCGACCAGCCAAGCAGATGGACCTGCTCGACGTTTCGAAGCGCGCTGATGAAACTGACCACCCGTTCTACGTCGCGCAGGGTCACGTCGCCATGTATGGGCGCTTTGCTGTCCGGGAAGGCAGCGGGGCTGTCCACGACCGGCGGTCGCGTGCTCTGGCCGAAGCCTTCCAAGGCCAGAGCAAAAGTGTCCCAGCCCACTCGCGCGAAGTGGGCATCAACGAGCAACTCTCGTGATCCGTATCAAACGCCACGTAGCCTGGATTGCTATAGCCGTGGATCAACAGCAGCACTTTGCCGTGTTGGGCTACGGTGCGCTCCCGTCCGGGCAGCACGACCTCCCGCACGTGCAAGGTCACGCGCGGATCCAGATTCTGTTGGGCGTAGAAAGGCTCGTTGCTGGTGTGGCTGATGAAATAATCGGTCACCCTCAGACCATCCGAGTGGAGCCCACCAACCAAGCAGCCAAGATAGACGTGAAGATGGAAAACCAACGTGTTTGGCAGCGATCAATCATAACTGACCTCCTAGGATCTTGGTTCCCATGGACCTTTGTAAAGCCTCGATCGGACTGCCGGCTGGGCGGATTGTCGAAATGCTCCTCGGGCTCGATCCAGCCCCTTCGGTGCCCGGATCAGACCAGGCATGACAATGGTCCAAACTTTCGTGTGCCGATCGAACCCACCACAGGCGGACGCGCTAGCCGCGTTCCGGCACAACCAAGGATGCTAGCCGACGTCTGGAGAAGATGTCGAGAGCGAAGCGAGGCGGGTGGCTTGAGGGAGTGGTCGGCGGCCACCGGGCGAATCATGGGGCCGGCCTGAACAGGGTGGGCACAGCGTTAAACCCTGCCCTGCGCCCGAAGCGTCGGGCGGGGCTACAAAACCGCGCGTACCAGCCGATATCTCAAGCGTGGGCGAGCCTGGTGAGGCGGACATGGAGGACGCGGGCATCACCCGCAAGCTGGCGGTCATTCTCGCAGCCGACGTGGCCGGCTACTCGCGCCTCATGGCGGCCGACGACGAAGGCACATTCGCCACACTGAACGTCCGTCGCCAGGTGATCGACGAGCTGATCACCCGGCACCACGGCCGGATCTTCACCACCGCCGGCGACAGTGTGATGGCCGAGTTCGCGAGCCCGGTCGAGGCGGTACGCTGCGCCGCCGCGATCCAACAGGAAATCGAGCGACGGAACGCCGACCTCCCGGAGCCGCGGCGCATGCTCTTTCGGGTCGGCGTCAATTTGGGTGACGTCATGGTCGGGGGCGACAATCTGTTCGGCGACGGGGTCAATGTGGCGGCGCGCCTGGAGGGCATGGCGGAGCCGGGCGGCATCTGCATCTCTGGCGCAGTCTACGATCAGATCCGCAACAAGGTCGACGTAAACTTCGACGACCTCGGCGAACGATCGCTTAAGAACATCGGCTACCCGATCCGGGTCTTCGGCGTGCGGCGGGATGGTGCCGCCGGGCCCGGACCCCTCCCGGAGGGGCCGGCAGGGACTTCGCCGACCCGGCCCTCTGCTTTGCCGTCGATGGCTGTGCTCCCGTTCGCGAACCTTGGCGGCGATCCCGAGCAGGAGTATTTCGCCGACGGCATTACCGAGGACCTGATCACCGAGCTGTCCCGCTTCCAGGAACTCCGCGTGATCGCACGCAACTCGGTCCTGATCTACAAGACAAAGCCCGTCCGCGTTCAGGAGGTCGGCCGCGACCTCGGCGTCCGTTACGTGCTCGAGGGGAGCGTCCGCAAGGCAGGCGGGCGGGTTCGGATCACGGCGCAATTGGTCGACGCCGGCACCGGTCACCACCTCTGGGCCGAGCGCTTCGATCGCGACCTCGCCGACATCTTCGCGGTCCAGGACGAGGTCACCGGCCGGATCGTGGCGACGCTCGCGGGCAAGCTCGCGGAAAGCGAGCGCCGTCGGGCACGCAGCGGTCAGACGGAGAATCTTGAGGCCTACGACTGCGTGCTGCGCGGCCGGGAGCTGTGGGAACGCTTCACGCCCAAGGACAATCGCGAGGCGCGCCGCCTGTACGAGAAAGCGATCGAGCTCGATCCCGACTACGCACGCGCGTACGCCAGCCTCGCCTGGACCTATCTGGTGGAGCACAGTGAACGCTGGGGAAATACCGAGGACCAGCCGCTCGAGCGCGCCCTCGAGTTCGCGCGTGAAGGGGTGATGGTCAACCCGGCGTCCCACTCCAATCATCTCGCTTTGGGCCAGGTCTGCCTCAGCAAGGGTCTGTACGAGGAGGCGCTCGAGGCGCTGGAGACCGCGATCCAGCTCAATCCGAACGACGCTGACGGCTACGCCTTTCTGGCCCGGGCGCTGAGCTTCGCCGGGCGAGCGGACGAGGCGATCGACCTGATGGCCAAGGCCCAGCGCCTCAACCCAGCTGCCCCGCACTGGTACGCGTGGAACCTCGGCATGGCGTACTATCTCGCCCGGCGTTACGAGGAGTCCGTGAGCGCGCTGCGCAAGGGCAGGCCGCTCGGCTCCATGGCTTATCGGTGGCTGGCGGCAGCCTATGGCCAGCTCGGGCGCGAGCTGGAGGCGAAGGCGGCCACCGAGGAATATCTGCAGCGCACGCCTGATTTCTCACTGGCCAGTCATCTCGAGATGCTGCCGTTCCAACACGCAGAAGACCGGGAGCATTACGCCGCAGGCCTGCGCAAGGCCGGGCTGCCGGAGTGACCTCGGCAGACTTCGTCGTCTTGCGCGCCGCTATCTGGGGCCGACGGCAGCCGCCTACCGCCGCTCACTTGGCGTCGTGGAAGATCACGCCCAACGTGTGACGGTGCCCGGAGCGCACCCGGCTCACGCCGTGCCGCATGTTGACGCGGTAGACGCCACGCGTGCCGCGCACCGGCCGATGATGGACGGGAAAGATCACGCCGCTACCTTGGCGCAGCGGCACGACCTCCGCCCGCGACTGCATGCGCGGCCGCTGCTCGGTCAACACGAACTCGCCGCCGGAGAAGTCCGCCCCAGGCTCGGACAGCAGGAACGCGACCTGCAGCGGAAACACGTGCTCGCCGTAGACGTCCTGGTGCAGGCAGTTGTAGTCGCCCTCGCCGTATTGCAGAAGCAGCGGCGTCGGCCTGGTCTGACCGGCGCGATGGCAGCGCTCGAGGAAGTCCGCGTGCCGCTCCGGATAGCGCACTGCAACGCCCATCGCCTCGTTCCAGCGGTTGGCGATGCCGCCGAGGCGCGAATAGAGCGTGGTGCGCAGGCTGGCAACGAGGGCGGGCAGCGGATGGGCGAAATATTTGTACTCGCCGCGCCCGAAGCCGTGGCGCGCCATGACGATCCGGCTGCGAAAGCGCTCGTCATCGTCGTAGACCGCGGCCTGCGTCCGGCATTCCTCGGGCGAAAGTATCGGGCCGATCAGGGCCCAGCCATCGGCATCGAGGCGCGCGCCGACGAACTCCCAGTCGAGCGCAAACAGGCGTGCTTCGATCGAGGGCACGGACGCGCGAGCGCTCCGTGTATTCTGGCGGTGCCTTGGCTCTGGGAGAGTCATCATGGTGGACCTCGTTGTCTGCCGAATGCCCTACGCGGCCGTACCGCGACCGATGTTGGCAATCGACGGCACGCCGACACCGGGGCTCTTGCGCCTGAACTGAAGATCGAGTCTCGAGGCTCCGTCGCAGTCCGCCTGGGAGCGCGCGAGATCAACGTTGCGGTCGGCCGGGCGATCCGTCCAGCCGCCTCAGACCTGCTGATGGCTACGCCGCCTTCTCCCGGTCGAGCAGCGCGCGCTTGCGCTCGGCGCCCCAGCGATAACCGGAGAGCGCGCCATCGGTGCGCACCACGCGATGACAAGGGATCGCGATCGCAACCGGGTTCGCCGCGCACGCCCCGGCGACCGCGCGCACGGCCTTCGGTCGGCCGATGCGCTCGGCGATCTCGGCATAGCTCGCGGTGGACCCGCGGGGAATCGCACGCAGCGCCTGCCAGACGCGTTGCTGGAACGCCGTGCCGCGCACATCCAGCGGCAGGTCGTGCCCTTTTCCCGGCGCTTCGACGAGGCCGACGACCTCGGCGACGAGTCGCTCGAACCGCTCATCGCCGCCGACCAGCAGCGCGTTCGGAAAACGGTCCTGCAGGTCGCGGACCAGGGCGTCCGGGTCCTCGCCGAACTGGATCGCGCAGATCCCCTTGTCGGTCGCCGCGACGAGAATCGAGCCGAGCGAGCATTCGCCGACCGCAAAGCGGATCGACGCGCCGTCGCCGCCGGCACGAAAAGCGCTCGGCGTCATGCCGAGGAGATCGGACGAAGCCGCATAGAAGCGCCCGCTGGAATTGAAACCGGCGCCGTAGATCGCCTCGGTAACGGTGGCGCGCTGCGCCAGCTCGTCCCGCACGCGTGTGGCGCGCCGGGCGTCGGCGTAGGCTTTGGGCGTAACGCCAGTCACTGTCTTGAACACGCGATGGAAATGAAAGCGGCTGATGCCGGCGGCACTGGCGAGAGCGTCGAGGCTCGGCGCCTCTTCGGCCTGCTCGATCAGACGACATGCCTCTGCCACGACCGCCGCGTGCCGCTCGGCCAGCGCTCCCTCGTTCGGTCGGCAGCGCTTGCACGGGCGGAAGCCCGCCGCCTCCGCCTCCGCGCAGGTGGCGTGGAAAGCGACGTTCGCGCGGCGCGGCAGGCGCGCGGCGCAGCTGGGCCGGCAGTACACCCCGGTCGTCTGGACTGAGTAGTAGAACACGCCATCCGCGGCGCGGTCGCGACGGCGGACCGCCTCCCACCTCGCATCCCCGGTGGCTGAGGACGGCGCGGGTTGCTGTCGATGCGTTCTGGTCGCCGTGGAAGTCATGGTGGCGCTCCTCGCGCTTGGTCGGCCGAGTTGGCCGTCTCTCTGCCACCAATGTGGTGGCCGCCACGGCGCAAGCACTCCGCTCCTTGCTCTCGAATCGACCAAATTCGCACTCGTCGAGGGCGACAGCATCCCGGCTCCTCTTTCATGAGGGCGCCGTCGCGGCGAGCGCACCACCCAGGCTCACCCGGGATCAGGCGTATCGCGCAGATATCCTCGCTGAGCGTCATCGCGCGTTGGCCTGTTCGCGTCCCGCGAGATCGAGAGTGAACAGCTCCTGCGGCCGGCCGACTCCGCGTAACGCATAGCGCCCCACCGAGACGAGGCGCGCGCGCTGATCGCCGCACGCGGCGGCGAAGCTGGCCGAGATCAGGATCGGCTGGTCGAGCGGGCGGCTCATCGCCTGAATCCGGCTCAGCTCGTTCACCGCCGGCCCGACCACGGTGAAGTCGAGCCGTTCCTGGCTGCCGACATTGCCGGAAAGCACTTCGCCCTCGTGCAGCGCCAGCGTGAAGCCGGTCACCGGCAGACCGGCCGCGGCCCGTACCTCGTTCAGCCGCGCGATCGCCGCGACCGCTGCTTCAGCAGCGTCTAGGGCGCGGCGGCAGGCCTCGCCCGGCGCGCCGCTGAACACGCCCAGGATGCCATCGCCCATGAACTTCAGCACTTCGCCGCCGTGGGCATGGACCACGCCGACCAGACAGTCGGCATAGGCGTTGAGCAGGTCGAGGAGACGGTCGCGCGCCAGGGTGTCGGCGATTCTGGTAAAACCGGTCAGGTCGCTGAACCAGAGCACCGTCGGCACGGTCTTGACCTGGCCGCGGTCGATCTCGCCGCGCAGGATGCGCCCGGCGGCGTCGCGCCCGAGATAGGTGGCGACGAGCGTGCGCGCCGTATCGATCGCCAGGGTCGCCTTGTACGCCAGCGCGAAGGCCGGCAGGGTCGCCTCGACCAGGGCCAGATCGCGCTCGCCGAACCCGCCCGGCTCGCGCGTCGCCCAGGACGTGGCCACGCCCTGCGTGGCGCCGATGCTGCCGCGGTTGCCGAACCGGACGAGCCGCGCCCAGTAGTCGGTGCCGCCCTGGGCGGCCAAAGCGGCCAGCATCGGGAACTCGTTGCTGCCTTCGCCGGAGGCAAGCCGGCGGCGCAGCTGGTGCTCATCGTTCTCGATCATCCAGCGCCAAGGGCTCTGCCGCCACTCCCGCTCCCCCTCCGGCGTGGGCGCCCGGTCGTAGAACTCCTCGCGCACGCCCTCGCCGGCGAGCCATCGCTGCCCTTGCGCGACGATCAGCGGGTGCAGCGTGTCCGCGCCAGCCGAGGCGCGCCACAGCGGCACGCCGGCCTCGACCAGGCGGTCGCAGTAGCCGGCCAGCAGATCGGCCTGTTCCAGCCCTTCCAGGCCGACGTCCACGGCCCACGCGACGATATCCTCAGCCGCACCCGTCATCGGTCCGCATGTCTCCCGAAGGTCTGTGCCGACCCCTGTTGGAGGAGATGCTGGCGGACGGCCGGCCCGGCAAGGCCTATGGGATGCCTCGAACAGCGCCTGCCAGGCGCCGCACCGATCTCGCGCATGGCACCCGGCGCTTCAGGTCGCCGGTGCGCGTCGGCGCGGCACCAGGCGATAACTGTGATGCTCGTTCCAGTCGACCTCCATCCCCTTCAGTCCCGGAAAACTGCCAGTTTCGGCGCTCTTGCGGCAAGCTCCATCCCCGTCTGTAGCGCCGTGTGCCACCGCGCCTGATAGCAATTGCAGGAGCAAACGCCGACCATTGCGCTTGCGCAAGTGCTGCTGCCCCATGCGCGTCGGCTGTGGCATGCGGCGCCTATGCCCCGCTTTGCCTTGTTGCCCGAGCAGCTCGAGCGAGCCGCCCAGGCGGGTCGGCGGGCCGATCCGGTCCTGTTCGAGGCGTGCGCCACCACCGACGCAACGACCGGCTCTGCGGCCGGGGTGGTCTGCCCGGCATTAACCTTTCGTCAATCTCGACTCGCGACCCTTGCGGCCTGGAATCGACGAGGATGTTATGGATGACGAGGACGATTCGCTGCTCGGCTTGACTCGCGACCCTTGCCGCTCTGGGATCGAGGAAGACGACATCGATCACGAGGAATTTTCGCTGCTCGGCTGGCTGCTGGGGTACCCCAGCCTGCGTTGGTACGTGATCAGCCGGACCGCCCTAGTGATCATCGTGACCCTCCTCGGGTTCTGGCAGCTGATCGTTACGGTCGCTGATCATCAGCGTGGCCAGCAGGGTTACGGGCAGGGATACGATGAAGCCTGCCGCGCGAGCGCGCCAGACGCGGTTGGATGCAGACTGCCGCCGCGCGAGGCTGATTGAGCTGTCGTGGTGGGGTCGCCAGCTTGCAGTGGAAGGGCTCTGAAGACCGCCACGGTAGGATTGCCCTTCGGGCTGGCTGCTCCAGTTGCAGATCAGGCGTCCACCCGTCCCGGTCCGGTCCCCCTCCCGGTGCCGGCCGACAGTTGGCCAACCCCGGTTGATTACCCATCAGAGGTAGCGCCGAGGCGGAGCGGACCCCGACCCGATCCTGGGAGCATTCGGGCGGATCGGCCTGTCGGTCGCGCCGTATTTCAGCTAGGCCAGTCATCTCGGCACCAGCTTGCGATAGAGGTGCCAGGTGGCGTGTCCGAGTACGGGCATGACGACGATCAGACCGAGAAACAGGGGTAGCGACCCGATCACCAGGGCGCCGGCGACGATCAGCCCCCAAACCGCCATCGGGCCGGGGTTGGTCATGACTGCGCGGACCGAGGTCGCCACCGCCGTGTAGAGCCCGACGTCGCGGTCGAGCAGGAGCGGAAACGAGATGACGCCGATCGTCAGCACCAGGATCGCGAAAAGCAGACCGACGCCGACGCCAACGATGATGAGCGTCCAGCCCGGCGCAGTGGTGAACACATCGCGCAGGAATACCCCGACCGAGGCGGGCGGCTCGGGGCCGAGCGTCACATAGTAGATCGCATAGGCGGCGCCCAACCAGAGCAGGAAGATCGCGAGCAACACGAGACCCAGCACCAAGATCGCGCCGAACGCCGGCGCGCGCACCACGCCGAACGCGTCCGCCCAGGTGATGTGGGCGCCCTGCTCGCGCCGCCGGCTCATCTCATAGAGGCCGACCGCCGCGACCGGACCGATCAGCGCGAAGCCGGACGCCAGCGGGAACAGAAGCGGCACCATGCCGTAGCCGAAGGCCAGGGACGCCAGGACCAGACCCACGATGGGATAGATGATGCAGAGGAAAACGACGTCGGTCCGGTAAGCCGCGAAATCCCTGACGCCGCTGGCGAGCACATCTTTGAGGTCGGCGAGTTCGATCCGGCGGACGGCCGGTAGCGGGGCGTACCGGCTCTCCACGGGGCGACGGAGCGAATGTCCCGCCCGTTCCACCGCCAGCTCCGCGGTCTTGAGCTGATCCACGCTCCACTCGGCCGGATTGCGAATGTGATCCCTGGTGGCCATGCTCACTGCTCCCGAACCGCTGGTTCGAGGGATCGTGGGCGACCCGTGGCTCGACAGCCGACGCACCTCGGATCGCGCTGCGGCCGCGACCCCGTGCCACGCAGAATGCGCCGGTCCCCGGCACGCGTCCACTCACGTTTATGATGATCCGCGACGCACGCCGGCCAAGCCATTCGTGCGTGGCCGATGGGAACCTGTTCGGTCAGGTCCAGTGAAGTCCCCCGGGCGGCATGAACTGACCTAGCGCGTCTCGACCAGGCCGTTGTGCAGACGGTAAATCCCGTCGGCGCGCTCCGCGAGCTCTGCGTTATGGGTGGCGATCAGGAGCGCCGCGGCGGTTTCGCGCGCGACCGCAGCCAAAGCCCCGAACACCGCGCGCGCGGTCTCTTCGTCGAGATTGCCGGTGGGCTCGTCGGCGAGCAGGACTGCCGGTCGGTTGGCCATGGCGCGCGCGATCGCGACGCGCTGCTGCTCGCCCCCGGACAGCCGCGCGGGCCGGTGATCCTCCCGTTCCGCCAGCCCCAACGCGCGCAGCAGCTCGCGGGCGCGCGCGTGGGCGCTGGCGCGGTCGGCGCCGGCCAGCATCTGCGGCAGCATGACGTTCTCGAGCGCCGAGAACTCCGGCAACAGATGATGGAACTGATAGACGAATCCGAGGCGCTCGCGACGGATCTGGGTGCGCTGCGCATCGGGCAGCCGACCGCACGCCTTGCCGGCGACATACACCTCGCCGCCGTCCGGGTGCTCGAGCAGGCCGGCGATCTGGAGCAGGGTCGACTTGCCCGAGCCGGACGGCCCGACCAGCGCCATCACCTGGCCCGGCGCCAGCACCAGGTCGACCCCGCGCAGCACCTCGAGCCAGGCCTCGCCCTGACGGAAGCGCCGCTCGATCCCGGCCAAACGCAGGCTCGCCTCATTCGCCGCGGGACGCGGGCCTGCCTGATCCCGTGCGGGGCGCAATGCCGCCTCATTCATAGCGTAGCGCTTCGACCGGGTCGAGCCGCGCGGCGCGCCACGCCGGGTACAGAGTCGCCAGCAAGGACAGCGCCAAACCCATCGCTACCACGCTGACGACGTCCATCGCCTCGATCCTCGCGGGCAGATGCGACAGGAAGTAGATCTCGGCGGAAAACAGGTTGGTGCCGGTGAGCACCTGCAGCCATTGTCGGATGGTCTCGATATTGCCGGCGAATGCGACCCCGAGCAGGAATCCGGCGAGGGTGCCGACCACGCCGATCGCCGCGCCGCTCATGAAAAAGATCCGCATGATCGCGCCGCGGGTCGCGCCCATGGTGCGCAGAATCGCGATGTCCCTGCCCTTGTCCTTCACCAGCATGATCATGCCGGAGATGATGTTGAACGCGGCGACCATGATGATCAGGCTGAGGATCAGGAACATCACGTTGCGTTCGACCTTGAGTGCGGTGAAGAACGACGCATTGGCCTGCTGCCAGTCGACCAGACGCCCGGCGCCCCCGACCGCCTCGGCGATGCGTGCGCGGTACGCCCCGACGCGATCGGGGTCCTTGACCATCACCTCCAGCTCGTTGGCGCGCCCGTCGAGCAGGAAGTACAGCTGGGCGGCCTCGAGCGGCATGAAGATCACGGTGTTGTCGTACTCGTACATGCCGACCTCAAAGATCGCGCCGATCTCGTAGGCCTTGATGCGCGGCACCGTGCCGAGCGCGGTGGGGGTACCCTTGGGCGAAATCAGCTGGAGCCGGTCGCCCGGTCCGACGCCCATGCGATAGGCCATGCGCGAGCCGATCGCGATCTGGTCCTTGCTCAGGCCCTCGAGCGAGCCCGCCTGCACGTGGTCACCGATCGCGCGCCGCGCCTTCAGGTCAGCCAGTCTGATGCCGCGCACCAGAGCGCCGGATGCGACCTCGTTGGCGGTAGCCATCACTTGGCCGGTGACCAGCGGCGTGACCTCGATTACGCCATCGGTCGCGCGCAGGCGCGCGGCGAGGTCGTCGAACGCCGCGATGCCCTGCGGCCCGGCCTGGACCGTGATGTGGCCGTTGAAGCCGAGCACCCGGCTGAGCAGCTCGGCGCGAAAGCCGCTCATCACCGCCAACACCACGATCAGGGTGCCGACCCCGAGCATGATGCCAAGGAACGAGAAGGCCGCGATCACCGAGACGAAACCTTCCTGCCGCCGCGGGCGCAGGTAGCGGCCGGCGATCAACCGCTCGACGGCCCGGAACATCAGGCCGCGAGCCGCGCGATGACTGCTTCCGGCGACAGCTCGATGCGCTCGCCCGTGGCGCGCTGCTTGAGCTCGACCACGCCCTGCCTGACCCCGCGTGGGCCGACCACGACCTGCCAAGGCAGGCCGATCAGGTCCATGGTCGCGAACTTGGCGCCGGCGTTCTCCTCGCGATCGTCGACCAGCACCTCGACGCCGGCCCGCTCGAGCCCTGCCGCGATGCGGTCGATCGCGTCGTCGCAGCCGACGTCGCCGACGCGCAGGTTGATCAAACCCACCTTGAAGGGCGCCACCGGCTCCGGCCAGACGATGCCGGCGTCATCGTGGAACGCTTCGATCAGTGCGCCGACCAGACGGGATACCCCGATGCCGTAGCTGCCCATCTCGACCGGCACCTCCTGCCCGTCGGGGCCCATCACGGTGGCGCCCATGGGCCTGGAATAATTGATGCCGAAGTAGAAGATGTGACCGACCTCGATGCCGCGTCCGGTGCGCAGGCGCTCGGGCGGCACCGGGCAGGTCGCCGGGTCGTGCTGATCGTCGGTCGCGGCGTAGAGCGCCTTCAGCCGCGCGATGTCCGGCCGGTCGTACAGGAAGTCGATCTCCTCGAACGCGGCATCGAAGAACACCTCGCTTTCGCCGGTCGACGCCAGGATCTGGAACTCGTGGCTGAGATCGCCCCCGATCGCGCCGCTCTCCGCGCGCATCGGGATGGCGGTCAGGCCCATGCGCCGGAAGGTCCTGAGGTAGGCGACGAACATGTTGTCGTAGGAGCGCATCGCCCCCGTGAAGTCGAGATCGAACGAGTAGTTGTCCTTCATCAGGAACTCGCGGCCGCGCATCACGCCGAAGCGCGGCCGGATCTCGTCGCGGAACTTCCACTGGATCTGGTACAGATTCATCGGCAGATCGCGGTAGCTCTTGATGCTGCGGCGGAAGATGTCGGTCACGACCTCCTCATGGGTCGGACCGTACAGCATCGGCCGCTCGTGGCGGTCGGTGACGCGCAGCATCTCCTTGCCATAGTCCTCGTAACGGCCGCTCTCCTGCCATAGCTCGGCTGGCTGGATCGTCGGCATCAGGACCTCGTGCGCGCCCGCGGCGTCCATCTCCTCGCGCACGATCTGCTCGACCTTGCTGAGCACCCGTAGCCCGAACGGCAGCCAGCTGTATATGCCCGCCGAACTCTGCCGGATCATGCCCGCCCGCAGCATGAGCTGATGCGAGACGATCTGCGCATCCGCGGGGGTTTCCTTGAGCAGGGGCAAGAAGTATCGGGACCAGCGCATCAGGTTTCAGCCCGGCATGGCGGTGGCGCGAAGGGGCGCCAATTTAGGAGCAACCTACCGGTGTGGCAATTCCGCCGCTACCGCCGCTCGCCCACATCCGCGTCAGCTGACCGGCGTCAACAGCGCCGGCCCGCTCCCTTCCGGTCGTCGTTGCATGGAGGGCTTATTTGAGCATTTTGCCGGGCGTGACCGCGCGTCGCCCGCCCCCCGGGTCTATCTCTCCTGATGATTGAGAAATCCTGCAGTAGCCGCTCCCAAGTCGGTTCGCAGACCTGCCGAAGCCGTACTCGAGAGCGCGCTTCCGAGCCGCTATCGGCGGCACGTTCCCGCTCTCTCCACTTCAACAAGCACCGGAGACAGGCGGCCAAAACATGTCTGTTTACAGCTGCTTAAAGAAAGAAGCCGCGTCAGGTGACTGACGCGGCCAAGGTAGGGAGGAAACGCCTCAAGTCGGGTGTCACAGGGGAAACATCCCATGAACACGCCACTAATATGGGCCACCGTTTCCCCTATGGCAAGAGAAATTTAAAGGTGAATAAGTAAACGATACGTGAGTTCCACAGCGCAATGGGTTTAATTTTTCCTCAAATTTTACTGGTCTTTTCGGCCGACCGCCAGGCAAGCCGCTAAACCGCGATTACCGCGGGTTTCCTCAGCAGTCGCTAACAATGAAGATGAACAAAAACTAATCTTACCGCAACCTGACGCTTGGCCCCTCGCGGACGCCACACACGCCCATTCACATGCGCGCGAGCACACCGGCACCGGTTTGCCTAACCTTAACACGATGTTAACCCCGTGTCCTGAGCGATCGATCCAGCACGGACCAGCACTGCCAGCGTCTATCAACCTTCAGGCGATGGGCCCGCTAGCTCGGGGCTTATGCCACGGGCCGCAGGTGGATCAGGCCGCTTTGCATCAGCCAGGAGATCAGACCGGTCGCGAGCGCCGCAAGCAGCGTCGTGATCGCCAGTTTGATCGCCATGCGAGGCTTGGCCGGAGCGCTGGTGGCCATGCCGGGCTCGACCTCGTCGGGCGGAGCGGCGCCGAACGGGAGCACCATGAACAGGATCAGCCACCACACGATGGTGAACACGACCGCGGTGCCGAGCCAGTCCATGGGTTCAGGTCTGTTCCAGCTCGATCAGGGTGCCGCTGAAGTCCTTGGGATGCAGGAACAGCACCGGCCGCTCGTGAGCGCCGATCTTGGGCTCGCCGTCCCCGAGCACGCGCGCGCCTGCTGCGAGCATGCGATCGCGTGCGGCCAGGATGTCCGCCACTTCGTAGCAGACGTGGTGCAGTCCGCCACCGGGATGGCGCTGCAGGAAGCCGGCAATCGGCGAATCAACGCCGAGCGGGTGGAGCAGCTCGATCTTGGTGTTCGGCAGCTCGATGAACACGGTGGTGACGCCGTGCGCCGGCTGCGCGACGGGCGCTGACACCTTCGCGCCGAGGAGGTCGCGGTATTGAGCCGCGGCGGCGGCCAGATCGGGCACCGCGATCGCCACGTGATTGAGCCGGCCGATCATCGGGCCGACTCGGCCTCGTCGAGCAGGCCTTGCAGGGCCTCCCTGTCCAGACGGGTGATCTGGACCTCGATGATCGGCCGGCGATCGCGCACCAGCTTGAGCGCCTGACGGACCGCGGTGCGCACGGCCTGACGGATGCGTTCGTCATCGAGCACGGCGTCGTCGTCCAGGTCCTCGATCGCATCCTCGATCTGGTCCAGCACGCCATCGTACAGGCCCGGCTCTCGCTCGAGATCGACTGCGCCGAAGGTGGACAGCCGGGGGCTCGCCAGCAGCGCGCCGTACTGATCCAGGACCAAACCGACCAGGACCGTGCCATGGTTCATCAAGCGTCGGCGAGTGCGGAAGAGCTCGTCCTCGGCGGCGATCAGCTCCTGGTTTTCGAGCACGAGACGGCCGGTCGGCACCTCGTCCATCACCATCGCCGGCCCGGGCGCCAGACGCACCAGGTCGCCATTCTTGACCTCCAGCGGATGTGGCACGCCGAGGCGCCGGGCGAATGCCAGGTGCTCGTGGAGATGACGCGCCTCGCCGTGCACCGGGATGGCGATCTGCGGTCGAATCCAATGGTACATCTGCTCGACCTCGTCGCGACACGGGTGGCCCGAGACGTGCACGAAATGATCGCGCTCGGTGATCACCTCGATCCCTTGGCTGATCAGGCTGTTGTGCAGATTGTACAGGGTCCGCTCGTTGCCGGGGATGATCTTCGAGGAGAAGATCACGGCGTCACCGGGCTCGAGGCGCACGCTCGGATGCTGGCCGGCGGCGATGCGGCTGAGCGCGGCGCGGGGCTCGCCCTGGCAGCCAGTCGCCAGCCACAGCACCTTGCCGCGCGGGAGCTCGCTGGCGGCCCGCTCATCGAGCAGCGGCGGCAGCCTCTCCAGGTAGCCGACCTCGCGCGCCGCCTCGAGCATGCGATGCATCGAGCGGCCGACCGCCGCCGGCTGGCGCCCGACTTCCGCAGCGACGTGGGCCGCAGTCTCGAGCCGCGCGATGTTCGAGGCGAAGGTGGTCAGCACGACCCGATGCTCGAGCCCGCCGATCAGGGCCCGCAGGCTGTCCCGCACCTCCGCTTCCGAACCGGAGGTGCCGGGATTGAGGATGTTGGTCGAGTCGCCAATCATGGCGAGCACGCCTTCCCGGCCGAACGCTTCCAGATCATCGGTCGCGGTCAGCGGCCCGACCAGGGGCGCCGGATCCAGCTTCCAGTCGCCGGTGTGCAGCACGTTGCCGAGCGGCGTGCGCAGGGCGAGCGCATGCGATTCGGGAATCGAATGCGTGACCCGGACCAGACTGCAGTCGAACGGCCCGACCATGAACCGCTCGCCCGGCGCGACCACGTTCAGGACGGCGCCCTTGACGCCTGCATCCTCGAGCTTGCGGCGCAGCACCGCGGCGGTGAACCGGGTACAGTGAATCGGACAGCGCAGTCGGTTCCAGAGATAGGGCAGGGCGCCGAAGTGATCCTCGTGAGCATGCGTCAGCACCAGGCCGGCGAGGCTCTCGGTGCGCGCGGCGATGAAGCTCGGATCCGGCAGCACGATCTCGACGCCGGGCAGGGTCTCGTCGGCAAAGCTGAGCCCGAGATCGACCATCAGCCACTGGCCGTCGAGCTGGTACAGATTGAGGTTGAGGCCGATTTCGCCGGCGCCGCCGAGTGGCACGAACAACAGCTGCCGTTCCGCCATCCGCCCGCCCTTCAGTTCTCTGCGTGCGGCCGATCGGCGTGGAACAGCTCGACCAACCCTGCCATGGTCAGATCGCGGTCGACCTGCTCGATCACGTCCGTGGCGTCGGCGAACAGCCCGGCGAGCCCCCCCGTGGCGATCACCTTCATCTCGGCGCCGAACTCTTCCTTGATGCGCGCCACCATACCTTCGACCATGCTGACGTAGCCCCAGAACACGCCCGACTGCATCGCGGTCACGGTGGAGCTGCCGATCACCCGCGGCGGCCGCTCTACCGCGACGCGCGGCAGCTTCGCGGCCGCCCTGTGCAACGCCTCGAGCGAGAGGTTGATCCCGGTCGCGATCACCCCGCCGCAGTACCGCCCCGCCTCATCGATCACGTCGAACGTGGTCGCGGTGCCGAAGTCGACCACGATCAGGGGGCCACGGTAGCGGGCGTGCGCGGCGACGGCGTTGACCAGCCGGTCGGCGCCGACCTCGCGCGGATTATCGATCAGCACCGGCACGGTTACGCTGAGATCCTCGCCGACCACGCGGGCGACGCAGTTGAACACGTCGCGGCACATGCTCTTCAGCGGCGTCACCGCCTGGGGCACGACCGAAGCGATCACCGCGGCGCCGACATCGTGGTGATGGTGCCCCTTGAGGGTCATGAGCTGGGTCAACGCTGCGGCATACTCGTCTGCGGTGCGCTCGCGCATGGTCGAGATCCGCCACTGACCCAGGGCGAGGCGCTCCCGGTACAGCGCGAACACCGTGTTGGTGTTGCCGACGTCGATCGCGAGCAGCAGATGCGCGGCCATGGCTCAGCGCTCCCTGAACAGGAGCTCGCCCGCGCTGATCTGGCGCCGGCCACCATCCTGCGCAACCACGAGCGCGCCCTGCTCGGTCACATCGACCAAGCGCCCGGCGACCTCCTCTTGTCCCAGGCGCAGGCGCACCCGGTCGCCAATGCCGGAGCCGAGCGCCAGCCACGACGGGCGAACGGCGGCGAAGCCTCCCACCCGCCAGCGCGCCAGCCAACCATCCAGGGCGCCAAGGTAACGCTCCAGGACGTGCAGCGGGGTCACCGGCGGGAACCCTTCGTAGCGCAGCGCGGTCGCGGGATAGGGCGTACCGCGAGGCGCGCTCGCGATGTTGACGCCCGAGCCGACCACCACCCAAGCGACGCGCTCCCGGGCGCCCGGGGCGCTCTCCAGCAGCAAGCCGGCCGCCTTGGCGCCACGGATGAGCACATCGTTCGGCCACTTGACCCGGACGTCCGCATCGGGCGGCGCCAGGGCGAGCAGCGCTTCGGCCAGCGCGAGGCTCGCGACCAGTGACAGCTGCGCGGCCACGGCGACGGTGCAATCCGGACGCAACAGCAGCGAGGCATAGAGGTTGCCGCGCGGCGATTCCCACCCGCGGCCATGCCGGCCCCGTCCCTTGACCTGCTCGGCCGCGACCACCACGGCGCCGGCAGCAGCACCCTGCTCGGCCAGCCGCCGCGCCTCGTCGTTGGTGCTCTCGACCCGATCGAAAGCATGCAAGACGTAGCCGTCCGGCAGTCGTGGTCCGCTGCTCACGAGAGCAGCGCCGCGGCCGCGCTCGCGGCCTGATTGAGGAGAGGACCGGGACGCAGGCAGAACACGAGATTGAACAGGGCGGTCGCGCCGACGATCACCGCAAACTCACGCCCCACAGCCCGATCCAGCGGCTCTTCCGTCTCGTCGAAGTACATCACCTTCACGATGCGGATGTAGTAGAAGGCGCCGACCACGCTCGCCAGGACGCCGATGACCGCGAGCGCGACCAGGTCCGCATCGATCGCGGCCAGGAACACGTACAGCTTGGCGAAGAACCCGGCGAGCGGCGGGATGCCGGCCAGCGAGAACATGAATACTGCCAGCGCGGCGGCAAACATGGGCTGGGTGCGGGCGAGCCCAGCGAGATCGTCGATATTCTCGACCGCCTGGCCATTGCGCCGCATCAGCAGCACGCAGCCGAAGGTGCCGACGGTCATGACCACGTAAATGGCCATGTAGATCAGCACGCTCTGCGCCCCCGCGGCCGTGCCCGCCGCCACGCCGACCAGGGCGTAGCCCATGTGGCCGATGCTGCTGTAGGCGAGCAGGCGCTTGATGTTGGTCTGACCGATCGCGGCGAACGCACCGAGCAGCATCGAGGCGACCGAGATGAATACGGCGATCTGCTGCCACTGCGGCGCCCAGTCGCCGAACGCCTGGAAGAACACGCGAAGCGTCAGACCGATGGCGGCGACCTTCGGCGCGGCGGCGAGGAACGCGGTCACCGGAGTAGGCGCGCCTTCGTAGACGTCGGGAGTCCACATGTGGAAGGGCACCGCCGCCATCTTGAACGCCAGGCCGGCGGCGATGAAGACGAGGCCGATCAGGGCACCGCTGTTGACCGGCCGGGCGGCGCCCGGGGCCACATCGAACAGCCGCGCGAGATGCTCGAAGGACAGCGTACCGGTGAAGCCGTAGACCAGCGAGCAGCCGTACAGCAGCAGCCCCGACGCCAGGGCGCCGAGGACGAAGTACTTGAGCCCGGCTTCGGTCGAGCGGGTCTGGTCGCGATGGAATGCGGTCAGCACGTACAGCGGCAGGCTCTGCAGCTCGAGCGCGAGGTACAGGGCGAGCAGGCTGTTCGCCGAGATCATCATGAGCATGCCGACGGTCGAGAACAGCGCGAGCAGCGGGAACTCGAACCGCTCGATCCCCTCCTCGCGCAGGAATTCGGGCGACATGATCAGGCAGAGCGCCGCCCCGAGCAGGGTCAGCACCTTGAGGAACACGGCAAAGCGGTCGGTGATGAAATGGCCGCCGAACGTCGAAGTCTCGCCCGAATCGAATGCGGCCACCAGGAAGATGCCGATCAGAAGGGCGGCGACGCACACGGGCGTGACCACGCGGCTGGCGTCGGGCTCGCGGCCACGAAAGGCGCCGACCATCAGCAGCACCAGGCCGACGCAGATCAGGAAGATCTCGGTGATCGCGGGCGCGAGGTCGAACACGCGGCTACCTTCGCTCAGCGGGCGGTCAGCTGGCTGCCGGTCCCGGCGGCCGACTGGGCGATCAGCTGGTCGACCGATGCGGCCATCGGATCGAGGAACAGGCTCGGATAGATGCCCATAAGGAGCACGAGGACGACCAGCGGCGCGAACGCCGCCACCTCATGGGGCCGCAGATCCTTGATTGCCCTCAGGTGCTCCTTGACCAGGGCGCCGAAGATGACGCGGCGGTACAGCCAGAGCATGTAGGCCGCGCCCAGGACCATGCCGGTGGCGGCGAGCAGCGCGACCCAGCTGTTGACCTGGAACACACCGATCAGCACCAGGATCTCCCCGACGAAGCCGGAGGTTCCGGGTAGTCCGACGGCGGCCAG
The DNA here is from genome assembly GCA_046732855.1 of Pseudomonadota bacterium. GTDB lineage: Bacteria > Pseudomonadota > Alphaproteobacteria > Geminicoccales > Geminicoccaceae > JBKPNX01. Next base: position 37,779 of record JBKPNX010000092.1, read on the forward strand.
CATGAACAGCATGAACACCGTGGCGTACACCGGCATGCGCTCGGCCAGCCCGCCGTAGGTCGCGATATCGCGCGAGTGGATGCGGTCGTAGACCACGCCGACCACCATGAACAGCGCGCCCGAGACGAAGCCGTGGCTCAGCATCTGCATCAGGCTGCCCTGGATGCCGAGCGGGTTGAGCGTGAAGATCCCGATGGTGACGATGCCCATGTGCGCGACCGAGCTGTACGCGATCAGCTTCTTCATGTCGGTCTGCATCAGCGCGACCAGCGAGGTGTAGATCACCGCGACCACCGAGAGCGCATAGATCAGCGGGGTGAAGTAGGCGGAAGCGTCCGGCAGCATCGGCAGGGAGAAGCGCAAGAACCCATAGCCGCCGAGCTTCAGGAGGATCCCGGCCAGGACCACCGAGCCGGCCGTCGGCGCCTCGACGTGGGCGTCTGGCAGCCAGGTGTGGAACGGCCACATCGGCACCTTGACCGCGAACGAGGCGAACATGGCGAGCCACAACCAGCGCTGCAGGCCCGGGGCGTAGTCGGCGGCGATCAGCGCGGGAATCTCGGTCGTGCCGGTCTGCAGGTACATCACGAGGATCGCGACCAGGAACAGGACCGAGCCGGCCAGGGTGTACAGGAAGAACTTGAAGGCGGAATAGACGCGGCGCGGCCCGCCCCAAATGCCGATGATCAGAAACATCGGGATCAGAATGCCTTCGAAGAACAGGTAAAACAGAACCACATCGAGCGCGCAGAACACGCCGACCATGAACGTTTCCATGGCCAGGAACGCGATCATGTATTCCTTGACCCGGAACTGCACCGATTCCCAGGAAACGACGACGCAGACGAGAGTGATCAGGGTGCTGAGCAGGACCAGGAACAGCGAGATGCCGTCGACGCCGACGTAGTAGCTGATGCCAAAGCCGAACCAGTCCGCCCGCTCGACCAGCTGGAAATCGGCGCGGCTCGGATCGAAGTTGCTCCAGATCAGCAACGAGAGCAGGAACGTGATGGTCGCGGTCCAGAGCGCGACGCTGCGCGCATTCTGCGCGACCACCGCAGGCTCGCCGCGGATCAGCATGATGAACGCGGCGCCGGCGAGCGGCAGGAAGATCACGAGCGACAGGAGCGGCCATTCGCTCATCGCCGCCCCTCAAACCGCGAACAGATACCAGCTGACCAGGGCGGCGACCCCGATCAGCATGGCGAACGCATAATGGTAGAGATAGCCGCTCTGCAGGCGCACGGCGCGACGCGCCACGGTCAGCGCGGAAGTGGCAACGCCGTCGGGCCCGAACCGATCGATGGTCATGACGTCGACGCCCTGCCACAGGGCCAGGCCCAGGCGCTTGGCGGGCTCGACGAACAGCCGGTCGTAGAGCCAGTCGAAGTACCAGGCGTTGAGCAGGAAGCGGTAGAGCGCCGGGGCGGCGCCAGCGAGGCGCGCCGGAAGTTGAGGCCGCCTGATGTACATGACATACGCGAGCGCGATGCCAATCACAGCGCCAATCACCGGCAGGATCTTGATCAGGAACGGCACGTGGTGCGCCTCCGCGAGCGCGTCGTGCTCGGGGAGGGCGAGGATCGAGCCGCGCCAGAATTCGCCCGTGCCCTCGACCATCGGCAGCCCGGCGAGGCCGGCGAAGGTCGCGCCAACCGCGAGCAGGATCAGCGGGATGGTCATGACCTTGGGCGATTCGTGCGCCTGCGCCAGGACCTCCTCCGGGGCGCGCGACGCGCCGTGGAACGTCATGAACAGCAGGCGCCAGGAGTAGAAGGCGGTGAGCACGGCGGCAAAGATGCCGAGCCAGAAGGCATAGGCGGCGAACGCGCCATGCCCCGCGAACGCGGCTTCCACGATCATGTCCTTCGAGTAATAGCCGGCGAAGATCGGAATGCCGGCGAGCGCGAGGGAGCCGATCCACATCACGGCGTAGGTGATCGGCAGCCGTCGCCACAGGCCCCCCATCTTGCGCATGTCCTGCTCATCCGACATGGCGTGGATGACCGAACCGGCACCGAGGAACAGCAGCGCCTTGAAGAAGGCATGGGTGTACAGGTGGAAAATGCCGGCGGCATAGGCCGAGACGCCACAGGCCAAGAACATGTAGCCGAGCTGGGAGCAGGTGGAATACGCGATCACCCGCTTGATGTCGTTCTGCACCAGCCCGACCGTCGCCGCGAAGAACGCGGTGGTCGCGCCGATGAAGGTGACGAAGGCGAGCGCCGTGGTCGAGAGTTCGAACAGCGGCGAGCAGCGGGCGACCAGGAACACGCCGGCGGTGACCATCGTCGCGGCGTGGATCAGGGCGGATACCGGGGTCGGCCCTTCCATGGCGTCGGGCAGCCAGGTGTGCAGCCCGATCTGCGCCGACTTGCCCATCGCGCCGATGAACATGAGGATGCAGATCACGGTCAGCGTGTGAAAGGCGCCGCCGAACACCACGAGCTCGGTGTCGGCGAACTCGCGCGCGCCGCCGAACACTACGTCGAACTCGACCGAATCGAACACGAGATAGATGGCGGCGATGCCCAGCGCCAAGCCGACGTCGCCGACCCGGTTGACCAAAAACGCCTTGATCGCCGCAGCGCAGGCCGAGGGTCGCGTGTACCAGAAGCCGATCAGCAGATAGGAGACCAGGCCGACGCCCTCCCAGCCGAAATACAGCTGGAGGAAGTTGTCCGCGGTGACTAGCGCGAGCATGAAGAACGTGAACAGCGACAGATAGCTCATGAAGCGGGGCACGCCCGGGTCATGCGCCATGTACCCGACCGAGTAGACGTGGATCAGGGCGGAGACCGTGCTCACCGTGAACATCATCACGGCGGACAGCACGTCGACCCGGATCGCCCAATCCACCTCCAGCGTGCCGGAATGGATCCAGCGGAACAGCTCGACTTTGTAGGGCTCACCGCTGAGCGCGCCAGGCAGCACCGCCCAGGAGCACAGCGCCGAGAGGATCAGGCCGCCGCAGGTCACGAGCTGGGCGCCGCGATCGCCGATCGCGCGCCCGAACAGGCCGGCGATGATCGCGCCGAGCAGCGGGAAAAAGACCACGCCGGCTGCAAGCATGCCCTACCGATCCGCCGGCCGAGCCAGGACGCCTGGCCTGTGAGCGAGACCCGGCCTATGAGCGGGGCCCGGCCGTGTCATAGCCCCGATCATGGATGCCGTCCGCCGCACCTTCAGCCCCGCATCAGGTTGATGTCTTCGACCTCGATGCTGCCCCGGTTGCGGAAGTACACGACCAGGATGGCGAGGCCGATCGCCGCCTCGGCGGCAGCTACGGTGAGCACGAACATGGCGAACACCTGGCCGGCGAGATCCCCGAGATAGGCCGAGAACGCGACAAAGTTGAGGTTGATCGCGAGCAGCATCAGCTCGATCGACATTAGGATGATGATGACGTTCTTGCGGTTGACGAAGATGCCGAAGATGCCGAGCGTGAACAGGATCGCGGCGACGGTCAGATAATGCGAGATCGGCACCGCCATCAGATGCCGCTCCCCGGCTGGACCTTGCGCAGATCGACGGTCTCTTCCTGGCGGCGGTGCACCTGAATGGCGATCCGCTGCCGGCGCACCCGCGGCCGGGCGCGGAGCGTCAGCGTGATCGCGCCGATCATCGCGACCAGCAGGATCAGGCCGGCCGCCTGAAACAGATAGAAGTAGTCGGTGTAGAACAGGTCGCCGAGAGCCTCGATATTGGTCGCCCCCGAGGGGACCGGCTGGTCGGCGGCCGCGCCCGTGGCCGCCGGGCTGAGTGCCCAGGTGCCGATGACCAGAATCAGCTCGACCAGGAGAATCAGCCCGATCAGCGCGCCGACCGGCAGATACTGCAAGAAACCCTCGCGCAGGCGGACGAAGTTGATGTCGAGCATCATCACCACGAACAGGAACAGCACCGCCACCGCGCCAACGTAGACCACGACCAGGACCATCGCCAGGAACTCGGCGCCCATCAGCACGAACAGGCCGGCGCCGTTGAAGAACGCGAGAATCAGGAACAGCACCGAGTGCACCGGGTTGCGCGCCGAAATGACCATGACCCCGGCGGCGACCGCGACCGCGGAAAACAGATAGAACACAAGGAGTGGAACGATCATGTCTTTCCCGCGCCGGGTCCGCGGCTCGACTGCCCGCGTCGGATCGGCCGCCTCAGCGTTTAGCGGTAAGGGGCATCGGCGGCAAGGTTCGCCGAGATCTCGCGCTCCCAGCGCTCGCCGTTCGCGAGCAGACGCTCCTTGTTGTAGTACAGCTCCGCGCGCGTCTCGGTCGCGAACTCGAAGTTCGGGCCCTCGACGATGGCATCGACCGGGCACGACTCCTCGCACATGCCGCAGTAGATGCACTTCACCATGTCGATGTCATAGCGGGTGGTGCGCCTGGAGCCGTCGGGGCGCGGCTCCGACTCGATGGTGATCGCCTGGGCCGGGCAGATCGCCTCGCACAGCTTGCACGCGATGCAGCGTTCCTCGCCGTTGGGGTAGCGCCGGAGCGCGTGCTCGCCGCGAAAACGCGGGCTGAGCGGTCCTTTCTCGGCGGGATAGTCGAGCGTCACCTTTGGCTTGAACATATACCGGAAGGTCAGGGCGAAGCCCGCGATCAGCTCCTGCCACAGCAGCGTCCGGGCGGTGCGATCGAGAACGGCCATGGATCTTCCCTCAGCCGGGCAACTTGCCGGTCGCGACCAGAAAGCCCGAGGTCACCACCACCCAGAGCAGCGAGGCCGGCAGGAACACCTTCCAGCCGAGCCGCATGAGCTGGTCGTAGCGGTAGCGCGGCAGGGTCGCGCGCGCCCAGATGAAGATGAACAGGATCACGCAGATCTTGCCGATGAACCACAAGGGGCCCGGGATCCAGGTGAACGGCGCGATGTGGAACGGCGGCAGCCAGCCCCCCAGGAACAGCACCGAGCAGATCGCGCTCATCAGGATCATGTTGCCGTACTCGCCGAGGAAGAACAGCGCGAAGGTCATCGACGAGTATTCGACGTTGTAGCCGGCCACCAGCTCCGCCTCGGCTTCGGGCAGATCGAACGGGTGGCGGTTGGTCTCGGCGAGGATCGAGACGACAAAGATGGCGAACATCGGAAAGTGCGGGATGAAGAACCAGAGATGCTCCTGGGCGCGCACGATGTCCGAGAGGTTGAGCGAGCCCGCGGTGATCAGCACGTTGATGATGATCAGGCCGATCGCGATCTCGTAGGACACCATCTGCGCCGCCGAACGCAGCCCGCCGAGGAAGGCGTAGCGCGAGTTGCTCGCCCACCCGGCCATGATAATGCCGTACACGCCGAGCGAGGAAATCGCGAGCAGATACAACACGCCGACGTTGATGTCGGCGAGGACCATGCCGTCGCCGAACGGAATCACCGCCCAGCCGATCAGCGCGAGCGTGAAGGTGATCACGGGCGCGAGCAGGAAGACCACCTTGTTGGCCCCGCTCGGCACCACGGTTTCCTTGACCAGGAGCTTGACCCCGTCGGCGATCGGCTGGAGCAGGCCCAGCGGCCCGACCACGATCGGACCCTGCCGCAGCTGCATCGCGCCGATGACCTTGCGCTCGGCGTAGGTCAGATACGCGATCGCCAGCAGCAGCGGCACGACGATCAAAAGGATCAGGAGTCCGATCCAGACCACCGGCCAGACGTAGGCTTGCCAGAGCTCAACCATAGGTGCCGGTCGCCTGCTCGGCCGGCTGCGCATGCAGGGCGCTGCACTCGGCCATCACGGTCGAGCTGCGGCTGATCGGGTCGGTGCGATAGAAATCGACGATCGGATAGGCGAACGGCGCCGGATCGAGCTTCCCCGCGCGCCCGAACGGTTGCCAGGCCGCCCGCTGGATCAGGTCCGGTTCCGCCAGGTGCGGCGCCAGCTCCGCCATCCGGGCGCGCACCTCGCCGATGCTGTCGAGCGGCACCTTGTGGCCCAGACTGTCGGACAGCGCGCGCAGGATCTTCCAGTCCTCTTTCGCCTGGCCCGGCGGGAACACGGCGAGCCGAGCACGCTGGGGCCGACCCTCGGTGTTGACATAAGTGGCGTTCTTCTCGGTATAGGCAGCGCCCGGCAGGACGATGTCAGCGCAAGCCGCGCCGCGATCGCCGTGGTGGCCCTGGTAAATCACGAAGGCATCGCCGAGTAGGCCTGTGTCGATCTCGTCGGCGCCGAGCAGGAACACCACGTCGATCGCGCCGCTTGCGGCCCCCTCGAGGATGCCCGCCACGTCGCGACCGTCATTGCCCGGCACCAGACCGAGTTCGAGGCCGCCGACGCGGGCGGCCGCGGTGTGCAGGACGTTGAAGCCGCACCAGTCGTCCCGCACCATGCCGTAAAGCTCGGCGAGCGCGCGCGACGCCGCCAGGATCGCGCTGCCGTCGGGGCGGGCGAGCGCGCCCTGCCCCAGGATCAGCATCGGGCGCGCGGCCCGTTCGAGCTGCTCGCAGAAAGGGTGTCTGCGTTCGACGATCTCGGCCAGGGTCGCAGGGCCGGCGCCGAGCTCGACCACGCGGTAGGTCAGATCGGCGGGCGAACCGATGCGCGCGACGATGCAGCCGCCCTGGCGCATGCGCTTGCGGAGGCGGACGTTGACGAGGGAGGCCTCGTACCGCGGATTGGTGCCGATCAGCAGGCAGAGGTCGGCCTGCTCGATGCCGGCGATCGTGGTGTTGAACAGATAGCTGCAGCGCGCGCCGGTCTCGAGGCTGGCGCCATCCTGGCGGCAGTCCAGATGCGGCGAGCCGAGGCGCGCCATGAACTCCTTCAGGACGACCATCGCCTCGCAGTCGACGAGATCGCCGACGATCGCCGCGATCCGCTCACCCGGGACCCCGGCCAGAACATCGCCGATCGCGAAGAACGCATCGCGCCAGTCGGCCACGCGCAGCTTGCCGTCACGCCTGACCATCGGCACGTCCAGGCGCCGCTTCTTCAGGCCGTCGTATGAGAAGCGCCCCTTGTCTGAGATCCACTCCTCGTTGATATCCTCGTGCAGGCGGGGGACGATGCGCATGACCTCGGGCGGCCGCGCGTCGACCCGGATGTTGCAGCCGACCGCATCCAGGACGTCGATCGACTCGGTCTTGCGGAGCTCCCAGGACCTGGCGCGGTATTCGTAGGGCTTGGAATTGAGCGCGCCGACGGGGCACAGATCGATGATGTTGCCCTGCAGCTCGGAATGCAGCGCGCGCTCGATCCAGGTGCTGATCTCCTCGTGCTCGCCGCGATCGACCATGCCGAGCTCCTCGACGCCGGCGATCTCGTCGAGGAACCGGATGCAGCGGGTGCAGTGGATGCAGCGGTTCATGTGGGTCGAGATCAGCGGGCCGAGGTTCTTGTCGACCACGCTGCGCTTGTTCTCTTTGAAGCGCGAGTGATCGGGGCCATAGAACAGAGTCAGATCCTGCAGGTCGCACTCGCCGCCCTGATCGCAGATCGGGCAGTCGAGCGGATGGTTGATCAGCAGGAACTCGAGCACGCCCTTGCGCGCCTTGTGGACCAGAGGCGTGTCGGTCTTGATCACCATGCCGTCGCCCGCGGGCATGGCGCACGACGCGATCGGCTTGGGCGAGCGCTCCATCTCGACCAGACACATCCGGCAGTTGCCGGCGATGTTGAGGCGGGGATGGAAGCAGAAGACCGGGATCTCCTTGCCGGCGAGCTCGCAGGCCTGGAGCACGGTCCAGCCGGCGGGCACCTCGATTTCCTGGCCGTCGATGGTCAGCTTGGGCATCGGCGCGCGCTCGTCTCAGGCGGCCCGGCCGAGCCGGGCCTGCTGAATCCGTCGCTCCAGCTCGGGACGGAAATGGCGGATCAGGCCCTGCACCGGCCACGCCGCGGCATCGCCGAGCGCGCAGATGGTATGGCCCTCGATCTCCTTGGTGACGTCGTACAACAGATCGATCTCGGCGAGCTCGGCCTCGCCCCGCCCGATCCGGATCAGCATGCGCCACAGCCAGCCGGTGCCCTCGCGGCACGGCGTGCACTGGCCGCACGATTCGTGCATGTAGAATTTGGCCAGCCGAGCGATCGCCGCGACGACATCGGTCGATCGGTCCATCACGATCACGGCGGCGGTGCCGAGACCGCTCTGCACGTCGCGCAGCGCATCGAAGTCCATCAGGACGTTGTCGCAGATCACCTTTGGGATCAGCGGCACCGAGGCGCCGCCTGGAATCACCGCGAGCAGGTTGTCCCAGCCGCCGCGCACGCCGCCTGCGTGCTTGTCGATCAGCTCCCGCAGCGGGATGCTCATCGTCTCCTCGACCGTACACGGCTGGTTCACGTGGCCGGAGATGCAATAAATCTTGGTCCCGGTGTTGTTCGGTCGGCCGAAGCTCGCGAACCAGGCGGCGCCGCGACGCAGGATGGTCGGAATGACGGCGATCGTCTCCACGTTGCTGACCGTGGTCGGGCGGCCATACACCCCGACTGCCGCCGGGAACGGCGGCTTCAGACGTGGCTTGCCCATATTGCCCTCGAGGCTCTCGAGCAGCGCCGTCTCCTCGCCGCAGATGTAAGCGCCGGCGCCCCGATGCAGGTAAATCTCGTAATCGTAGCCGGAGCCGCAAGCGTCCTTGCCGATCAGGCCGGCGGCGTACGCCTCGTCGATCGCCGCCTGCAGCACCTCCGCCTCGCGCACGTACTCGCCACGGATGTAGATGTAGCAGTCGGTCGCACCCATCCCTGCGCCCGCGAGCAGGCAGCCCTCGACCAGCTTGTGCGGGTCGTGCCGCATGATCTCCCGGTCCTTGCACGTGCCCGGCTCGCTCTCGTCGGCATTGACCACCAGGTAAGCCGCCCCGCCGTCGGACTTCTTCGGCATGAAGGACATTTTGAGGCCGGTCGGGAACCCGGCGCCGCCGCGCCCGCGCAAGCCCGATTCCTTGACCTGCTCGACGGTCCAGTCCCGCCCTTTGAGGATCAGATCGCGCGTGCCGTCCCAGTCGCCGCGCTCCCGCGCCGCCGGCAGCCGCCAGTCGTGCTCGCCGTAGAGATTGGTGAAGACGCGGTCCTGGTCAGCGAGCATCGGGATCCTTCGCCTCCGTCACGCTGCGATCACCGATATCGTGGGCCGGGCGACCCTTTTTCTCCCTCCTCACGGCGTGCTCCTTAAATTCGGTCCTCGGACGGCCCTTCGCGATCGGCTCCTCGTCACGCCCGGTGGATTCCTCCTGGCTCACGCGGTCAGCGTCGCGGCGCGGATCCAGGAACAACGTGGTCTTGCCGCCGGCCGCCATCGACGCCTGGCGTCCGGTCTGCGAGCCCGGCGCGGGCCGCTCGCCCCGGCGCAGCGCTTCGACGAGCGCCCTGGCGCTGTCGTAGGTCAGATCCTCGTAATAATCGTCGTCGATCCACATCATGGGCGCGTTGGCGCAGGCGCCGAGGCACTCGAACTCACGCAGGAAGAAACGCATGTCGGGCGTGGACTCGCCCACCCTGATGCCCAGCGCGTCCTGGCACGCCCGCACGATCTCATCCGATCCGCACAGCCAGCACGGGGTGGTGGTGCACACCCGGATCTGCACCAGGCCCACCGGCTTGGTGTTGAACATGTCGTAGAACGAGGCGACCTCGTAGACGCGGATCGGTGGCATACCGAGATAGTCGGCGACGTAGTCGAGTGCCGGCTGCGGCAGCCAGGCGCCGCACTGCTCCTGCGCCAGGGTCAGCAGCGGCAGCACCGCACTGGCCTGCCGGCCCGGCGGGTATTTGCCGATGATCGCCCGCGCCTTGGCGTCGTTTTCGGGCGTGAACACGAACCGGTCGCCGCCGCTCACCGGTCGATCTCGCCGAACACGATGTCCATGGCGCCGATGATCGCCGGGATGTCCGGCAGCATGTGTCCCCGCGCCATGACCTCGAGGGCCGCGAGATGCGGGAAGCTGGAGGCGCGCACCCGGCAGCGATAGGGCCGATTGGTGCCATCGGCGACCAAGTAGACCCCGAACTCGCCCTTGGGAGCCTCGACGGCGGCGTAGGTTTCGCCCGAAGGCACATGAAATCCTTCCGTGTACAACTTGAAGTGATGAATGAGCGCCTCCATCGAGCGCTTCAGCTCCAGGCGCGGCGGCGGGGCGATCTTGTAGTCGTGGATCTTGATCGGCCCGACCGGCATCTGGTCGAGGCACTGCGCCATGATTCTCAGCGACTGACGCATCTCCGCCATGCGCACCAGATAGCGATCGAAGCAGTCACCGTGGCGGCCGACCGGCACGTCGAAGTCCATCAGCTCATAGATCTCGTAGGGCTGGCTCTTGCGCAGATCCCATGGCACGCCTGACGCACGCAGCATGGGGCCGGTGAAGCCGAGATCGATCGCCTCGTCCGCGGTGATCACGCCGATGTCCACGGTGCGCTGCCGGAAAATCCGGTTGTCGTTGAGCAGCCGCTCGATGTCGTCGATTACCGTGGGGAAGCTGGCCATCCACGCGCGGATGTCATCGGTCAGGCCGGCCGGCATCTCCCGCGCCACGCCGCCCGGGCGGAAATAGTTGGCGTGCATGCGCGCACCCGAGACCCGCTCATAAAACCCCATGAGCTTCTCGCGCTCCTCGAAACCCCAGAGCAGCGGGGTCATGGCGCCGACGTCGAGCGCCATCGTGGTGACGTTGAGCAGGTGATTGAGGATTCGGGTGATCTCGGAGAACAGCACCCGGATGAACTGCGCGCGCTTGGGAATTTCGATGCCGAGCAGGTTCTCGATCGCCAGGACGTAGGCGTGCTCCTGGCACATCATCGAGACATAGTCGAGCCGATCGAAGTAGCCGACGCTTTGCAGGTAGGGGCGGTATTCGATCAGCTTCTCGGTGCCGCGGTGAAGCAGGCCGATGTGGGGATCGGTGCGGTCGACCACCTCGCCATCGAGCTCCAGCACGAGGCGCAGCACGCCGTGCGCCGCCGGATGCTGGGGCCCGAAGTTCATCGTATAGTTCTGGAGCGTGACCTCGCTCACGGCGCCCGCTCCCCGTCGCCCGTCGCCTTGTCGTGGCCGGGCAGCAGGCCGCCGCCCTCCCACGGGCTGAGGAAATCGAAGCTCCGCCAGTCCTGGCGTAGCTGCACCGGCTCGTACACCACCCGCTTCTGCTCCTCGTCGTAGCGCACCTCGACGTAGCCGGTCTGCGGGAAATCCTTGCGCATCGGATGGCCCTCGAAGCCATAGTCGGTGAGCAGGCGCCGCAGGTCAGGATGGTCGGCGAAGAAGATGCCGTACATGTCCCAGGCCTCCCGCTCGTACCAGTTGGCCGAGCCGAATACGCCAGTGACCGACGGTACCGGCGTAGCCTCGTCGGTCGTGACCTTGACCCGGATGCGCTGGTTGTGCTTGAGCGAGAGCAGGTGATAAATGATTTCGAAGCGCTGCTCGCGCTCCGGATAGTCGACGCCGCAGAGATCGACCAGCATCTTGAACCGACAGTTCGGTTGATCGCGCAGGTAGGTCAGCGCCCGCACGATCGCGCCGGTCTGGACCAGGAGGGTCAACTCGCCCCGGACGACGACGCCGTCGCGCAGCACGTCGCCCAAGGCCGGCGCGATCTCGTCGAGCAGTTCGCGCAGCGCGCCGGCGCGCTCAGCGCGGGTCATGACGGCCATGATGCGCTCACTTGCCGCAGCTTGCCACTTGGTCGGTCAGCGCTCGATCGTGCCGGTGCGCCGGATCTTCCGCTGCAGCAACAGGACACCGTAGACGAGCGCTTCGGCGGTCGGCGGACAGCCCGGGACATAGACGTCAACGGGCACGATGCGATCGCAGCCGCGCACCACCGAGTAGGAATAGTGATAGTAACCGCCACCATTGGCACACGAACCCATGGAGATGACGTAGCGCGGCTCAGGCATCTGGTCATAGACCTTGCGCAGGGCCGGGGCCATCTTGTTGCACAGGGTCCCGGCCACGATCATGACGTCCGACTGACGCGGGCTTGGCCGAAACACCAGGCCGAGCCGATCCAGATCGTAGCGGCTGGCCGCCGCGTGCATCATCTCGACCGCGCAGCAGGCCAGACCGAAGGTCATCGGCCACATCGAGCCGGCGCGCGCCCAGTTGACCAGGCTCTCCAGGCGCGTGACGAAGAAGCCCTTCGAGTGCAGGCCCTGGTCGACCCGGTCGAACAACTCGGGGTCGGCGCTCTCGCGGCGCGCCAATGGGCTGGTTTCGGCCGGTATCGCTACTCCCATTCGAGCGCCCCTTTCTTCCACTCGTAGATGAATCCCACGGTCAGCACGCCGAGGAAGATCATCATCGACCAGAAGCCGAGCAGGCCGATCTTGCCCAGCGCGACCGCCCACGGGAACAGGAAGGCGACCTCGAGATCGAAGATGATGAACAGGATCGCGACCAGATAGAAGCGGACGTCGAACCGCCCGCGCGCATCCTCGAACGGCTCGAAGCCGCACTCATAGGGCGAGAGCTTCGCCGTATCCGGCCGCTGCCGGGCGATCAGGAACGAGGCCAGCAGGATCACTACGGCCAGCCCGCCGGCAATGCCCAAGAAGATCAGGATCGGCAGATACTCAAGGAGCAACTCGTCCATCGCGGCGCCCTATCTCCCCCAGCCAGGCGGTCCACGCTTTGCCATCGCCTAGCAGATAGGTTGGTGCAGGATGGCGCCCAGAGGCCCGCGCTTCCACCGCTCGGTAGCACGCGTCGCGCGAAGAGCTGGCGGGAGTGACGGGACTTGAACCCGCGGCCTCTGGCGTGACAGGCCAGCGCTCTAACCGACTGAGCTACACCCCCGCGACGAGCGTGGCGAGCAAGTAAACATGGCGCATGATCGTGTCAACCCCGTGCCCTGCCCTTGCCCCGGGATCGCCGCCAGCCTATGGTCCGGGCCTCGCCGGCGCGGGCGTAGCTCAGGGGTAGAGCACGGCGTTTACACCGCCGGTGTCGGAGGTTCGAAGCCTTCCGCCCGCACCATCCCGGGTTGGCAGGTGCGCCCGGCTCAGACGTTCAAGGCGTCCTTCAGTGCCTTGCCGGCTTTGAACCGCGCCTGCTTCGAAGCTGGAATCCTGATCGGCTGACCGGTACGCGGATTGCGTCCTTCCGACGCGGCGCGCTCGGCGACAGTCAAGGTGCCGAAGCCGACCAACCGCACGTCGTCGTTCTTCTTCAAGGCCTCGGTAATCGTATCAAGCGTGGCGTCAACGGCCCTCCCTACGTCGGCCCTCGACATGCCACATCTCTCGGCAACCGCGGCGATCAGGTCGTTCTTGTTCACCGTGCAACCCCCATGACAATGGTACAGGGTACCGGAGCAATCTCCAGCAAGTCGGTGTAAAGTAATCTGGGCACAACCAAGTCGTCAACGGTAACGAGGCGGCAAACCGCAGTTTTTTTGGCGGCCGGCCGCCCCGCACCTAGCCCTTTTCGCGCGGTCGGTTAGTTGGGCAGCCGCGTCGACGGCTCGGCCGTGCCATCCGGGGGTGGTGCGGGCATCCGCTCGGGCTCGACCTCGACCCACTCCACGGGTTCGGGCACGCGCACCAGAGCGCGGCGCCAGACCTCATCGACCATGGTCACCGGCACGATCTCCAGGGCCTTCTTGACGTTGTCCGGGATCTCCGCGAGATCCTTCTCGTTCTCCTTGGGGATCAGCACGGTCTTGATGCCGCCGCGCAGAGCCGCAAGCAGCTTCTCCTTGAGCCCGCCGATCGGCAGCACGCGCCCGCGCAGGGTGATCTCGCCGGTCATCGCGAGGCTCGCCCTGACCGGGATCTTGGTCAGCACCGAGACGATCGAAGTGACCATGGCGACGCCGGCCGAGGGACCGTCCTTGGGGGTCGCGCCCTCGGGCACGTGCACGTGGATGTCGAGCTTGTCGAAAGTCGGCGGAATGATGCCGAGCGCGACCGAGCGCGATCGCACGTAGCTCTTCGCCGCCTGCACCGATTCCTGCATGACGTCGCCGAGCTTGCCGGTGGTCGTCATGCGCCCCTTGCCGGGCACGGTGACCGCCTCGATCGACAGCAGTTCGCCGCCAACCTCGGTCCAGGCAAGGCCGGTGCTGACCCCGACCAAGTCCTCGTGCTCCGCCTCGCCGTAGCGGAACTTGCGCACCCCGGCATAGGTTTCGAGATTGCGCCGCGTGATCCGGATCCGCTTCTTGTCCTCGAGCAGGATCTCCTTGGTCGCCTTGCGGATCAGGTTGGCGATCTCGCGCTCGAGACTGCGTACCCCAGCCTCGCGCGTGTAGTAACGGATCAGATCGGTCAACGCGTCCGCCGAGAGCGACCACTCGTCAGGATTGATCCCGTGCGCCTCGAGCTGCTTGGGCATCAGGTGGCGCCGGGCAATCTCGACCTTCTCCTCCTCGGTGTAGCCCGCCAGCCGGATGATCTCGAGCCGGTCCTGCAGCGGCTGCGGCATGCGCAGCGTGTTGGCCGTGCACACGAACATCACGTCCGACAGGTCGTAGTCGACCTCGAGATAGTGGTCGTTGAAGTTGCTGTTCTGCTCCGGGTCCAAAACCTCGAGCAGCGCCGATGACGGATCGCCGCGGAAATCGGCACCCATCTTGTCCAGCTCGTCCAGCATGAACAGGGGATTGGAGGTCTTGGCCTTCTTCATCGACTGCACGATCTTGCCGGGCATCGAGCCGATGTAGGTGCGGCGGTGCCCCCGGATCTCCGCCTCGTCGCGGATGCCGCCAAGGCTGACCCGCACGAAATTGCGCCCGGTAGCGCGCGCCAGCGATTTGCCAAGCGAGGTCTTGCCGACGCCGGGCGGGCCGACCAGACACAGGATCGGGCCCTTCATCTTGTCGACCCGCTGCTGCACCGCGAGGTACTCGAGTATGCGCTCCTTGACCTTCTCCAGGCCGAAATGATCCTCGTCCAGAATCTGTTGGGCGCGCTTCAGATCCTTGCTGATCTTGGAGCGCTTTTTCCACGGGATTGACAGCATCCACTCGAGGTAGTTGCGCACCACGGTCGCCTCGGCCGACATCGGGCTCATGCTGCGCAGCTTCTTGACCTCCGCGAGCGCCTTCTCGCGCGCCTCCTTGGACAGCTTGGTCTTGCGGATCCGCTCCTCCAGTTCGGAGACCTCGTCGCGCCCGTCCTCGAGCTCGCCGAGCTCCTTCTGGATGGCCTTCATCTGCTCGTTGAGGTAGTACTCCCGCTGGGTCTTCTCCATCTGGCGCTTGACGCGCGAGCGGATCCGCTTCTCGACCTGAAGCACGCTGATCTCGCTCTCCATGAAAGCGTAGAGGCGCTCGAGTCGGTCGACCAGCGAGTTGGTCTCCAGCAGCTCCTGCTTGTCCGAGATCTTGAGGGACAGGTGCGCGGCGACCGTGTCGGCGAGCTTGCCCGGGTCGTCGATCTGGCTGAGCGAGACCAGGACCTCGGGCGGCACCTTCTTGTTCAGCTTCACGTACTGCTCGAACTGGCTGACCACGGCGCGCGCCAGCGCCTCGAGCTCGCGCGGATCGGAATCGACCTCGGGCAACAGATTGGCGTGCGCCTGAAAGAACTTCGGATTGTCGATGAAGCTGTTGATCTCGGCGCGCGCGTTGCCTTCCACCAGCACCTTGACGGTGCCGTCCGGCAGCTTGAGCAGCTGCAGCACGCTCGAGACCGTGCCGACGCGATAGATATCGTCGGTGCCGGGATCATCCTGGCCGGCGTTCTTCTGAGCGACCAACAGGATCTGCTTGTCGTCCCGCATCACCTCCTCGAGCGCGCGAATCGATTTCTCGCGGCCCACGAACAGCGGCACGATCATGTGCGGGAATACGACAATGTCGCGCAGAGGAAGGACTGGAAAGAGGGAGCTCTTGGGCGTTTCGATCATTGCACCTTTACCGAGACCGGACGCTCCGTAAGGAGGCCTGCACAAACGCTCGCTCAGCACATGGCCCGATCCGGCGGCCAATTCAAGACCGCGCGGTCCAAGGTCGTCAGGTCATGATAGCACAGTTTCCGCGCCGTTGCGCGGCAGCCTCACCCGCGCCTAGGAGGCCGAACCGACGTCCCCTGCCCGATCGGCGTAGATCATCAGGGGCCTTGCGCTGCCGGCGACGACCTCGCGGTTGATCACGACCTCCTCGACGCCGTGCAAGGACGGCAGCTCGAACATGGTCTCCAACAGGATGATCTCCATGATCGAGCGCAGGCCGCGCGCCCCGGTCTTCCTGAGGATCGCCTTGGTCGCGATCGCCTTCAGCGCGTCCTCGGT
Source organism: Pseudomonadota bacterium (assembly GCA_046732855.1). Classification (GTDB taxonomy): domain Bacteria; phylum Pseudomonadota; class Alphaproteobacteria; order Geminicoccales; family Geminicoccaceae; genus JBKPNX01. The sequence continues at coordinate 53,951 of JBKPNX010000092.1, forward strand.
CAAGGTCAGGCGCACGTCCTCCATCTCGAACAGCTTCTGGTACTGCTTGACCAGCGCGTTCTTCGGCTCGATCAGGATCTTGACCAGCGCCACCTCGTC
>JBKPNX010000093.1:0-3738 GCA_046732855.1 Pseudomonadota bacterium
TCGTCGCTGCTTCAGTGCGCGCAGCCCTGCGCTACGAGGATTCCATGTCGGCCGAAGCCCAGCCGCAAGCGAAGACTCCGCAGCCCGTGCATCTCGCGGATTATCGGCCGCCCGACTATCTGGTCGACCAGGTCGAGCTGCAATTCCGTCTGCTGCCGGCGACCACCGAGGTCCAGACGCGACTCGTGATGCGGCGCAACCCGGCTGCGGGCGAGGCGATCGGCCCTCTGATGCTCGACGGCCAGGAGTTGGAGCTGGTCGAGCTCAGGCTTGACGGCGAGGCCCTGGGCAGCAACCGCTATCAGATCGACGGCGATCGCCTGGCGGTGCACGAGCTGCCCGCGGCGTTCACGCTCGAGAGCACCGTGCGCATCCGTCCCGAGCGGAACACCGCGCTCGAGGGCCTGTACGTCTCGAACGGCGTGTTCTGCACCCAGTGCGAGCCGGAGGGGTTTCGCAAGATCACGTATTTTCCGGACCGGCCCGACGTCATGGCCCGGTATCGCGTTCGCATCGAAGCGGACCGGGCGACCTGTCCGGTGCTGCTCGCCAACGGCAACCTGATCGAGCACGGCGGTCTGTCCGGGGGCAGGCATTTCGCGCTCTGGGAAGACCCTTTCCCCAAGCCCAGCTATCTGTTCGCCCTGGTCGCGGGCCGCCTGGAGAAGCTCTCTGACACCTTTGCCACGCGCTCGGGCCGCGAGGTCACCCTCGAGATCTATGTTGAGCCGCGCGAGATCGACAAGTGCGCGCATGCAATGGCATCGCTCAAGAAGGCGATGCGCTGGGATGAGGAGCGGTTCGGCCTGGAGTACGACCTCGACCGCTTCATGATCGTGGCGGTATCCGATTTCAACTTTGGCGCCATGGAAAACAAGGGCCTCAACATCTTCAACACCAAGTTCGTGCTGGCCAAGCCGGAGACCGCGACCGACAGCGATTACCTCGGCGTCGAAAGCGTGATCGCGCACGAGTATTTCCATAACTGGACCGGCAATCGGGTGACCTGCCGCGACTGGTTCCAGCTGGCCCTCAAGGAAGGGCTGACGGTGTTCCGCGACCAGGAGTTCACGGCCGACCTGCATTCGCGCGCGGTCAAGCGCATCGCCGACGTGCGCCGTCTGCGCGCCACCCAGTTCGTCGAGGACGGGGGACCGCTCGCCCACCCGGTGCGGCCCGATACGTACCTGGAGATCAACAACTTTTACACGGCCACGGTGTACGAAAAGGGGGCCGAGGTCATCCGCATGCTGCATACGCTGATCGGGGAAGCGGCGTTCCAGCGCGGCATGTGCATTTACTTCGAGCGCCATGACGGCCAGGCGGTCCGATGCGAGGACTTCGTCGAGGCCATGGAGACCGCGTCCGGCCGCGACCTGACCCAATTCCGCCGCTGGTACGGCCAGGCCGGCACGCCGCGCCTGACCGTGCGCGGCGAGCACGACCCCGCCGCGCGCACCTTCACGCTGGCAGTCGCGCAGACGACGCCGCCCACCCCCGGTCAGCCGGTCAAGCAGCCGCTGCACATGCCGTTCGCGCTCGGCCTCCTGGATCGGGCCGGCCAGCCGCTGCCCCTGCAGCCCGATGGTGAGGTTCCGCCGGCCGGCACCGCGCGCGTGCTCGAGCTGACCGAGGTCGAGCACCGATTCACCTTCACCGGCGTCCCGGCGCGGCCCGTGCCCTCGCTGTTGCGCGGTTTCTCGGCGCCGGTGATCCTCGAGAGCGACCTTGACGACGCGGACCGGCGCCTGCTCATGGCGCACGATCCCGATCCGTTCGTGCGCTGGGAAGCGGGCCAGAGCTACGCGCTGAAGCTCATGCTCGTCCTGATCGCCGATCACCACGCCGGGCGCCGGCTGCGCCTCGACGACGGCCTCGCCGAGGCGTTTGCGGCGACCTTGGCGGATCCCGATCTCGACCCGGCGTTTCGCGCTCAGGCGCTGAGCTTGCCGTCCGAGACCTACGTCGCCGAGCAGATGGCCGTGATCGATGTCGACGCGATCCACCGAGTGCGCGAGTTCCTGCGCGCGGCGTTGGGCGCGCGCCTCCGCGACGATTGGTCCAGGACCTATCGCACGCTGCAGACCGATGAGCCCTACCGGTTCGAGCCGGCGCAGGTCGACCGGCGCACGCTCAGGAACCTGGCGCTCGCCTACCTGCTCGCGGGCGGCGGCGCGGCGGGCCGCGACAGCTGCGTTGCCCAGTTCCGGGGCGCCGACAACATGACCGATGTGGTCGCAGCGCTCGGCCTGCTCGCCGAGAGCGACCTGCCGGAACGGAACGAGGCGCTCGCCGGCTTCTACGCCAGATGGCGCGACGATGCCCTTGTAGTCGACAAGTGGTTCGCGCTACAGGCGATGGCGCAGCGGCCGGATGCGATCGACCAGGTCACCGCTCTGCTTGGCCACGAGGCCTTCACGCTGGCCAATCCCAATCGGGTGCGCGCTCTGATCGGCGCGTTCGCACAAGCCAACCCGACCGGCTTCCACCGCGCCGATGGCGCCGGCTATGCGGTGGTTGCCGACCATGTGCTGCTGCTCGATCCGCGCAACCCGCAGGTCGCCGCCCGCCTCGCCCAGCCGTTCGGCCGCTGGCGCCGCCACGACCTAGCCCGCCAGGCCCTGATGCGCAGCCAGCTCGAGCGCATCCTCGCCACCGAGTGCCTCTCGCGCGACGTCTATGAAATCGCGAGCAAGAGCCTCAAATGATCTTCGCACATCGGCAAAACGCCTGACCAATGATGCCTAAATAGCGCAGCCTCCCGTCGCGTCAGCCGCCATCCCGGCTTCGCTCGCCAAAGTATCGTTGCAAAGATCGCATCGAAACGCTCGTGCGATTCGTTGATTGGATCCTCATTGATCCTGACGGTGTTTCGCGCGCGGGTGGCCCATGACGAAAAACCGCCAGATCGATATCCGCTTCAATTCTCCCAGATCATATGCGACGAGTGTGTTCAACCGCCCAGACTTGACCGTATCGACATGTCTTCGATATTTGCTTCAGTGAATCATCGCAAGGATAATCGCCCCTTCGTCGTCAACCATCTCTTTGTCGCAGATCTCAATAACCTATCATGGGTGTGTCGACTGCCGCCTCCTTTTTCTGAGCATACAGGCCTGTCGGCAGCAGTAGCATCTGGAGCACCACGGCGGTCAATATCCAGTCATCGATTGCCGCATCCGGAACTCCCGGCGTTCGGCGTCAGTCCGGGCGCTCCCCGCGAATCTCGACGTCGAGGTCGATCGCTGTGCGCTCTCGTGGGCGAGGCCATGTGGCGAGCAGGCGGAGCAGGGCGCGAGAAGCGTGAACGCGCGGCCAAGGATCGGGTGTAGGTCGTGGCGGGCGTTGCGGAGACACGTGAAAACGCCGCCGAGCATATCTTCGAGCAGGCGGCGGGCGAGCTCCGTGTAACCGATCACAAGCCGGTCGACCCCCCGTCAGCTCGGGCACGCCATCGGCCTTCGCAATTCAACAACCGCGCGAAGGCCTGAAAATCGCCTTAGCAAAGATGGCGGGATCAAGGTCGAGGCGATGACGGAGGCATTGTGTCGATCCGCCGATCAGCTTCGAGGGGGAGACGGCGGGCAGCGCGCTAACCCCCTCGCCAGGGCGCGCTCGTCGGCGTATCGTCGACGGCAGCGATCGACGGGCCTGAGATCAGGGAGACAGCGATGCTCGAGGAACTGAACCGGGACGAGGCGGCGGTCGGCGCGCCGAACGATCTGCAGTCCTTCTGGC
>JBKPNX010000094.1:0-9876 GCA_046732855.1 Pseudomonadota bacterium
CATGCGCGAGGTGCTCAAGCGCGACCTGCAGCTCGAGGTCAAGGGCATCGCCGACCTGCGCGAAGGCATCGCCACGGCCGAACGCACGGGCGATGCGGTCAGCCGCGAGCTGATGGTCGAAATCCTGACCGACGAAGAGAACCATGAAGATCATCTGATCACCCAGCTGGAGCTGATCGAGAAGATCGGTCTCGAAAACTATATCGCCGCTCACCTCTGACCGAGCGCACAGACGCCGGCGCGGCGCGAACGTTAATCCTGCCAAGAGTTATCGAAGCGACGCGTACGGGCGTCGCCGGGGCGGCCGGTCTCAGTCCGCCTCGAGCCGGTGCTCCAGCGCCCTGATCTGCTCCTCGAGCGCGACCATGTTCGGGTCTTCGGCGACAACGCTGCCGAAGACGGTCTGCAGCGTGGCCAGATCGGTCTCGATCGCCTCGAGCAACCGGGCGGCGGCGGCGGTGTCGCCGCGGTCGAGCCGCTGCTCGATCTCGGCAGCGGTTTTCTGCATCGCGACGACTCGCTGGCCGAGGTAGGGCCGCGCCGGTGGCGATGCGGCGGGCGCGGCCGTGCCTCGCGAATATCCGCGCGCGTCGATCGGTGCCGATGCGCGGCGCGGCGAGCTTGAGGGCCGAAGTCCGGGGACCCATCCGATCGCTCTGCGCGCGGCGCGATCGTCCCGGGCGCGCAGCTGATCCAGCTCGAGCGCGAGCTCCTGGAGCCTCGGATCGCGCGGATCTTCGATGCGCTGCTCGCGCACGCGGCGCTGCAGGTTCCGCAGAGCGAACGACGAGAGCCGCGGCGCGCGTTCTACGTCTGCGCGCAACGTGCGCAGATCCCGCTGCAGCTCAGACGTGCGCGCGTCGGAGCCCGCAAAGCCGCCGGCAGTGCCCGGCGCACTCGCCACCAACAGGGCGACGAGGATCAGGGGGGTGACGGGCTGCAGCAACGCCGCCCCTCTCATTCGACCACGCGCAGATGACCGGCTCGGCTGGCAGCCTCCGTCGTTTCGGCCGAGCGGTCGATCAGATGCAGGAAGGAGCCCGCCGCGGCGCCGACGTGAGCGCCGACCGGGCCGAGCGCTTGGCCACGCGCGTCGCTGACTTCGAACAGCGGCGACGCAGCGCCGGTGTCGAGCAGGCTCGCGTAGTGGAACTCATGGCCGCGGTACGTGGTCCCGACTTGGCCGAGCGGCGACGCCCCGAGCAGCCGGATGCGCCGGTAGCCGAGATGCAGGCGGCGCTCCGCAAAGCTGGTCGTGATTGGCAGGAGGCCGGCCATGGTGTGGCCTTCGCCCCGGTGGTCGATCAGGCTCTGCCCGAGCGTCATGAAGCCGCCGCACTCGCCGTAGATGAAGGCGTCGCGCGCCGCCGCGGCGCGCAGCCCGTCGAGGAATGCGCGGTTGCCCGCGAGTCGACCTGCGTGCAACTCAGGATAGCCGCCGGGCAGATAGACCGCGGTCGCGCTGGCATCCGGCGGCTCGTCGGCCAGCGGTGAGAAGAAAAGGATCTCGGCGCCGGCGGCGCGCCAGCCGTCCAGCACGGCGGGATAGGCGAACGCGAAGGCGACGTCTCGGGCGATCGCGATACGCTGGCCGATCGGCCGCAGCGGTTGCGCCACGGGGCCGTACAGCCCGAGGCCGAATGGCCGGGCGAGCCGGATCAGCCGCGTCAGGTCGACATGCTCTGCCACCAGCGCCGCCGCCCAGTCGAGGAAATCATCGAGTTCGGACAGTTCGTCCGCCTGGACCAGCCCCAGGTGGCGTTCGGGCAGCGCGAGCCCGGGATTGTGCGGCAGACAGCCGAGCACCGGCTGGGCAAAGCGGTCGTCGCAGGCGCGGCGCAGCAGCTCGGCATGGCCGTCGCTGCCCACCCGGTTGAAGACCACCCCGGCCACCTCGACATCGTCGCGATGGCGGGTGAATCCTTCGACCAGCGCGGCGGCCGAGGCGGCCATGCCGCGCGCGTCCACCACGAGGATGATGGGCAGGTCGAAGAGGCTCGCGAGGTCGGCGGTCGAGCCCCGACCGTCGTCGGCGCCATCGAACAGACCCATCACGCCCTCGCCGATCACGAGCGTGGCGTCCCTCGTCAGATCGTCGGTCAGGCCGGCCAGGGTCTCGATCCGCATGGCCCAGCTGTCCAGGTTGACGCATGGTCGCCCGCAGGCGCGGGCGTGGAACGTCGGATCGATGTAGTCCGGGCCGACCTTGAACGAGGCGGCGGCGATGCCCCTGCGCCGCAGCGCGCGCAGCAGCGCCAGGGTGAAGACGGTCTTGCCGCTGCCGGAGGCCGGCGCCGCGACGATCAGCCCGGGTGCGCTCATGTAGGTGCATTCACCAGCTTGTCGAACCGACGCTGTTCAGGAATGATCAATGCGCCGGTCATGGCAAGAGCTTAGCGCGGGCCGGCGGCGCGCTGAAGCGAGCACTGGAGGCCGGCGGCGGCACGATGGGACGCGCACCCGAGGGCGAACTGCGACGGGGCTGGACCACCGGCGCCTGCGCCGCGGCTGCGACCAAGGCGGCCTATCTCGCGCTGCTCACCGGGCGCTTTCCCGATCCGGTAACGATTCAGCTCCCGGGCGGCCAGCGGCCGAGCTTCGATCTGTTCGAGAGCTCGCTGCGTCCCAAACGCGCGACGGCGGCGGTGGTCAAGGACGCGGGCGACGACCCGGACGTGACCCACGGCGCCGTGGTCCGCGCCACGGTGTGCCGGGGCGAGCCCGGCTCCGGCGTGCTGTTCATCGCCGGGGAGGGCGTCGGCGTGGTGACCCGGCCAGGCCTGCCCATCGCGGTGGGCGAGCCGGCGATCAATCCCGGCCCGCGCAAGCTGATCCGCGCCGTGATCGCCGAGATCGCCGACGACCGCGGCGATGGCGACGTCGAAGTGACGCTAGCGATTCCCGGCGGCGACGCCCTGGCCAATCGCACCACCAATGCCCGCCTGGGCATCGTCGGTGGCCTGTCGATCCTCGGCACGACAGGGGTGGTCATCCCGTATTCCTGCGCATCGTGGATCCACGCCATCCATCGCGGAATCGACGTGGCGCGCGCCTGTCGCCTTGCCCACGTCGCCGCAGCCACCGGCTCGACCTCGGAACGGGGGGTGCAGGCGTATTACCGGCTGCCTGAGATGGCGCTGATCGACATGGGCGATTTCGTCGGCGGTACGCTCAAGTACCTGCGGCGTCACCCGATTGCGCGGGTCACGCTCGCCGGCCGGTTCGCCAAGATCGCCAAGCTGGCCGCAGGCCACCTCGATCTGCATTCCAGCCGCGCGGCGGTCGATCTGCCCCGCCTGACCGCGCTGCTCGCCGAGCACGGCGCGACCGGCGACCTGCTCGACCGTGCGCGCGCGGCCGCTTCGGCCAACGAAATGCTGCTCCTCGCCCAGGAGGTCGGCCTGCCCCTTGCCGACGAAGTCGCCCGCCAGGCGCGTCAGGTCGCGCTGGAGCATCTGGACCGCGGGTGCGCGCTCGAGGTCATGGTGTTCGATCGCGACGCCGGGCTGATCGGGCACGCCCGGGGCTGGTGATAACGCCTGCGTGGTCGAGGGCTGTCACACCCCGCATGAGTAGAACAGTCCCAGCGCAAGGGAGGTGATAACGCCTGCGTCGTCGAGGGCTGTCACACCTGGCGTGGGGAGTCGGCGCTCAGGCGCAGGGTGCTGAGCCGACGTTGCGCGGCCAAGGCGTTACCCCCATGCTGGCGGCGTGGCAAGGCACGATCCCGGCGAAACCAAGCTCCTGATCCTGGGCGGCACTGCGGAGGCCGTCGAGCTGGCCAGGGCGTGTGCGGCGCGTTCGAACGTCGTGGTGATCAGCTCGCTCGCCGGCCGTACGCGCGCGCCGAGTCTACCGCCCGGCGAGGTGCGGATCGGCGGGTTCGGCGGCGTCGCCGGGCTGGTCCGGTTTTTGGCCGATCGAGCGATCGACCGGGTGATCGACGCAACCCACCCATTCGCGGTGCGGATCGGCGCGCATGCCGCATTGGCCTGTCGCGAAACCGGTGTGCCGCGCCTACGCCTGCTGAGGCCCCCATGGACCCGCGAGCCGGGCGACCAATGGACCGAGGTGGCCGACCTGACGGAAGCGGCGCAGCGGCTGCCCGGGCTCGGCCGCCGCGTTTTCCTCACCGTGGGCCATCAGGACCTCGAGGCATTCGCGGGCACTGACCTGTGGTTCCTGGTGCGCACGGTCGATGCGCCCGGCGCGCTGCCGCTGCGCCAGGGTCAATGGCTCGCGGGGCGGGGTCCGTTCGCCGTCGAGGATGAGCTCGCGCTGCTGCGGGCGCACGGGATCGACGTCCTGGTGACCAAGGCGAGCGGCGGCGCGGCGACCTATGCCAAGCTGGCTGCGGCGCGGCAGCTCGGGTTGCCTGTGCTGATGGTCCGGCGACCGCCGCCGCCGCCGGGCCCGGTGGTCGACTCGGTCGAAGCGGCGCTGGCCTGGCTGGAGCAGGCCGCCTAACGTGCGCCCGCCGGGCGCAGCACATGGTGGTGATCCGGCGCGTACAGCCGGCTGTCTGCAAACTCCTCCGCCGCGAGCGCGCGCCCGACCAGAATCAGCGCGCTGCGAGTGATCCCCTGGCCGCGCATGCGTGCTCGGATCGTGGCCAGCGTCCCGCGGACGATGCGCTGGTCCGGCCAGGAGGCGCAGTACACCACGACGACCGGACAGTCCTCGCCGCATACCGGCGCGAGCTCGCGCACGACCCGCACCAGATTGTTGATCGACAGGTGAATCGCCAGCGTGGCGCCGGTCGCCGCGAAGGCCATCAGAGTCTCACCGGCCGGCATCGGCGAAGCGCGCACCGCGGTGCGGGTCAGCACCACCGACTGGGCGACGCCCGGGAGCGTCAGCTCCTGCTCGATCGCGGCGGCGGCCGCGGCGAAGGCCGGCACGCCCGGGGTGATGTCGTAGGGAATGCCGAGCTGGCGCAGGCGGCGCATCTGCTCGCCGATCGCGCCGTAGAACGAGGGGTCGCCCGAATGCACGCGCGCGACCTCGCGGCCCTGACGGTGCGCAACCGCGATCTCGCCGATGATCGCATCCAGATCGAGGGGAGCGGTGTCGATGATGCGTGGCGCGAGCGGCGTGTCCTCGCCCGCCTGGGCGATCACCTCCTGGGGCACCAGCGACCCGGCATAGAGCACGACCGGGCAGCTGCGCACCAGGCGCAGGCCGCGCACCGTGATCAGATCCGGCGCCCCCGGTCCAGCGCCGATGAAATGGACGGTCATGGGTCGGGCCGGTCCGCCAAAGGATAGCCGCGCGGCGAGTACACGAGCGAGCGGCCATCGGGCGTGGTGAATGTCCGCGTTCGGCTCGAGCCGACGATCAGCAGGCTCAGCATGTCCACGGCGCTGCAATCGAAGTCGGCGAGCGGCGTGATGGCCAGCGTTTCCCCGGGCCGGCCGAGATTGCGCGCATGCACGAGAGGGGATTCGGGCGGTCGTGCCGGGCGCAGGATCTCGAGGGCGCGCGCGAGTCCCTGACGGCGCCGGCCAGACGCGGGGTTGTACAGCACCGTCACGAAGTCACCGGCCGCGGCCGCCCGCAACCGTCGCTCGATCTCGGCCCACGGTGTCAGCAGATCGGACAGCGAGATGGCGCAAAAGTCATGGCCAAGCGGCGCGCCGGCCCGTGCCGCTGCCGCCTGCAGGGCCGAGACCCCGGGGCTGACCGCCACGGCCACACGCTGCCAGCCGGGTTCGTCGCCGCGCTCCAGCAGCTCGAGTGCCAGCGCCGCCATGGCGTAGATGCCGGGGTCGCCTGAGCTGATCAGCGCCACGCGGCGGCCGCCGGCCGCCAGATCCAGCGCAAGACGCACCCGCGCCTCTTCTTCGCCCAGCGCAAACGCGTGGCGGGTCACGCGCCGCCACGGCGGCAGCGGCACCAGATCCAGATAGCCGGCGTAGCCGACCCAGTCCTCGGCCTCGTCGAGGAGCGCGCTCGCCTCTGGGGTACGCCAGTCCGATCTGCCGGGGCCGAGGCCGATAATCGCGAGATGCCCCTGTGGCCGGCCGATACCGTCGGGGTCGAGCGGCGTGGGCGCGCGGGCCAGCGCGCAGGTAGCACGTTCCGATCGAGTCTTGGCGACTACCAGCTCGCCCGTGGAACCGGCCGCAGCCAGCGCCGCGCCCTCGGCCACGCCGTGGCAACCGGTCACCGCGAATACTGCGGCCGAAGGATTGGCGAGGCGCGAAGTCTCCGCCTCGAGCCGGCTCGCCGGAAAGAACCTGGCAGGCGCGCCAAGCTGCGCGGCGAGCGCATGGATCGCCGGCTCCGCAGCCTTCAGATCGAGCGAAACGACGCAGGCGATCGCGCCGGGCGCGAGATCATGGCGCGCCAAGGTCGTCGTCACCAGGTCGATCACCTCCTCCGGCTCGGCGCCGCGCTCGCATCCCACGCCGAGCGCGAGCACCTTGGGATGGATCACCAGGCGCGTCGCCGTGCCGGGATCGGCGCGATCGGTGACGCGCACCTCATGCTCGCCACGACTGGCAAAGGACGCGCCGCCGGCGGTCAGCCACACCGGCTGCGGGGCCTCGACCGTCAGGGCAACGTCGCGCCCCTCGAGCAGCGCGCTTACGACCGCCTTGGCCGTGTCCGGGTTGCGCACGCGCCAGCCGGGCGGCGGGTCGTCGAGGGCGAGCTGAAAGCGAGCATCGCCTGCGGTCGTGATCGCGGCGGGACAGCCGAGCGTGACGGCGATGCGCCGCGCCAGTCGATTGGCGCCGTGATGCCCGCCGAGCAGCGGCACGGCGACGCTGCCGTCCTCGGCGACCGCGACCACAGGCGGCTCGCTTTCTTTGTCCCTTAGGAGCGGGGCCAGAACCCTGATCACGATGCCGCTCGAGCACAGCGCCACGATTGGCCGCCCGCCGGCAAACAGATCGCGCAACGTCGCGGCGAAATCCCGATAGAGGCTCAGGCCCGGCTCCGCCGGCGTTCGTTGCGAGGGCCCATACAGATCTGCATCCGGGATCCCTGCCGCGATGCGCTTTGCGACTTCCAGGCCACCGCGGCCCAGCATGATGATCGCTGCGCGCGCACCCGCGTTCATCGGCCCGGCGGCACCAGCAGCAAGGAAAAATACGGCGCTTCGTCGATGGCCAGATCCGCCAGAGGCACGACGCGCTCGCGCGCCGTGCTGGCATGCTCGACATAGATCGCGCGCTCCAGCAGTCCCAGCTCGGAGAGGACGTTGCGCACCCTGGCGAGATGCCGGCCGAGCTTCAGGATCGCCACGCCATCGTTCCGCGCCAAATGAGCCGCGAGAGCTTCGCCCGTCAGCGCGGCAGGCACAACCACGAGCGTCTGGCTGCGGCCGACCATCGGGGTACCGGCGGCAGCGGCCGCGGCGGTGAAGGACGCCACGCCCGGCACCACCTCGGTGGCATAGCGCTCGCCCAGCCGATCGAACAGCTGCGCGAAGGAGCCGTAGATAAAGGGATCGCCGACGCACAGCGCGGCGACGTCGCGTCCGCGCTCGAGCACCGCGCCGATGCGCGCGGCGCCTTCGTCGTAGGCGGCATGAGCGAGCTCCGGCACGAGCCGCATCGGCAGAGCGATGTGGATTTCCGGCCGGCCCGGCGACAGATGCTCGGCCACGATGCTTCGCGCCAGGCTAGGCCGGCCGCCCGCCGACACATAGGCGATCACGGGACCCTCGCGCAGGATGCGCACCGCCTTCAGGGTCAAGAGTTCGGGATCGCCTGGCCCGACCCCAACGCCGAGCAGGCGCCCGCTGGTCACGGCTTGTACGCTGCGAGCTGGGTCACCGGCAAAGACGACCGCCAGGCGCGGTAGCCGCCGAGCGCGTCGAGCCGGGCGACCTCGATGCGGAGCAGCTCGCCCCCGTTCACCGCCTGCCAGGCGAGCAGGCGCTGCTCACCCTCGACCGTGACCACGTTCGCGACCAGCCGCCCCCCCTGCCGCAGCATCTGCCAGCAAATTTCGAGCATCGTGGAGTCGCCGACGCCGCCACCGACGAATACCGCATCCGGAGCCGGGAGGCCGGCGAGGCATTCGGGCGCGTGTGCATGCACCACCCTGAGCTCGGGCGTCCCCAGGCGCTCGGCATTGCGCGCCATGGCGGCGCAGCGCGCCGCGTCCTGCTCGACGGCGATCGCGCAGGCGCCTTCGGCCGCCCGCAGCCATTCGATCGCGATCGCGCCGCTGCCCGCGCCGACGTCCCACAGACGCTGCCCGGCGCACGGCATCAGGCGAGCAAGCGTGGCGGCGCGCACCTCGCGCTTGGTCAGCATGCCGTCGGATTCGAACGCGCCGTCGGGCAGCCCCGGCGTGCGCCCCCAAATCGCTGCGCCATGCTCGGCGATGCACTCGATCGCGACGGTATTTAACGGCGCGAACCGAGTTGCTGGCCACTCGCCAGCGATGCCCTCCGCCCTCGCCTCGGCGGGACCATCCAGATGCTCGAATACCCAAAGGCGGCTCGCGCCGAAGCCATCATCGGCGAGCATGCGGGCGATTGCGTCCGCCGTCGAGCCGTCACGGCTGAGCACGACCAGGCAGGTGCCGGGCGCGATGTGGCGGCGCACGCTCGCGAGCGGCCGGCTGTGCGCGCTGAGACATGCGACCTCGGCCAGAGGCCAGCCGAGCCGCGCGCAGACCAGGCTGAACGCCGAAGGTGCCGGGACCAGACGCAGTTCGCTGAGCGCGAAGCGTCGCGCCAGCAACGCGCCGACCCCGAACCACATCGGGTCGCCGCTCGCCAGGACCACGACGCGCCGCCCGCGCAGCGTCGCTAGATCATCGAGCGTCGCCTCGAGCGGACAGCGCCAGCGCAAGCGTTCGCCCCTGTGCTCCGGCACCATGGCGAGATGGCGTTCGCCGCCGACCAGGATCTCCCCGGCCTCCAAGATCGCGCGCGCCGTCGCGCTGAGCGACGCCAGCCCGGCATCGCCGATGCCGATCACGTTGAGCCATGGCTCCCTTCCGGCATTCATGACGCTTTCCGAGCCAGCGCGTTGATCGCCGCGGCCGCCAGGGCGCTACCGCCGCGGCGGCCGCGCAGGGCGATGTACGGCACGCGCGGCCGATATCGCATCAGCGCCTCCTTGGCTTCGGCAGCGCCGATGAAGCCGAGCGGAAACGCAAGCACCAGCGCCGGCGACGGCACCCCCTCGTCCAGCAGCTCCAGCAGGCGGAACAGGGCGGTCGGCGCATTGCCGATCGCGACGACGGCGCCATCCAGGTGGTCCCGCCACAGGTCGACCGCGGCCGCGGAGCGGGTCGTGGCGGCCGCCGCGGCGCGTTGCGGGACATCCGGATAGCCGAGCGTGCAGATGATCGGATTGTCCGCCGGCAGATGCTCACGCCGGATGCCCGCCGCGACCATGGCCGCATCGACCAGGATGGGCCGACCCGCCGCGAGCGCGCGATGTCCCGCGGCGAGCGCATCCGGCGTCCATGCCAGCTCGGGCACTATCTCGGGCATCGCGTACGCGTGGATCAGGCGGATGACCAGCGCCTGCATCTCAGGCGACAAATCCTCGATCGGCGCCTCGCGACGGATTGCCTCGAACGAAGCCCGGTAGATCGCCTCCGGGTCGCGCAGGTAGTCACCGCGAGCGGGCACCGGGATCCCCTACGTTGCCGCCGCCGGCCCGTTTGATCGCGTCGCCCCACCGACCGCGCCATCGTGGCTATGATGACGGTGATCGCGAACGCCAGGATGGCGATCATGATCGTGGCGATGGTGACTCGCGTCGGTGCCGATGCCCTCGACGTGATGGTGATGACCCCGCTGCGGCGCGCCGAGTGCCGCCTCGTGCCCGATGATCCGTTCGCGGTACCGGCACAGCAGGCAGTTCATGTTGACGTCGCCGTCAGCGATGCCCTCGACGCGCT
>JBKPNX010000095.1:0-9309 GCA_046732855.1 Pseudomonadota bacterium
GATCTCGGCCAGCATCTCCGAGAAAGGCCACGTCGTAGGCGGCGCTTCGCGCCACAGCCCACGAAGCTCGCTCAGATCGCGCTGAAATGCCTTGCCGGTCATCTGATAGCCGCACGCCATCAAGGCGTCCGCCTCGTTGGAGGTGAACGCGTCGAGGTCGGTGCGAAGCTCGGCTAGCGCCTGCTGGAAATCCTTCCGGACGCCATACTTGGACAGCGGGGCGCGCCGGAGATCATAACTGCTCTGCGACGACACGCGTCGGATCATATCCGCGTCCAGTCCCGCCTTCATGTGAACGAACATGAAGCCACGAAGCAGGCCCGAGAGGTGGCGGGCGCTGAGATCGGCGAAGCTGGCGAGGCGGACGCGCTCCATTAGCGTATCGAGCGATCGCTTGACGTGCCCGACGAGGCCGGTGATCCCTGGCGCCGGCGCCATTTGCAGCATCAGCTGGCCGCACGCATCGCTGACGAGAAGGACATTGCAGTTGAGCGCCAGCAGGGACACGGTGCCCTGATTGTCGTGGACGCCACCGTCAACCAGTTGAACCTGGATGCCATCATACGCATCGTCGATCCGCAGCGGTGCGAAGATACCCGGTACGCAGGCGGAAGCGGCCACGGCGCGGCAAAGCTCCATTTGCCAGCCAGCCCCCGGCGCGTACCACCCCCACTCCAGGCGCGGCACGCTGTCGGCAGCCTCGTGGATCGCCCAGGGGGATTCGCCCATCCACGTCGGCGTGAACTGCCAAGCGTGACCGGTGTTTACCGTAGTCGCGTTGAGGACGAGCACCGGCACCTTGTCGCTGCGCAGCCAGTTGTGCTTGCCCGGATGAAACGATTCAGACCCGGTTAGCTCCGCGGAGTGGTCTGCCGGCGTGAACACAAGGTCATGCATATAGATCGTGTCGGCCCATTCGCCCAGCGGCCGATAGAAGCGCTCATCGAGAGACCTTGCGGTTCGCTCCGGATCGAGCACACCCTTCTGGTCCTTGAGGAGGAGGCGCCATATGGTGGCTGGGAGCGTCGGCTGAACCTCCCGGCGCAGGTTCAGCGTCACGGCCGAGTGGAAATGCTCGATCAAATCTCGCACTAGCTGAACGTAGTCATCGCGACCAAGGCCGGGTGGACCGTCTTTCAGACGGCGCCGTAAGACGAGCCAATAACACGCCCCGACGATGCTACCGCCAGACACGCAGGACAGCACCTCGATGTGGCGGAGGGCATCGAGCTCGGCGAGCCGCGCGAGCACCCCGAGGTGGTAGAACGATGCCCGAAAGCCGCCGCCCGAGAGGGCGAGCCCGACCCGGCCGACGATCGCTGATCGAGCCGCATCGGCAGCCCCTGGCAGGAGCTTCTCGAAAAATTCTCGAATCTCTTGGTGGTCGAGGGGCTGCTCCTCGTGAAGATGCGCAAGATGCCCGAGCTGTCGCGCCGTGGTCTGCAACTTCCAGGGCGCCGGCCTCTTTTGAACAGGCGCGAGGGCCTCGCCAGCCTCGCGGTAGCGCTGGAGACCGAACAACGCCTCGGCGCGGCTGGCGGCGGGCCACCACTCGCCCGTCTGCGGCAGGTCATCCACGATACGCTGTCTGAGCTGACGTGCCCGCTCGCGCCGCTCGACCGGCGCGTCGCCGGCGTGCGCGAGCACGTCCTGAAGGAACGCCGCGTTGATGTGCGGATAGGCGTCGCCCCCGAGTTTCGGCCCCGCGGCCCGCGTGTACAGCGCCGCCGCCGCCTGAAGATCCTGGATTTGCCCGAGATCCTGCCATCGGCGTTTGTGGATACCTCCGGCAATGCCGAGCGTCTCCGCATCGCCGTCGAGCGCCGGGTCGGCGAGGCAGAATTCCTGACCCATCAGAGCGAGCGCGCGGTCGTGACGGTCGGCGGCACCCAGCTCTGGATCTTTGCTGGTGAGAAGGGCCTCTTGACGGCACAGCTCCTTGCTAGTACTTGCGGGCACCAAATCGCGGTCCTCACGGAGCCGTGCCAGCACCTGCCGCGCGAGGGAGATCTCGTCTTCCTCTGTGAGACGTTGCCACAGGGAGTTGGCCTCGTTGAAGGTCAACATTTCACCGCCGAGATATTGGCGCGCCTGATATGCGGTGGTGGACATATGTTCCTCCTGTTCGGTGTGTAGTGCCGAGCGACCCTTGGATTGCTTACTGTCCTCAACGACAACTAGTGCAATGCCATTCGACCTCAGCCAGCCACTACAACACTCGCTCGCCGAAGGGCGCGCATCGTGGCCGAGTCAAACGTTAAAGGCAATGCTCTCCGGATCGATCAAAACCCCGAGGTTTGTTTGCCCGTTGGTGACAGACGAAACGGGTTCGGTTGCCGTATCCCGTCGCTTGCTTAGCGCAGGGTCTGCACGGCGACTGTGATCCGGGTCGCGGTGGTGAGCCAGCAGAGCAGGCCGAAGGTCAGCGCAATCCACGGGAACAGCGCCGGCCACAGGCAGGCCAGCACGAACGCGCCGATCGTCTCGGTGCCCTCGGTCAGCCCGCCCAGGTAATAGAGCGACTTGCGGCCGCGCAGCTCGGTCGAGACGCCGCGCTTGGCCGCCATGATCGCGTAGGCCAAAAACGACGAGCCGGTGCCCATGAAGCTGAAGATCAAAAACGCGGCGGCCGGCGCATTGGCCGCCGGGTCGGCCAGGGCGAACGCGAACGGCACCGCCGCGTAGATCAGGAAATCGAGCACGATGTCGAGAAAGCCGCCGAGGTCGGTCAGGCCGCGGCGGCGCGCGACCGCGCCGTCCAGCCCGTCGCACAGCCGGTTCAGCAGGAGCAGGGCGAGGCCGAGCAGGTAAGCGCGTCCGGCGATCGCGGCGGCGGCGCCAAGGCCGATCGCGAAGCCTGCGACCGTGACCGCGTTGGCGGAAATGCCGGACGCGACAAGCGGGCCGCTCAGCCGGTCGAGCGGCGGATCGATCAGGCGGCGCAGGCGCGCATCGAGCACGCTCGCCCCTCGGCCGGCTTGATCTCGCGCTCAGCGCGCCTTGGAGCGGGCGCTTTCGCGGTCGTCGCGCTCGCCGCCGAACTGGACGATGTGCGGCGCCGTGGTCTCCGGTTGGGCGGTCGCCCCGCTTGCGCTCGCGTCGCGGCGGCTGAGGCGCCAGGCGCTCCACCAGCCGACCGGCAGGCTCGCCAGATAGATCACGCCGATCGCAAGCAGCGTGTGCCAGGGCACGCTCGACAGCGCAGCGACGAACAGGCCGACGCCGACCAGAGTCGGCAGGACCCAGTCCGGCTTGATCCGCACCACCACGGTCTTGATCGAGAAAGTCGGAATCCGGCTGACCATCAAGAATGAGACGGCAACCATGGCCAGCGCATTGAGAGCCCACGTCCGCGGCCAGTCGGCCTCGAAGGCGAACGCCATCAACATCGGAATGATCGCGCAGCCGGCGGCGGCCGGCGCGGGCATGCCGGTGAAGAAGCGGGACATCCACACCGGCCGGTCGGTGGCTTCGAGCTCGGTGTTGAAGCGCGCCAGACGCAGCGCGCAGCAGGTGGCGAACAGGAGCGCGAGCGCCCAACCGAGCGCCTTCACCTGGTGCAGCGACCACAGATAGACCAGGATCGCGGGCGCCACGCCGAAGCTCAGGAAATCGGCGAGCGAATCCAGCTCGGCGCCAAGCTTGGAGCTGATCTTGAGCAGCCGCGCCGAGCGGCCATCGAGGCCATCCAGCACCCCCGCCACGATGATCAGCGCGACCGCCAGCTCGAAGCGCCCGTCCAGGCCATAGCGAATCGCGGTCAGCCCGGCGCACAGGCTGAGCACGGTGAACATGTTGGGCAGGAGATGAATCAGCGGTTGTGCGCGTGGCCGCCGTCGTTGCCTTCGCCTGAGCATCAGCTACGCCTCCATCCGCGGACCGGCTGGTTGCGCCGGCCGTCGGCGAACACGGTCTCGCCCGCAACCGCGCGCTGGCCGACGGCGACGAGCGGCGCGCAGCCGTCCGGCAGGTAGACGTCGCAGCGGCTGCCAAATCGGATCAGCCCGATCCGCTGGCCGGCGGCCACGACGTCATCCTCGCTCACCGCGCACACGATCCGCCGCGCGATCAGCCCGGCGATCTGGACGCAGCCGTAGACGTCGCCGTGGCTCGTCTCGATGCGCAGGGACTGGCGCTCGTTGTCCTCCGACGCCTTGTCCTGCGCGGCGTTCAGGAATTTGCCGGGATGATGGGCGAGCCGGGTGATCCGCCCGCCGACGGGTGCCCGATTCACGTGTACGTCGAAGATGTTGAGGAACACGCTGATGCAGGTGCGGGGGGCGTCGCCGAGCGCCAGCTCGGGCGGCGGCCGGCGCGGCGCGATCGCCTGAATCACGCCGTCCGCCGGGCTGACCACCAGGTCGTCGCCCTGCGGCGAGACGCGCGGCGGGTCGCGAAAGAAATACGCAGTCCAGGCGGCGACCAGAAGCCCGAGCCAGAACAGCGGCGCGAACAGCAGCCCGAGCAGCACGGCGGCCACGAGCCCGCCGGCGACGAACCGCCAGCCGTCCCGGTGGATCGGCACCGCCGCCTGGCGCACGTTCTCGACCAGATGCTCGAGCAGCCTGCCCATGCTCTTCCCTTCCGGGGCAGATATCGGCCTTCTGGGGCAGATATCGGCTTCCTGCGGCAGATGTAGGCGCTTGCCGAGATGCCGTCAAAGCAGGCCACGACATCCGCGCGGCAATCGGCGCGCCGCACGCAGGCCAACAGCGCTCAAGCCGCCATGCCTGTCCAGCCAAGCCTTTGATCGTACCGCATTCTTTGGGTTCGTTTGGTCTCCCGTATACCCCTGCGACCGACCTTCGCGCGAGAGTCGATCCTCGGTCAGGTCGGCCGTCGGACACGATCCCTCAAGTCACCGGCCGTGCGCACGTTCGGGTTCGTCCGTGCCCGGTCGAAGCGCACGGCATCGCGCAACGTCGCGACGATGAGGCGATCGTCGACGATGCGACCGTCGCTGATCGAACCGGCTGGTGGCGGAATGGTGTGCTCTACCGGAGGTGCGCTCGCGAGAGTCGACGAGCATAGCACGGGTAAGGAGTTTTTGCCATCGATGCGGCCTTCTCCTGCGGCTGGTAAGGGCGCAAAACCACTGCTCATTAACCTTCGTTTCGAGCGGTCCATGCGACCCTGGGAATCCGTGCGCGCGCCGAGCGGCTTGGTCGTTTAGCGGCAGCGGTCAGACGACCGGGCAACGATCGGCAAGGCGCTCGCCACGGGAGGCGGCGCCTTGCCGATGCCATAGCAGGCAGGGGCGCCGGCCTTGCCCAGGGGCCCGCTCGCCCGCAGCAGGTCTAGATGATCGCGTCAGGGCTGCGCGGCTTCGTGACCCAGCCGGCCAGGGCAAGTGACAGTGCGATCAAGTAATGATCGAAGCGGCGCTGCGAGCCTCCAGACGAGGCACTGCGGTGCATTCGGTCGGCCTGACCCGTCGTGTCGGGCGCTGGATGCACCCGGGAGTGCGCCGGCCGGGCCTTGAATTCATCACAATCATCGTCTAGCGGTACTGTCGCGCAGTCGGCCCAGATCTGGGGATCCGGAGTGAGGCGAAGAACAGCAAGACGGGCAGGATGACGTGAGAGCGAGCGAACCACACGGTTTGCCCCCGCTCGACGCCTGTCCCGCGTTGGTGCTCAACGCCGATTATCGCCCTCTCAGCTACTTCCCGCTGTCGACCTGGCACTGGCAGGAAACCGTCAAGGCGATCTTTCTCGAGCGGGTGCTGGCCCTGTCGCACTACGATCGAGTGATCCGCTCGCCATCGTCGGTGCTGCGCCTGCCGAGCGTGGTCGCGCTCAAGGAGTACATACCCCAGAACCGCCGGCCGCCGTTCACTCGGTTCAACGTGTTCCTGCGCGACCGCTTCAGCTGCCAGTACTGCGGCGACGGCCGGCCCACCTCGGAGCTGACCTTCGACCACCTGGTGCCGCGCTCGCGCGGCGGTACGACCAGCTGGGCCAACGTGGTGACCGCGTGCACCGGCTGCAATCTCACCAAGGGCAGCCGCCTGCCGGAGGAATGCGGCATGCGGCCGCTGAGCAAGCCGCGGGCGCCGACCACCTTCGAGCTGCAGGAGCGGGGTCGGGGGTTCCCGCCGAACTTCCTGCACGAGAGCTGGCGCGACTTCCTGTACTGGGACACCGAGCTCGAGCCCTGAGCAGCGGCCGTCCGCTTTTGCGCCGGTTGGCGAGCGTGGCGAAACCCGGCATAACGTGCCGGATGCGGCCACAGGGGAGGCAAAACGCCATGGCGGTGCGCGCCCTGCTCGCGGCAGCGCTGGTTGCGCTGTGCGCCGTGGCAACCATAGGGCTGGTTCCGGCCCAGGACATGCGCTTCTTCCGGATCGGCACCGGTGGCGTGGCCGGCACTTACTACCCGATCGGCGGGCTGATCGCCGACATCATCAGCAACCCGCCCGGCGCGCGGCCATGCGACAAGGGCGGCAGCTGCGGCGTGCCCGGGCTGGTCGCCATCGCGCAGAGCTCCAACGGCGCGGTCGCAAACGTCGACGCGATCGCATCCGGCAATCTCGAGAGCGGATTTGCCCAGTCCGATGTCGCGTATTGGGCCTATACGGGGACCGGCATCTACGCGGGTCAGGGGAAGGTCGAGAACCTGCGCGCGATCGCCAACCTCTATCCCGAAAGCGTGCACATCGTCGCGCGCAAAGGGTCAGGCATCGCGTCGGTGCGCGATCTCAAGGGCAAGCGCGTGTCGCTCGACGAACCAGGCTCGGGCACGCTGGTCGATGCCCGCATCATCCTCGAAGCCTTCGGGGTCAGCGAGAAGGAGCTGACGCCGCAGTACGTCAAGTCGACCCAGGCGGTTGCGATGATCGGAGAGGGGCAGCTGGACGCGTTCGTGATCGTCGCCGGCTATCCCACCGGTGCGGTCGCGGAGATGTGCGCCGCCTCCGGTTGCGAGCTCGTGCCGATCGCGGGCGCCGAAGTCGACGCGCTGCTCGAGCGCTATCCGTTTTTCGCGCGGGACACCATTCCCGCCCAGACTTATCCAGGCGTTGGCGAGACCGCAACCCTCAGCGTCGGCGCCCAGTGGCTGGTCGGCGCCGAGGTCGACGAGGAGCTGGTGTACGGCATCACCAAAGCGCTCTGGCACGAGAACGCCCGCAAGCTCCTGGACAACGGCCACAGCAAGGCGCGGGAGATCACTCTGCAGACGGCGCTCGAAGGCATCGCCATCCCGTTGCATCCGGGCGCGGCGCGGTACTATCGCGAGGTTGGGCTGATGCCGTAGACGGGCGGCGCGGCGAGGGTCCGAGTCGGCGCCCCGTACCCTCAGACCTCCGCGTACATCCGGCCCCGATTGAGGATCCGCTTGGGATCGAAGCTGTCCTTGACGCGGGCGCTGAGGCGGGCAAGGGCAGGGTCCTGCGGTTGAAACACCGGGAGGGCGGCACGCAGCTCACCGCTCGCCCGCACCAGCGTAGCGTGGCCGCCCGGCTGCACCAGCGCCTGGCGGATGACGCCGGCGCCGGCATCGTCAGTGTCGTCCACCGCCAGCCACAGCAGGCCGCCGGCCCAGTCGGCCAGCCAGGCGAGCCTGAGCTCGCGCTCCAGCGCCTCGAGCAGCGGCGCGCCGGCGGCCGGCGGCACCGAGATCCGCCACAGCGGCCCTGTTCCGGGCAGCAGGGCCGCGTCCCGGATCTCGCGCCACAGCGCGGCGCTCGGCGCGGGCGGCAGCTCGTCCAGCTCCCCCTCGCCCGCGAGCAGTGCCTTCAGCCGCTCGACGCGGGCGTGCACCGAGGGTGCCGGCCCCTCGAGCCGCAATGCGGCGAGATCGGTGGCGCTTGCGGCGATCATCGGGACGGACGAGCGCGCGGCGGCGGCGGCCGGGAGACAGGCCGCGCCCGCGACATCGCCCGCGCTGTTCATCGCCATGCGCAGCGCGGCGAAGCCCCCGGCGCGCGTGCGCGCCCGCAGCAGCAGCGTGGCCTCGTGCTCGGGCGCCGGCAGCACCTTGAAGGTCACCTCGGTCATGGCCACGAGCGTGCCGAAGCTGCCGGCGAACAGCTTGCACAGGTCGTAGCCGGTGACGTTCTTGACGACCCGGCCGCCGGACTTGATCGCGTCGCCGCGCCCGGTCACGGCGCGCACGCCGAGGAAGTGATCGCGCGCGGCGCCGGCCTTGATCCGACGCGGGCCCGAAAGGTTGCAGGCGATCAGGCCGCCGATCGTGCCCCGCCCGGGCTTGCCGCCAAAAAGCGCGCCGTAATCGGGCGGCTCGAACGCGAGTTGCTGCTGGTTGTCGGCGAGGCGGGCCTCGATCTGCGCCAGCGGCGTGCCGGCCTTGGCCGACATCACCAGTTCCGCCGGCTCGTACAGGCCGATGCCGCAGAGGCGATCGAGAATGACCTCGGTCGTCGCCTCGACCGGCCGCCCGTAGCCGCGCTTGGTGCCCGCGCCTAGGATCTCGAGCGGCGTCTCCTCCGCCGCGGCCGAGGCCACGATCTCCTTCAGCTCCTCGGCGCTGCTCGGTCTGATCTGGTCCGCCATACGCCACGACCTGCGCTCAGCCGCTCGCTCATGAGCGGTCGGCAGAACCGACGACGCTAGCACGAACCGGCGGGCCGGCGCCAATCGGCGATCGATGGGACGGGCCGGCTCAGCGCGGCGCCGGCGAAGCGGGGCGCGGGCGTCCGCATTCCCGGATCGGCTCGCGCCTCGAGCAGGGCCCGATCCGCAGCGGACTCACAAGCAGAGGCGGGGCGCTGGCGAACTCCAAATGAGCTTGCAGGATGGGTGTACGACTTTCTCCCGCATCGCTTGCAGCGGATTGCGCCAGCAGTCCCAGGCCAGAGATGATTCAGCGCGACGCTCAGGATTCCCGCGAAGTGCAGTGCGGCGGTCCGCACGGCTGGCTCATCTCGGGTGCTTCGCTAGCCGCCGAGGAGAAAGCGAGGTCCGGCGCGCCGCTCGCAGACGGGCGCCGGCCGGCCGGGAGTTGCGGTCCCTCGGGCGGTGGGCCGACCATTTGCATGAGCCCACCCACGTGGCGAGGGCGACCCCGGTAAAATCGGGCGAGGTCGTCAAAAAGGGCCTTGATCCGGGGCGCGACTCGCCCTACATACGCGGTCCGGCGCGATCATTAGGGCTTGGCCGGGTTCCCGAGCCGTGGCCCGAAGTTCCTCGAACGCAGGGTTTGAGCGGGAGCCTGCTCCCGTGTGCCGGGTTGATCTTTGGACAGGTGAAGTTGCGGAAGGGATGCGTGGGCGGCGGCTTTAGGGTCGCGGCTCAGGCATCTTGGCGAGGTGGCGGGGCGAGGTCCGCGCGGGTCGCGGGGCTCGGG
>JBKPNX010000096.1:0-75070 GCA_046732855.1 Pseudomonadota bacterium
ACCCTACGGCCCACAGAGAGACGGCGCAAACTAAGGGCTGTGATCGACCACATCGCAGCCCTTGAGACCACACCCCGCATCGAGGCGGCCAAGCGACGTGCGCATGCGCGCGACGCGATCCTAGATGAGATGACGAGAAACCTGGAGCTTCTCCAGGAGAGTAATAACCAGAATGATCGTACGGCTCTTGCCAATGCTAATCACGACCTGAATCGCGCTCTAAAGAGGCTGGTCGCAGCCCAGCTGAAGGAGATCAACGAAAGCGACGAGATAAGGGAGGCCTTGAAGACACTGACCGGCGCGACGGACGCACTCGTCGCCGAAACGAAGAAGACCAGAGATGCTGCTGAGGCCATAAGGACAGCCGCCGCCGTCGTTAACTTGGTCGCCGGTATCTTGCGTCTGCTCGCCCCATTCATCTAGCGGGGCAAGAGTGTTTCGGGCGGCTCGTCGAGGCCGAAATCCGTCGCGGTTCTTGCAGGTCGAATGGCCCGCAAGCTTCATCTTTCGGACATCTTCGACGACGAGTGGCCGCTGGGGAGTTCTTGGTAGCGCACATACGTAGCTCGCCGGAGAGGTTATCGCTTGCCATAGCAGCGGCGGCGTTGGCGGAGCAACGGCCCCGTTGTGAGCTGGCACCGATCGCGGCACATTGGCGACCATGACACTCAATACCTTCTTTTGCATCGACGGCCACACCTGCGGCAACCCGGTGCGCCTGGTCGCTGGGGGCGGGCCGCTCCTGGAAGGCGCCTCGATGAGCGCGCGTCGCCAGGATTTCCGCGCGCGCTACGACTGGATCCGCACCGCGTTGATGTTCGAGCCGCGCGGCCACGACGTCATGTCGGGCGCAATCCTCTATCCCCCCTGCCGCGCCGACTGCGACACCGGCGTGCTCTATATCGAGGTGAGCGGCTGCCTGCCCATGTGTGGTCACGGCACGATCGGCACGGTGACGTTCGCGCTCGAGCAGGGACTGGTGCGTCCGCGCGCGGAGGGGCGGCTGCGCCTCGACACGCCCGCGGGCCTGGTGGTCGCCGACTACGAGCGCGTCGGCCGGTTCATCGAGCGCGTGCGCCTCACCAACGTGCCGAGCTATCTCGCCCAGGCGGAGGTCCGGGTCGACTGCCCGGAGCTGGGCGAGCTGGTCGTCGACATCGCCTACGGCGGCAACTTCTACGCGATCATCGACCCGCAGGCGCACTACGCCGGGCTCGACCAGCTCTCGGCGGGCGACATCCAGCGCCTGAGCCCCGAGCTGCGCCGACGTCTGAACGAGCAGCTCGACGTGGTGCACCCGGACGACCCGACCATCCGGGGCGTCTCACACCTCATGTGGACCGGGCCGGCCCGAGACCCCAAGGCGCACGGCCGCAACGCCGTCTTCTACGGCGAGAAGGCGATCGATCGCAGCCCGTGCGGCACCGGCACCTCGGCGCGCATGGCGCAGCTCGCGGCGCGCGGTCGCCTTTCGGTCGGCAACGAGTTCGTGCACGAGAGCATCATCGGCAGCCTGTTCGAAGGCCGGGTCGAAGGAGCTGCCAGGGTCGGCGACCATGATGCGATCGTGCCGAGCGTCGCCGGCTGGGCACGACTGACAGGGCTGAACACCATCTTCGTCGACGAGCGCGACCCCTACGCCCACGGCTTCGTGGTGAGGTGAGCTAGCGCTGCTGTGAGAGTTGTCGAATCCAGAAGATCCGGAAGCGGCTGTCGCGCCGCCGGCGCCGTGGTGCCCCCGGAAGAATAGTCCTGGAGAGGATCGTCCGCTCTGTTTCGCGCCCGGTCTCGCCCGAAAAGAGCCGCGCCGATCGGGCCTCGCCACGGGATGGCTGACCGAGGCATTCTTCGAGTCCTTGCCGGCGGACGAGATGCGGCAGGGAAACAGTGATTCCGCATGAGGCGGGGGATGGCCGCGACGTGACGAAGCCTGCCTGGCAGGCTCTGAGCTTTTGACGAAACGGTGGGACCCATGCAGCAGGACGCCAAGATCGGCTTCATCGGACTGGGCGCGATGGGCTTCGGCATGGCGGCGAGCCTGTGCCGGGCGGGCTTTGCGGTCACCGGCCATGACCTGCGCGAGGAGGCGCTGGCGCGTCTGGTCGAGCGCGGCGGTGCCCGCGCGGCCACTCCCGAGGACGCCGCGACGGGCGCTCAGCTGCTGTTCGTCATGGTGGTCAACGATGCCCAGGTCGACGCGGTCCTGTTCGGTGAGCACGGCGCCGCCGCGGCGCTCGCGCAGGGCGCGACCGTGGTCCTCTCGAGCACGGTGCCGTCGGGTTTCGTGCGTGATCTCGCCGCGCGGCTCGCCGAGCGCGGCGTGCACCTGCTCGACGCCCCGGTGAGCGGCGGCGCGGTCGCCGCCGAGAAGGGCGAGCTGACCATCATGGCGTCGGGCGCGCCCGCGGCGTTCACGGCGGCCGATCCGGGGCTCGCGGCGTGCGCCAAAACCGTCTACCGCCTGGGCGACGTCCCGGGCATCGGCTCGAGCGTCAAGGCGGTCAACCAGCTGCTCGCCGGGATCCAGGTCGTGGCTGCCGCCGAGGGCATGGCGTTCGGCACGGCGCTCGGGGCCGATCCCAAGGTGCTGTACGAGGTGATCCGGAACGCCGCGGGCGGCTCCTGGATGTTCAACAACCGCGTGCCGCACATGCTGGACGACGATTATACGCCGCGCAGCGCGTGCGACATCTGGGTCAAGGACCTCGGCATGGTGCTCGGCATCGCCAAGGACCTGCGCATGCCGCTGCCGCTCGCCGCGGCCGCCTTCCAGGTGGTGATGATGGCGGCGGCCCAGGGCCTCGGCCCGATCGACGACGCCGGCTTCGTGAAGGTCTACGAAAGCTTCACCGGCAAGCGCATCGCCGCCGCGCGCGCCGCCGACAAGCGCGACTGAGCCCGCAGGACCGCCGGGAACACGTAAATCAACCGGTCGAGCTTGCCGGCGTGGTTGGCGCCCCGATGGCCGCCGGGAAGGACAGGCCGTCGTAGATTTCGGCGAACGGCAGCTCGATGCCGAACGCTTCCAGGGTCAGCACCGCTGCGAGACCCTCGATCTCCTCGAAACGCCAGCCGCGCCTGCTCCGGGTGTAGGCCTCAATTCGGGGCGCGCCCTGGGCAATGAGGACATAATGACGGAGGCTCGGCAGGCGCTGATAGTCCCGTCGCTTTTCGGTCCGATCCAGCAACTCGGTCGCGGGCGAGAGGATCTCGAAGATCGCAACCGGCGCGGTGACGTAGTTGCCGCCTTCGCGGCCGCAGGTGACGCTGGCGTCGGGAAAGCGCCCGGTACGCTCATCGATGCGCACCAGCAGGTCGCTGCCGTTGGGCTTGCACGGACCGCCGTGCAGGCGGCCCTTGAGCGCCGCGAGCAGATTGACCTGGATGTCGTTGTGGTCCTCGCTGCCGCCGGCCATCATGACCAGGCGGCCGCCCACGAACTCATACCGCTCGCGCTGACCTTGCACCCATGCGAGGAAATCGTCGACGTCGGCGAGCACCGGCTGTGGCGTGGCGGCTTCGGACATGTCTCCTCACATAGCGCATCGCCGGAGCGATGGCACCACCTCCTTAGCCACATGCCTGATATGAGGCGTCCATTTCCGCTTGCAGCTCATGAATCAACCAGGAGAATCCCGGGTCAGCAAACTGTCCCGCGTCGGCGGTTGGGGAACCCGCTTGAACGCTGGGCAGATGGTGAGATCAGCCGGCGGGCAACGAGCCATCCGACCGCAATTGGGTCGGCGGTCTGCCGCATCAAAGCGGAAGCGACATTGGTGTCGAGAATGGCTCGCCGGAGTTGGCGATGCGCAGCTCGCCGGCGGCGAATGCGGCTGCCGTTTGCCCCGAGCGCAAGACAAGCGCCAAGCACAGCCAGCGTCCTGACCAGCGCATGTCGCTTCCGACGCATCTCGTTACGCTTTTGCTGTCGGCCGTGGGTGCCGGATCTCTGGAGCGTAGCACGCTCGAGAGGCCCCACAACTCAGAAGCAAGAGCTCATGTGGCAGCGCACGCCGGCGATCGGCGGATGCGGTCGGCGGACCCGAACGCCTGAGAGGCGTGCCGACGCCAGGGCACGCCAGGAAGCATTGGAGGCCGGGCCGCGCCGCGCCTTGGCGGGATCAGAGGCGGAGCGTGCCGCGTTCAGCCGAATTCCGGACCGGCCACGGCGAAGGTGCGCTCGGGGTCGCCGAGCGCGGCGGCGCCGCGCAGCATGCGCGTGAACGGGAGCACCGGCAGAAACCCTGCGCTGGTCAGCCACGCCTGGAACCGATCCTGGTGGTCCGGAACATCGATCACGATCGGCCCCTTGGCGCCGGCGAGGGCGCGGCTCACCAGTGCCTGCGCGATCTCCGCACGACTCGCCGAGACCGGTCCCAGGTGCAGCGCCCGCCGACCGGGCCGGACCAGCGCGAAACCGACCAGTCGCCCGGTGCTCTTGGCCACCACCGCGCGTCGCGGCTCGGCCTTCTGCAGATGGCTGACGATATCGGGACGCGGCACGCCGAACACCTCGGCGTCGAGATTGATCACCCGCTTGGCATCGATGCTGGCGAGCTCGCGGAGCGACACGCCGCCGACCTCGACCGGGCGGTGGCGCGGCCGGGCGCACTGGAAGCGCTGCAATCCATACAGGTCCGAGAAGCCGTGCGGCCGGTACACCCGCCGGCCATCGGACGTGGCATCCACGCCCGCAGCAAGGTCCAGCTCGTCGCAGCGCTGCAGCGCCTGGCTCAGCAGCGCCGAGGCGATGCCCTGGTGGCGATGGCGCTCGGCGACCAGCACCATCCCGAGCCATGCGATCCGCTGAGCGTAAGGCAGCAGCAGGGTGGTCGCGACCAGCTGCCCGATCTGGGTGAACCGGCCCCAGCCGTGGCCGTGACGGATCAACAACCGCCAGTCGTCAGCGGTCTGATTCCAGCTGGCGTCGGCAGACAGGCGAGCGGCGTCCTCGGCGTGCTCTTCGCGCAGCGGTCCCGCGCGCAGAGAGTCGGTACGCACCGTCGCGAACGTCATGGTCTATGGCCTCGGATTGGGTGGCGCTCAAGTCGGGCCGGGGAGGCCTTCCTGGCGACGTGCCATGGCGCGCGCAGCATCATGACGTTCGCAGCACCCGGCGGGATCACATTGACGTGACCTGTCCGCGCACGGCTGCCGCAGGCGTTGCCGGGGCCGGTGAGCCGCGCGCGCGGCGCCATCGCCGCGGAGCGGAATGGCGCCCGCCGACCGGCGCACGTCATGGCCGATCGGGCGCGCCAGCAAGGCTCGGCCGCGCGCGAGCTGCCCGACATCCCGAATCCCCTCGGCTTGGCCGTAGGGAAAGGTATGACCGCCAGGATTGATCCTCCGCACCCTCGAGATCCACCTTAGCCTGAGGTCGGGCGACATGCTAGCCTGTGACGCAAGTCGGCACGGGAGGCAGTGGCATGCAGGGTTTTGCGGAGTACGTGGACTACGACGGCCTGGGCCTGGCGCAGCTGATCCACGCCCGCCAGGTATCGGCGGGCGAAGTTCTGGAAGCGGCGATCGCGCGCATCGAAAAGCTGAACCCGCACCTGAATGCTGTCGTCACCAAGGTCTACGACCAGGCGCGGGCCGAGGCAGCGGCGCTCGACCGCGACGCGCCGTTCGCCGGGGTGCCGTTCCTGCTCAAGGACCTCGGCGGCGCGCTCGCCGGCGTGCCGCTGACGGCCGGCTCGCGCTTTTTCGCCAACGCGCCGGCGCCGGCCGACGCCGAGATCGTGACCCGGCACAAGCGGGCCGGGCTGATGATCCTCGGCCGCACCAACACCCCGGAGTTCGGGCTCAGCGCGACCACCGAGCCCGTGCTGTTCGGTCCCACCCGCAACCCCTGGGACCCGACTCGCAGCGCCGGCGGCTCCAGCGGGGGCTCGGCGGCAGCGGTGGCCGCGCGCATGGTGCCGCTCGCCCATGCCAGCGACGGCGGCGGCTCGATCCGCATCCCGGCCTCGTGCTGCGGCCTATTCGGCATGAAGACGACGCGCAGCCGCAACACGATGGCGCCTTACGCCGGCGAAAGTCTGGCCGGCTGCTCGGTCGAGCACGTCGTCTCGCGGAGCGTGCGGGACAGCGCCGCCGCGCTCGATGCAACCGCCGGCCCCGCGCCGGGCGATCCGTATTACGCGCCGCCGCCCGCGCGCCCGTTTCTGGATGAGGTCGGTACGTCGCCCGGGTGCCTGCGCGTCGCGCTCGCCACCGCGGCGTTCGGCGGCGGTCCGGTGGACCCGGAGTGCGTCGCGGCGGCCGAAGCCAGCGCCAGACTCTGCGAGGAGCTCGGCCATGTGGTCGAGGAGGCGTCGCCCGCGTTCGACGTCGAAGGGCTGGACATCAACTACAACCGCATTTTCGCGGTCGGCGCCGCGGCCAACATCCAGCTGCGCGCGCGGGCGCTCGGGAAGGAGCTGGACCAGGCCGGCTTCGAACGGGTGACCTGGGCCATGATCGAGCTGGGCCGGCAGACCGCCGCGCCCGACTACGTCATGATGATCAATCGCCTGCACGGCATCAGCCGCGAGATCGCCCGGTTTTTCCAGACTTACGACGTGCTGCTCACGCCCACGCTCGCCGAGCCGCCGGTCCCGCTCGGCGAGCTCGACATGATGGCGGAGGACATGAACGCCTACACCCAGCGGCTGTGGCGGTTCACGCCGTTCACCTATCCGTTCAACGTCACCGGGCAGCCGGCGATGTCGCTGCCGCTGTCCTGGAACGCCGCCGGTCTGCCGATCGGCGTGCAATTCGTCGGACGCTACGGCGACGAGGCGACGCTGTTCCGGCTCGCCGGCCAGCTGGAGCAGGCGGAGCCATGGGCCGAGCGACGGCCGCCCGACCCCGTCTGAGCGCGGCAGCGCGCGACGGGTCGGCGGCACGTTCCCTTCTCGCCGGTTCGGGTTCAACGGCTCCGCGCTGGCGTCATCGCCGATGCCGGATGCCTGCTCGGCGGCATGCCGACCGGGTCCGAGGCGTACTGCTGCCTGACCGAGCGGCTGTGGGCAGGTCAGCGCCCCGCCGCTCACCTCGAGCACGGCGCCGGTGAACGCCCGCCCGGCATCCTCGAGCGGCGATCGACGCGCTTATCGAGCCGCGTCCTCGGGATGCTCGGCAAGCCTGCGGCGGGTGCTCCGGAGGGTTTCCAGGAGAGCGACCAGAAGCACGTCCCGCTCCGCCTCCAGCTGCGCGATCGGTCGCGCCTCGGCCTGGTCGAACGCCGCGACCAGGCGCTCGACCGCCGCGGGGGTCAGATCGGGTTTCCCGAGGTCGTTCCACCAGCGCTCGATGCCCGGCCCGATATGCTCCAGCAGATGGCGCAGACCGCCCCGACCGCCGGCCAGGTGGTGCGCCATGTGCGGGCCCATCAACGCCCAGCGCAGGCCGGGCCCGTAGGCGATCGCGGCGTCGACATCCTCGATGCTCGCCACGTCCTCCAGCACGAGGTGGATCGCTTCGCGATACAGCGCGACCTGCATCCGGTTGGCGACGTGGCCTGGCACCTCGCGCCTGATCTTGATCGGCCGCTTACCCAGCGCCGCGTAGAATTCGGCGGTCCAGTCGACCACGCCCGGATCGGTCGCCTGCCCGCCGACCACTTCGATCAGCGGGATCAGGTGCGGCGGGTTGAAGGGATGACCGACCACGTAGCGCTCGGGGCCGCGCCGGCCGGCCTGCAGCTCGCTCGCCATGAAGCCCGAGGTGCTTGATGCGACCACGGCATCGGGCGCGAGCGCGGCGTCGATCCGGGCGAACAGAGCGCGCTTGACCTCGAGGTTCTCCGGTCCGTTCTCCTGGACCAGGGCAGCGCCCTCGACGGCCGCGGGCGGGTCGTCGTGGAAGCTGATCCGGTCGGGGTCGGCGCTGGGGGACAGCCCAAGCCGCTCAAGCGTCGGCCACGCCTGTGCGACGAACTCACGCACCCGCGTTTCGGCGCCCGGCGCCGGATCATGGACGGCGACGGACAGGCCGCAGGCGAGAAACTGCGCGGTCCAGCTGGCACCAATCGTGCCGGCGCCGAGCACCGCGACGCGGTCGACCTTGGCGGGGTGCGGACGTGGCACGGCGGCGCCGACGCTCAGCGCAGGTATTCGACGTTTCCATCGACCCCGATCACCTGGCCCGACACCAGGCGGCCGGCCTCAGAGCAGAGGTAGAGGATCATGTTGGCGATGTCCTGCGGACTGATCAGCCGTTTCATCGAGGCTTTCTCCACATACTCCTGGCGCATTGCGTCGAACGACACGCCGAGCACCTTGGCCTTGGCAGCGATCACGCGATCGATCCGCTCGCCCTCGACTGCGCCGGGGCAGATCGCATTGACCCGGATCTGATCGGTGCCGAGCTCGATCGCGAGTGCCTTGGTCAGTCCGACCACCGCCCACTTCGAAGCGCAGTACGGTGTTCGCAGCGCAAAGCCGAAGCGACCCGCGGCCGACGACAAGTTGATGATCGAGCCGCCGCCCGCGGCCCTGATGTGCGGCACCGCGCGCCGCGCGCACAGGTACTGTCCCGTGATGTTGACCTCGAGCGTACGTCGCCAGTCCTCCGGCGCGATCTCCTCGATCGGCCCGGTCGGCCCGGCGATGCCGGCGTTGTTGACCAGGATGTCGATCCCGCCGAACTGCTGGAGCGCCAGCCCGAACAGGCGATCGACCGCTGCCTCGTCCGCGACGTCGGCCGGGATCGCCGGTACCGTGGGCAGCTCGCCGCGCAGCCGATCGAGCGCCGCTTGATCGACATCGCACGTCACCACCTTGGCGCCCGCATCGACCAGAGTCTGGAGCGTGACCCGGCCGATACCCGCGCCACCCGCGGTCAGGACCGCCCGCTTGCCATCGAGCCGCAGATCCATTTGCCCCCCAACCCATTGCGCCCGTCCGGCAGTATCGATGAACGACCGACTGCCATCAGCGCGGGCGAACCGCTGCGCCGCATTGTCAGAAGCAAGCGAATGGTGTCAAGGCGGCCTGGCCTGCGTGTCCGCAAACGGTCAATCGGCCAGGTCGCCTGGACCGAGTCCAGGCATAGCAGCAAGCTGGCGCAAGACGTGCGGCTGTACGTTTCGGGCGACCAGCGTGATCGGCCGCTGCACCAGGTAGAACACGGCGGTGCCGTTGACGTCGACGAGGTCGAAGTCGAGCCGCAGGTACTGCCCGGGGTCGACCTGCCCGCCGTCGAAACGAATGCGGTCGAACGGCTCGTCTTCCTGGGCGGTCTGCAGGAACCGGTCGGCGCGCGCCCGTCGCGGAAAGGTCTGCGGCTGATCGAACGACAGCCCGTCGGCGTAGACGCTCGGCTGATCCGGACCGGTCATCAGCTCCAGATCGAAGCCGCTCCAGCGCCAGGGTCCGCGATTGGCGATGATCTTGACCACCGACAGGCTCAGAAAGCCGGTGGCCGGCGAGACCTCGAGGTGCCCGGTGCGGCCGTTGCGGATCTCGAGCACGGCGGGCCCCGGCCCGCTGATCTCCTCGACCAGGACGATCGGGTCCTCCCGGGTGCCGGTGCCGCTCGCCGCCAGCAGGCGCGCGCCGCCGGGGCGATCGCTGAACGAGATGCCGCCGGTCATCCAGGTCTCGGCGTGGGCACTGCCTGCGGCGACGCAGAGCGAGGCAAGCGCGCCGAAGCAGCGCACCCAGCGCCACGCGCTGCGAATGACAGATGCCGATGCCAGAGTCATGGCGGCCAACCGGCTAGCGGCCGGCCGGTGGCCGCAAGAGCACTGAGGGGCAATCACGACTTCCTCGCGGACTGCGCGACTGGCATGACGAGCAGCCGGGGCTGGTCAAGCCTGGCGCTCAGCTGACGTAGACCCCGCCGTTGACGTCGAGCACGGTGCCCGTGATGTAGCTGGCCGCCGGCGAGCACAGGAACGCGATCGGCCAGGCGACCTCCTGGGCTTGCCCTTTGCGGCCGAGCGGAATCACCGCCGGATCGAGCTTCTGCTCACGCGTCATCTCGGTCTCGATCGAGCCGGGCGCGATGCCATTGACCAGCACGCCGTGGGGAGCGCCGCGCTTGGCGAGCCATTTGACCACCGCGTGCAGGCCGCCTTTCGAGGCGACATAGTGGGCGCTCGCGACCAGCCCGCCCATGCGCCCGGCGACCGAGCCGATCAGCACCATGCGGCCGTGCCCGCGCCGGCTCATGGCCGGCAGGTAGGCGCGGGCGAAGTGGATCGGCCCGTGCAGGTTGACCGCGATCACGCGCTCGAACGTCTCGTCCCAGCCCGGCTCCTGCCAGTCGTCCCAAGGGCAGATTCCGGCGCCCAGCACGAGCGCGTCGACCGCGCCTGTCGATGCGGCGACCGCCTCCACCTCATCCCGCCGGGTCACGTCACAGGCGTAGGCCGCCGCAACCGCCCCGGCTTTCTGCAGCTGCTGCGCCAAGTCGTCGGTCGGCCGCTGGTCGACCAGCAGCACGGCGGCGCCGAGCGAGGCGCACACGCGCGCCGTGGTCGCGCCGATCCCGCCGGCCGCGCCGGTGATCAGAATGCGTTGGCCGGTCAGATCGAAGCCTGTTGCCATCGCTGCCTCCTTCCTGCCATTGACCGTCCGCTTTTCCTTGATCCACAGTCGCGCCATACGCGCAAGGGAGGCTGCGATGGCGGAGTACCCGGGAGTCGAAAACGAGCGGCGTTTCCCGCGCGAGGCGCTGCATCACTTGGTCCAGGCTATCTTCGAGCGCTGCGGCATGGCAGGGGCCGACGCCGGCGTACTCGCCGATCAGCTGGTCATGGCCGATCTGCGCGGCATCCATTCGCACGGCGTGATGCGCGTCCCCTTGTACGTCAGCAAGCTGAACGGCGGCGGGATCGATCCGCGCGGCCGGCCGCGCGTGGTGAAGGACGCGCCCGCCGCGCTGGTGATCGACGGCGGCAACAACATGGGCCAGGTCGCCGGTGCCTTCGCCATGCAGGCGGCGATCGCGCGCGCCCGTACGACCGGAGTCGCGGTCGCCGCGGTCGGCAACAGCAATCATTGCGGCGCCATGGAGTACTATGTGCGCATGGCGATCGCCGCCGACATGATCGGCATCGCCACCACCAACGCGTTGCCGACCATGGCGCCCTGGGGCGGCATCGACAAGCTGGTCGGGCTGAACCCGATCGGCGTCGGCATTCCCGCGGGCGAGGAGCCGCCCTTGGTGCTGGATTTCGCCTTCGGCGCGACCGCGCACGGCCGCATGCAGGTCTACCAGCAGAAGGGCATCCCGATCCCAGAGGGCTGGGCGTTCGATGCGGACGGACGACCGACCACCGACATCGACAAGGCGCTCGCTGGCCTGGTCCAGCCGATCGGCATGTACAAGGGCATCGGCCTCGCCATGGCCGCCGGCATCCTGTCCACGCTGCTGTCCGGCGCCGGCTACGGCACCGAGAGCGGCAACATGGTCGACGGCGCGATCCCCGGGCGCGACGGCCAGTTCTATCTGGCGCTGAACATCGCGGCCTTCGAGGACGTGCCGACCTTCAAGGGGCGCATGGACAAGATCATCCGGGAATACCGGGGCACGCGCCTCGCCCCGGGGGTCAAGCGCGTGTACGTACCGGGCGAGATGGAAGCGGGACTGGAGCAACGACAACGCGCCGAGGGCATCCCGCTGAACGACGCCACGATCGCGGGCCTTCGCGACGCCGCCGCGAAGCTCGGCGTCGACGCCGCGGCGCTGCAGTGAGGCGGCCGCCATGCCCGATTTCCCGATCGTCGACGCGCACGTCCACCTCTACGATCCGAGCGTGATCCCCTATCGCTGGATGCGCGGCAGGCCGGTGCTCGACCGGCCGCGCCTGATGGCACAGCTTGATGCCGACCGGGGCGCGTGCGAGGTCGAGGCGCTGGTCTGGATCGAAGTCGCCGCCGATCCCGGACAGTACCTCCAGGAGGCGGCGTATGTGGAGGGGCTCGCGCGCGCCGACGCGCGCATTGCGGCGCTGGTCGCCCACGCGCCGCTCGAGCGTGGCGCCGCCGTCAGGCCCGATCTCGAGAAGCTCGCGGCGCACGAGCGCGCCCGCGGCATCCGGCGTCTGGTCCAGCACGAGGCGGACGACGCGTTCTGCCTGCGGCCCGGCTTCGTCGAGGGCGTGCGCCTGCTCGCGGACTTCGACTTGAGCTTCGCGATTGGCGTGTACCACCATCAGCTCGCCAGCGCGGTCGAGCTCGTGCGACGCTGTCCGGACGTGCGCTTCGTCCTCGACCATTGCGGCAAGCCCGGCATTCGGGACAAGCTGATGGACTCCTGGCGCGCGCACATCGCCGCGCTGGCCGCGCAGCCGAACGTGTGGTGCAAGATCTCCGGCCTGATCACCGAAGCCGATCACGAGAACTGGACGCGCGAGCAGCTCCGCCCCTACATCGAGCACGTGATCGAGAGCTTCGGCTTTGGGCGCGTCATGTTCGGCAGCGACTGGCCGGTGTCGGAGGAGACCCATCGCTACGGCACGTGGGTCGAGGTGGTCGACGGAGCGGTCGCGGACGCTTCCGAGGACGAGCGCCGCAAGCTTTTCCGCGACAACGCGATCGCCTTTTACCGGCTCGACCTCGCCTGAGTCGCCCGTCCGCCCCTTTGCGCCCCTGCGTGCGCAACAATGCCGATCTCGCGTTGCTGCTGCAGCGGCTGCGTGCGCATCTGCGGTTTGTCCAAGACGAGCTGCACGGCCGATTCGTGACGCCGCAGGCGTTCAAGTCCGAGCTGGAGCAACCGGCGCCAGATCGTCGGAGCAGCAGGCGGATTGACTGAGCGATCGTGGTCCGTGGGCCCGGCCCGCGTTTGCCTGATTGCCCCGCTTGCCCTATTTTCGTCGGGCGGGGATGGGCGGTCCTGCGAACTCTTTGATGCGCAATGGTAACGCCCGTGACTCCGGGACGAGGGATGAACGACACCGCAGGCGAGATCCGCAAGCACCGCCGTCCCGCTGCGGGCAAACGGAGGGACGGGCGCCATCCCAAGGGACGTCAGGTTGAAGAGCGTGCGCTCGTCGAGGTCTGCGCGCTGCTCGGCGATCGGCCGCGGCAGCGCGATCTCCTGATCGAGCATCTGCACCTGATCCAGGACCGCTATGGTCACCTGAGCGCCGCGCATCTCGCGGCGCTCGCCCACGAGATGCGTTTGCCGCAGGCGGCGGTCTACGAGGCTGCGACGTTCTACGCGCATTTCGACGTGGTCAAGGAGGGCGAGATGCCCCCGCCACCGTTGACGATCCGGGTGTGCGACAGCCTGACCTGCGAGCTGATGGGCGCGCAGCAACTGCTGGCGGCGCTGCGCGATGAGCTCGACCCGAGCCGAATCCGGGTCGTGCGGGCGCCCTGCATGGGTCATTGCGATACCGCTCCGGTCGCCGAGGTGGGGCACCACTACGTCGAGCGCGCCACGCCAAGCCGCGTAACCGAGGCCGTGCGCCGCGATCACACGCATTCGGACGTGCCCGACTACCGTGAGTTCGAGCGCTATGTCGTCGACGGCGGCTATCGGCTGCTACGGCGTTTCCTCGAGCATGAGGCGCGGGAACACCGGCCCGATGAGGCGGTGCTCGAGCTGCTCGCCGCGCTCAACGAGGCGGGCCTGCGCGGCCTCGGCGGCGCCGGCTTTCCGACCGGACGCAAGTGGGAGTTCGTGCGCAAGGAGCCGAAGCCGCGCTATCTCGCCGTGAATGCGGACGAGGGCGAGCCCGGCACGTTCAAGGATCGCTACTATCTGGAGCGGGACCCGCATCGCTTCCTCGAGGGCGTGCTGATCGCCGCCTGGTCGATCGAGGCCGAAGCGGCGTACATCTACCTGCGCGACGAGTACCCGGGCGTGCGCAAGGTCCTGCTGAAGGAGATCCCCGAGGTCGAAGCGGCCGGGCTGGCCCAGCCAGGCTATCTCCGCCTGCGCCGCGGTGCCGGCGCTTATATCTGCGGCGAGGAATCGGCGATGCTGGAGAGCATCGAGGGCAAGCGTGGGTACCCACGCCACCGACCGCCCTTTGCCGCCCAGGTCGGCCTGTTCGGTCGCCCGACGCTGATCAACAACGTCGAGACCCTGTACTGGATTCGAGACATCGTCGAGAAGGGCCCCGCGTGGTTCGCCGACCAAGGTCGCCAAGGCTCGAAGGGCTTGCGCAGCTACTCCGTGTCCGGCCGGATCAAGCAACCCGGGGTCAAGCTGGCGCCCGCGGGGATCACGGCGCGCGAGCTGATCGACGAGTTCTGCGGCGGCATGGCGGACGGCCACACGTTCAAAGCGTACCTTCCGGGTGGCGCGTCGGGCGGCATCCTGCCGGCGGCGATGGCCGATCTGCCGCTCGATTTCGGCAAGCTCGAGCAGCACGGCTGCTTCGTCGGTTCGCACGCGGT
The DNA here is from genome assembly GCA_046732855.1 of Pseudomonadota bacterium. Lineage (GTDB taxonomy): Bacteria > Pseudomonadota > Alphaproteobacteria > Geminicoccales > Geminicoccaceae > JBKPNX01. The sequence continues at coordinate 14,346 of JBKPNX010000096.1, forward strand.
GGTCGTCCTGTCCGATCGGGACGACATGAGGGCGGTGGCACTCAATCTGCTGCGCTTCTTTCAGGACGAGAGCTGCGGCCAGTGCACGCCGTGCCGGGTCGGCTGCGAGAAGGCGGTGAAGCTGATGCAGCGGGAGCTCTGGGACGAGGTGTTGCTCGAGGAGCTGTGCCGCGCGATGGCGGATGCCTCGATCTGCGGCCTCGGCCAAGCGGCGCCCAATCCGATCCGCTCGGTCATGAAGTTCTTCCCGGCCGAGATCGGCATCGGCCGCACCGGCAAGCCGATCCGCGACGACGTCCCGGGCCGCTGGTAAGGCGTTGCCATGGCGCATACTGGGTCAGCTCTACGACGCCCTGCGGGCCGGCAATGTGCCTGACGACAAGGCACGCGCTGCGGCCGAGGAGGTCGCCAATTACGAGGGCGAGCTCACGAAGCTGCGACTCGAGATGGATCGGCGTTTCACAGAAATCGGCGAAAGGATCAGTCGAGTGGAAGCCGATGCGCGGCTCCTCAAATGGATGATGGGCTTTGTGCTCGCCTTCCAGGTTGCCAACTTCTTCTTGCAGCTCCGCTAGGTGAGATCGTCATGACCGATGCGATCAAGTTCATGCTCGACGGCCGCGAGGTCGAGGCGAGCCCTGGCGAGACCATCTGGCAGGCGGCGAAGCGGCAGGGGATCGACATCCCCCACCTGTGCTGGTTGCCCGAGCCGGGCTATCGGGCCGACGGCAACTGCCGCGCCTGCATGGTCGAGATCGAGGGCGAGCGCGTGCTCGCGGCGTCGTGTATCCGCAAGCCGGCGGCCGGCATGAAGGTGGTCACCGGCTCCGACCGCGCCAAAACCGCGCGGCGCATGGTCATGGAGCTGCTGCTGGCGGATCAGCCCGAGCGTGCGGTCGCACACCATCCCGACTCCAAGCTGTGGCAGTGGGCGGAGCGCATGGACCTGCGCCGGTCGCGCTTTCCGCAACGCGACGCACCGGTGCCTGATCTCAGCCACCCGGCGATGGCCGTGCACCTGGATGCCTGCATCCACTGCAATCTGTGCGTGCGTGCCTGTCGCGAGGTCCAGGTCAACGACGTCATCGGCATGGCGTATCGCAACATCGGTTCGAAGATCGTGTTCGACATAGACGACCAGATGGGCGCGAGCACCTGCGTCGCCTGTGGCGAGTGCGTGCAGGCCTGCCCGACCGGCGCGCTGATGCCCTCTTCCATCATGGACGAGCGGGGCGTCGGCCATCCCGAGGTCGATCGCCGGGTCGACAGCGTGTGCCCGTACTGCGGGGTCGGCTGCCAGATCACCTATCACATCAAGGACGACCAGATCCGTTACGTCACCGGGCGCAATGGGCCGGCTAACGAAAACCGTCTGTGCGTCAAGGGTCGCTTCGGCTTCGATTACATCGTCCACCCGGAACGGCTGATGAAGCCGCTGATCCGCAAGCAAGGCGTGCCCAAGGTCGTGGACGACCCGATTGATCCTCGCAGTCCCTGGAGCCACTTCCGCGAGGCGAGCTGGGAGGAAGCGCTGGAGCTTGCCGCCAGGGGCCTGCGCGAGATCCGCGATGCGCACGGCGCGCGCGCGCTCGCCGGCTTCGGCTCGGCCAAGGGCTCGAACGAAGAGGCGTATCTGTTCCAGAAGCTCGTGCGCACCGGCTTCGGCTCGAACAACGTCGACCACTGCACGCGCCTCTGCCACGCCAGCTCGGTCGCCGCTTTGCTCGAAAACATCGGCTCCGGCGCGGTGAGCGCGCCGTTCACCGCGGCCATGGATGCGGACGTGATCGTCGTGATCGGGGCGAACCCGACCCAGAACCATCCGGTCGCGGCGACCTACTTCAAGCAGGCGGCGAAGCAGGGCAAAACGCTGATCGTGATGGACCCGCGCGGTCAGGCGCTCGAGCGCTACGCCACTCACATGCTGCAGTTCAAGCCCGGCGCGGACGTCTCGATGCTGAACGCGATCATGCACGTGATCGTCGAGGAGGGCCTGTACGATCGGCAGTACATCCAGGCGCAGACCGATGGGTTCGAGCGAATCCGCAGCCATCTTCGGGAATTCACGCCGGAGGCCATGGCGCCGATCTGCGGAATCGACCCCGACACCCTGCGAACGGTCGCGCGCAAGTACGCCACGGCGCAACGCGCGATCATCTTCTGGGGCATGGGCATCAGCCAGCACGTGCACGGCACCGATAATGCGCGCTGCCTGATCTCGATGGCGCTGATGACCGGGCAGGTCGGGCGTCCCGGCACCGGCCTGCACCCGCTGCGGGGCCAGAACAATGTGCAGGGCGCGTCGGATGCCGGCCTGATTCCGATGATGTTCCCGGACTACGGCCCGGTCAACAAGGACGAGGTTCGCGAGCGCTTCGAGGAACTGTGGGGGACGAAGCTCGATCCGAAGCCCGGCCTGACCGTGGTCGAGATCGTGGATGCGATCCTCGCCGGCGAGATCCGGGGCATGTACATCATGGGCGAGAACCCGGCGATGTCCGACCCGGACGCGCACCACGCGCGCTCGGCGCTCGCTCGGCTCGAACATCTCGTGGTCCAGGATCTGTTCTTGACCGAGACCGCGATGTACGGAGACGTGGTGCTGCCAGCCTCGGCCTGGCCGGAGAAGGACGGTACGGTCACCAACACCAACCGTCAGGTGCAGATGGGACGGGCGGCGCTGCCGCTGCCGGGCGATGCCCGCCAGGACCTGTCGATCATCCAGGAGATCGCGCGCCGGATCGGGCTCGACTGGCGCTACGATGGCCCGCGCGACGTCTACGCCGAGATGGCCCGGGCGATGCCCTCGCTCAACAATATCACGTGGGAGCGCCTCGAGCGGGAGCACTCGGTCACCTATCCCTGCGACGCGCCCGACGCTCCCGGCCGCGCCATTGTGTTCGCCGACCGCTTTCCGACGGATGACGGGCGTGGGAAATTCACGCCGGCTGGCCTCGTGCCACCGGCCGAACTGCCGGACGACGAATACCCGATGGTGCTGACCACCGGGCGCCAGCTCGAGCATTGGCACACCGGCGCGATGACCCGGCGGGCAACTTATCTCGACGCGCTCGAGCCGGAGGCCGTGGCGAGCCTGCATCCCAAGGAGCTGGGCCGGCTCGGCGTGGCGGCGGGCGAGTCGATCCGAGTGATGACCCGGCGCGGCGCCATCGAGCTCAAGGCGCGCGCCGACCGAGATGTGCCCGAAGGCATGGTGTTCATCCCGTTCGCGTTCGTCGAGGCCGCAGCCAACATCCTGACCAACCCGCAGCTCGACCCCTTCGGCAAGATCCCCGAGTACAAGTTCTGCGCCGCCCGGGTCGAGAAGGCGATGCAGCCTGCTCAGGCGGCGGAGTAAGGCCCGCTCGGCGTCCGTACCGGTCTTCACTCCTAAGCCGCTGGCTCGCATCCAGCGGTCCGCTCGACCAGGTGGCGGTCGCCCCGGCCCGATCTGCGAACGGTGCGAGGCGGGATGCGCTGCCGGACGGCCGTACGGGTCTTCACGGACGATTTGGGCGGCAGCCCGGAGAGCGAGATGCGCCGGATGCGGAGGAGGCGCGATCCGATGCCGGATGTCTGGTCCATGGTACGCGAGCTCGACGCGGCCACCCGCGAACGCTTGGCCGAGGTCCTCGAGACGCGCGGGGCCGATCCGCAGCAACAGGCGATGCGTCGTTCGTTCCTCGCCGACATCGCGTTCCCACCGCGCGCACGCGTCCTGGAGGTTGGCTGCGGGACGGGCGTGCTGAGCCGGGCGCTCGCCCAGTGGCCGGAGATCGATGCGGTCATAGGCGTGGATACAGCGCCCTCGCTGCTCGACAAGGCCCGCGAACTCGCCGCCGACCTGCCCAACCTCGCCTTTCACGAGGCTGATGGTCGGTCTCTTCCGTTCGAGGCCGGAGCCTTCGATGTCGTGATTTTCGACTCGACGCTGTCTCACGTCGCGCAGCCCGAGGGCGCCCTGGCGGAAGCCTTCCGCGTGCTGCGTCCGACCGGATGGCTCGGGCTCTTCGATGGCGACTACGCGACGACCACGGTCGCGCTCGGTGACCACGACCCGCTGCAGGCCTGCGTTGATGCCATGCTGGCGAACTCGGTTCACGACCGTTGGCTGGTGCGCCGCCTCCCTGCGCTGGTGCGTGCCTGTGGCTTCGAGGTCGCCTCGTTTAGGAGCCACGGCTTTGTGGATACGGCAGGCGGATACATGGTGACCATCGTCGAGCGCGGCGCCGATATCCTGCGCAACCTCGGGCAGATCGATGAGGACCTGACGGCCGCCCTCAAAACGGAGGCGCGGCGGCGGCTATGAGCGGCGACATTTTTCGGGCACATCGCCTATGCGAGCCTGGTTGCCCGCAAGCCATCGTGACGAGCAGCCGCGCAGGACTCAGGTGGGGTCCTTCCTTCATGGCAAAATAGCAAGGCATTTGAGCGGACGCCCAACCAGGGCATGATGGGCCAAGGCACCGAGACGAGGGAGGCTCGCATGCTGCTGGCCGGCAAGGTGGCAGTCATTTCCGGCGCCGCGAGTGCGCGGGGCATCGGCCTCGCGACGGCGCGGCTGTTCGCCCAGCACGGCGCGGGGATCGCCATCCTAGATCTGGACGAAACGGCGGCGCAGGGCGCTGCGGACGGCCTGCGCGGGACGCACCGCGGCTTTGCCTGCGACGTGACCAGCCGCGACGCCTGCGCCAGCGCGGCCCGGCGCGCGCTCGAGGCGTTCGGCCATGTCGACATCCTGATCAACAACGCCGGCATCACCCAGCCGCTCCGCCTGATGGAGATCGGCGCCGATGACTGGGACGCGGTGATGGGTGTGAATCTGCGCGGCGTGTTCAACCTCAGTCAGGCGCTGGTGCCGCACATGCGCGAGCGCCGGCAGGGCTCGATCGGCTGCATGTCCTCGGTCTCGGCACAGCGCGGCGGCGGCATCTTCGGCGGCCCGCACTATAGCGCCGCCAAGGCGGGCGTGCTCGGGCTGGCCAAGGCGATGGCGCGCGAGCTCGGGCCCGACGGCATCCGGGTGAACTGCGTCACGCCCGGGCTGATCCAGACCGACATCACCGGCGGCAAGCTGAGCGACGACATGCGCCGCGAGATCCTGAAGGGGATCCCGCTGAATCGGCTCGGCAACGCCGACGATGTGGCCGGCGCCTTCCTGTTCCTCGCGTCCGACCTGTCGGCCTACATCACCGGCGCCGTGATCGACGTCAACGGCGGCATGCTGATCCACGGCTGAGCAGTTGCAACGGCAAACCCTGCTGGAGCTGTCCGCGACGACGGAGAAAACGATGGCGACCAGGCAGGTGGAACCCGGCAGCACTCTGTCCAATGTGTCCTTGGCCGAGCGCGCCTATCGCATTCGGCGCAACGCGCTGCGCATGGGCGCCATCCAGGGCCAAGGCTACATCGCCCAGGCGCTCGGCGTCGCCGATGTGCTCGCGGTCGCCTACTTCCACGCCATGCGCTACCGGCCCGATGACCCCCACTGGGAGGAGCGCGACCGCTTCCTCTTGTCGATCGGCCACTACGCGATCGCGCTGTACGCAGCGCTGATCGAGGCAGGAATTCTGCCCGAGGACGAGATTGAGACCTATGGCACCGACGGCAGCCGGCTGCCCATGTCGGGCATGTCCGCGTACACCCCCGGCATGGAGATCACCGGCGGCTCGCTCGGTCACGGCCTCGGCATCGCGGTCGGCTTCTGCCTCGGGCTCAAGCGCAAAAGGTCCGAGGCGTTCGTCTACAACCTGTTCTCCGACGGCGAGCTCGGCGAAGGCTCGACCTGGGAGGCGGCCCTCGCGGCGCCCCGCTGGCGGCTGGACAACCTGATCGGCCTCGTCGACGTGAACAATCAGCAGGCCGATGGTCCCTCGTCCCAGGTGACGGGGCTGGAGCCGCTCGCGGCGAAATGGGAGGCGTTCGGCTGGCACGCACAGCGGGTCGACGGCAACGACATCGATTCACTGGTGGCCGCTTTCGACCAGGCGCGCACGCTCGAGGAGCCGCGGCCGCGCATCATCATCTGCGACACCAGGATGGCGAAGGGCGTGCCGTTCCTCGAGCAGCGCGAGATGACCCATTTTCTGCGCGTGGATGAGAGCGAATGGGACCAAGCGCTGGCCGTGCTCGACGCCAGCAGGCAGGCAGCTCTCGACCGAGGGAGTCAGCCATGAGCTTGCAGACGTCGCGCCCGCTGCCGGAGCAGGGCGAAGGCGGCATGCAGCAGCCGAAGAAACGGCTGACCACGTCGGCCATGATCGCCTCGCTTGCGGCGCCCGGCCAGCGCACCAGATCCGCGCCGTTCGGCCATGCCCTCGTGGCAGAGGCGGCGAAGCGGCCCGAAATCGTCGGCCTCACGGCGGATCTCGGCAAGTACACCGATTTGCATGTCTTCGCCAAGGCGCACCCGGACCGCTTCTACCAGATGGGCATGGCCGAGCAGCTGCTGATGAGCGCGGCCGCAGGGATGGCGCGTGAGGGCTTGATGCCGTTCGTGACCACCTACGCGGTGTTCGCCTCCCGCCGCGCCTACGACTTCATCTGCCTCGCGATTGCCGAGGAAAAGATGAACGTCAAGATCGTGTGCGCGCTGCCCGGGCTGACCACCGGCTACGGCCCGAGCCACCAGGCGACCGAGGACATCGCGATCTTCCGCGGCATGCCCAATCTCGCCGTGATCGACCCCTGCGATGCGCATGAGATCGAGCAGATCGTGCCTGCGATCGCGGCGCATCCCGGCCCGGTCTACATGCGCCTGCTGCGCGGCGACGTGCCGCTGGTTCTGGACGAGCACGACTACCGCTTCGAGCTCGGCAAGGCGAAGCTGATCCGCGACGGCAAGGACGCGCTGGTCATCTCGTCCGGGTTCATGACGATGCGCGCGCTCGAGGCGGCCGAGCTGCTCAAGAAGGATCGCCTCGACATCGGGGTCCTGCACGTCTCGACGATCAAGCCGCTCGACGAGGCGACGATCAAGCGCGAGGCGGCGCGGAGCGGCCGGATGGTGATCGTGGCCGAGAACCACACGATCGTGGGCGGTCTGGGCGAGGCGGTCGCCGCCGTGCTGCTGCGTTCCGGGGTCACCCCGAGCTTCCGGCAGATCGCGCTGCCGGATGAATTTTTGGATGCCGGCGCATTGCCGACCCTGCACGATCGCTACGGCATTTCCGCCGCGGCCATGGCGAGGACCATCAAGAGCTGGCTGTAGGGCCGCTGCCGCCATCGCCGCGGCCGCAGCAGGTCGCTTGACAGAGATCCGCGGCCGTGCACTAGCCTCGCTATTCAGGCGGAAACCAGGGGAGGGGGCGCAATGCAAAACCGCTACAGCTCACGTTGCACCGTCGGCGGCCAGCATCTTCTGGCTGATCGCGTCGGGATCGGCGGTCGCCCAATACAAGGTGCCGGATCCGGCATCGATCATTGACCTCTCTCCGACCGTGTCGATGTCGCTCAAGCAGTCATGGCCGGGCGGGCAGCGACACCACCAGCCGGTGATCGTCCCTTACGTTCGACACGGGGCGAGCCCGTACACTGCGGATCTGATCATTGTCGACAACGATACCGCGACCCAGTTCGACTGCCCGCCGCATATGATGCCTGCCCAGGAGACCGGCCTGCCCAATGCGGGCTACTGGGGCTTCATGACCTGCGACAAGGTGCCGGCCTGGCAGATGGTCGGGCAGGTGGTCAAGGTCGACGGCCGTGGGATCTACGACCAGGCGCCTAACGGCAAAAGCCCGATCTTTACGGCCGAGATGGTCAAGCAGACCGAGAAGGATCTCGGCCGCGAGCTCCGCCCGGGCGATGCGGTGCTCTACTGGAGCCACTACAACGATACGCGCGGCGCGCCCGGCGAGGACCCGAACCGTCTTCAGATCGACGTGCTGGAAGAGAAGGCGCCGGCGTGGCCCGGTCCCAACTTCGCGACCGGAGACTACGTCGGCAGCAAAGGGGTCACGATCGTCGGGCTGGACAGCCCGAGCATCGGGGCGTTCGGCGACCCGGACTATACCTATGAGGGACCGCAGAGTTACCGCAGTCAGACCGGCAAGGCGATCGAGAGCCATCTCGGCGTGTTCAAGCACGGCGGGGTCGACGTCGAGGGGCTGATCCATCTGGACCAGGTGCCCAACGGCTCGATCTTCTTCGGGCTGCCAGTGAAGATCCAGGATACCCCGACGGCTCAGACCCGGGCCGCCGCGATCACCGACCCAGAGCTTGCCGAGGCCCTGGCGCGGGCGATCCGGGCCCATCGGGTGGTCGATCTGTCCGTGCTCAACGGCGACAACCTGCCCGTCTATTGGCTCGGTGCTGGGGTGGGCAACTTCGCATTCCCATTTGAGCGGATCAGGGAGGTGGTGAACTACCGGGACTATGCGCCCTACTGGGTGAACTCGCAGATCATGGATTCGCGCACAGGCACGCACATTTCGCCCCCGGCCCACTACGGTCTGCCGCCGGGCTTCAGCGTCGACGACTACGCGCCCGAGGTCCAGGCTTGGGCGCGCGAGTTCGAAGGGAAATACGGTCCGATCCAAAACACCAAAGTGACCTCGGATAAGGTGCCGGTGGCGCAGATGATGGGGCCGGCGCGGGTGATCGATGTCCGCCATCTGATCGGCACGACCGACGAGGCGTCATGGCCCGCCTCGCCGCCGATCACGGTGCAGGACGTGCAGGCGCACGAGAAGCAGTACGGCGAGCTGCGGGCCGGGGAGGTCGTGATATTTCAGACCGGGCACACCGATGCGCATTTCGGGACGATGCTTCGCGGCCGTCTCGAGCGGACCCTCAAGGCGCCGCTCGACGGCAAGACGGAAGGTTGGCCTGCGGTCACGCCCGAGGTCGTACGGTACCTCGCCGGCAAGGGCGTGAAGCACATCGCGATCGATGCGCCATCGGCGGGTTCGGTCAATCCCAAGGAGCGGGCGATGACCTACTGGAGCGCCGCTAACGAGGGAGTGATCTTCACCGAATATCTGATCAATGTCGGGGAGCTGCCGGCGACCGGCGGGTTTTACGTCTTCCTCAATCCGAAGATCGAGAACAACCACGGCGGCCCCGGCCGCGCGATCGGCATTCTTCCGGTCGGCACTGGCCAGGCTCGGAGCTGAACGTCGTGAGGCCGGGGGGGTGCGAGCGAGCTCGCCAGACCTCGCCATCAGGGACGATGCCGGGCAGTCGCCGATCAGGGCCGATGACCAGAAGCCGGGAGCGGGGCGACCGCTGCGGGCGTGATTACCCGCTGTGTCGGTCGGATTGCGCTGGGCTAACTTCGTCGACGGCACCGGGCGGCTGCCCTCGATAGCGCGCCGACCTTACCGTGCTCGCTCTGTTCGCGTAGGTTCGGGCGCTGACGCTGAATCGAGCGCGGAGGCCGCCGCATGACCAGCCGCCACGATCGACCCGCGCGCATCGTGTTCCTCGACCGCGAGACACTGTCGCCCCAGACCCGGCTGCGCGCGCCCGCATTCCCGCATGAGCTCGAGGTGTATGAACGCACGGCGCCCGACGAGGTCGCGGAGCGCATTGCCAGCGCCGACGTGGTGATCACCAACAAGGTGCCGCTGCGGCGCGACTCGATTGGCGGCGCAAAGCGGCTACGTCTGATCGCGGTCGCCGCGACCGGGACCGACGTGGTCGACCTGGAAACATGCGCCGCCGCGGGCGTCACGGTCAGCAACATCCGCGACTACGCGGTCCACACCGTGCCGGAGCACACGTTCGCGCTGATCCTCGCGCTCCGTCTCAGCATTCTCGCCTATCGCGACTCCGTCGCCCGCGGCCGCTGGCAGGAAGCCGGCCAGTTCTGCTACTTCGACCATCCGATCCGTGATCTCGCCGGTTCGACACTCGGGGTCATCGGCGACGGCAGCATCGGGCAGGCCGTGGCCGAGCTCGGCAAAGCGTTCGGCATGCGCACCCTGTTCTCGGCGTATAAGGGCACGACCGGGATGGGGCCGCTGTACACCCCGTTCGAGGAGCTGCTGCGGATCAGCGACGTGGTCACGCTACATGCTCCGTTGATGGCGTCCACGCGCGGCATGATCGGCCGCCCCGAGTTCGCGCTGATGGAGCGGCGCCCGCTGCTGATCAACACGGCGCGCGGCGGGCTGGTCGACGAGGCTGCCCTCGAGGAGGCCTTGACCGGCGGGCAGATCGCGGGCGCGGGTTTCGACGTCGCCACGAGCGAGCCGCCGCCCGCCGATCATCCTCTGATGCGTCTGCTCAGCTTGCCGAACTTCATCCTGACCCCGCATACCGCCTGGGCGAGCCAGGAGGCGGTGCAAAGCCTGGCCGACCAGCTGATCGACAACATCGAGGCGTTCTGGGCGGGCGCGCCGCGCAACGTCGTGACCTCGTGAGGGGCGGCGCGTCGCCGGGGCGAACACCGGTCACGCCGGATCGTTTCCTGGCATCTCACTCTCGAGCAGTGATTTCTGAGCCTGAACGGGGCGCCACGCCAGGCAGTCCGCGCCGTAGCGGGCTCTTGGTCCAGGTCGAAGGGAGCGACCAGGGCGAGGGCCTCTCGACGACTGCCGCGTCGGCCAGGCGGCGCGATCCGTTAGCGGTCCAACAATCGCAGCATGGCAGCGGCCCATGATGGAGTTTCTGACCGATCCGGACGTCTGGGCGAGCCTGCTCACGCTCACCGCGCTCGAGATCGTGCTCGGCATCGACAATCTGATCTTCCTGTCGATCGTCTCAGGCCGGCTGCCCGAGCACCAGCAGCGCCTCGCGCGTCATATCGGCCTGGCGCTGGCGCTGCTCGGCCGAATCGCTCTCTTGTTCAGTCTGACCTGGATCATCGGGCTGACCGAGCCGGTCCTGACCATCCTCGGCTTCGATCTGTCCTGGCGCGACATCGTGCTGATGGGCGGCGGCCTGTTCCTGCTGGTCAAAGGGACGATGGAGACGCACCACATGCTCGAAGGGCACGAGGAGGGCGCCTCGGTCGGCACCATCACCTTCTTCTCGGCGGTGGTGCAGATCCTCATTCTGGACGTGGTGTTCGCGCTCGACTCGATCATCACGGCGGTCGGTCTGGCGCAGCACCTGTCAGTCATGATCACGGCCGTGGTGATCGCCATGATCGTGATGCTGGTGGCGGCGGGCCCCGTTGGCGATTTCGTTAACCGTCACCCGACGGTCAAGATGCTGGCCTTGAGCTTCTTGTTGCTGGTCGGCGTGGCGCTGATCGCCGACGGCCTGCATTTCCACATACCGCGCGGCTATCTGTATTTCGCGATCGCTTTCTCGGCCGCGGTCGAGGGGCTCAACCTCTGGGCCGCGAGCGCGCGCAGGAAGCGGCGGGCGGCGCAGCAGAGGTAGGGCCGACGGCGGGATCTCGACGCCAGAGCCATGCCCCTGTCAGGAATGCTCGGTGGCGGAGTTCGCTCGAGGTCGCAGCCTCGGGTGAGGGCCGCGGGGGCTCGGAATTGCCGCCATGCATCGCCATCTCTTCGTCCGGTGCGGCGGCGCTTGGTTGCGGAGGCCGGCATGCTTGAGCGAGAAGATCGCGAATCGGAGGTCATCATGGCGCACTATCTGGTGCGAGCGCGCCCCAGGCGGGGCAAGCTGGAGGAACTGCAGGCGCAGCTGCGCGCTGACGCCTACGTCGATCTCCAGCCGTTCGGGCGGGCGCTGACCCGGGGGCTACGCGGCGCCCGCATTGAAGGTGAGGGCGCAGCGTGGGAGGAGGAGGACTACTGCTCGCCACCGCTTGCCGAAGAGCGCGCCGCCGTGCTCGACGCACACTTTGAAGACATTACAGTCGAGCCGGTCGCTCCGGGTGAAGGCTGGCAGCGGATCGAGAGTTTGCCGCCGCTGTTCCCGGACCTGCAGCGGACCGGCTGACACCGATCGGCTCCAGCCTAGTGGCCGGAGGTTGACCGCGCCGGTGCACATGCCGCGGCCCGAGCGAGCGCGGACGCGGTCACGTTAGCACTCCGTCAACAACCTCGACTTAGATGAGCCCAGACCCACGAGTCGTTCCGCGCGGCCCGACCGGCCGGCGGGAGGATCGGCGATGACCGCAGCTGTGCCCCCCTTCCTCACTCACGAAGTCACCAACCAGCCGCCGCCGCTCGAAGGCGTCAACTGGTTCGAACAGGACCGCGCGCTGGTCGAGGCGGTCGAGCGCGAGGGCGGCGCCTGGGGCAAGGAGCGCTTGAGCCGGTTCGGCGCGTGGCTCGCGCAACCGGCGACGATCCGGCTTGGCGAGCAGGCCAACCGCCAGCCGCCGCAGCTGCGCAGCCACGACCGCTTCGGCCATCGCATCGACGAGGTCGAGTTCCACCCCGCCTGGCACGAGTTGCTCGGCCGCGCCGTGGCCGAGCAGGTGCACGCGCTGCCCTGGAGCGACGGTCGGCCCGGCGCCCACGTAGTGCGCGCGGCTTCCGCCTTCCTGCTCAACCAGGTGGAAAGCGGCGTCTGCTGCCCGCTGGCCATGACCTTCGCCGCCCCCGCAGCGCTCGGCGATGCGCCGGCTCTGGCCGGCGACTGGCTGCCCAAGATCCTCTCAAGCACCTACGACGCGCGGCCGGGGCCTGCCGCCGAGAAGAGCGGCGTGCTGATCGGCATGGCGATGACCGAGAAGCAGGGCGGCTCCGACGTGCGCGCCAATACCACCGAGGCGCGCGCGCTCGGCAATGGCACGTACGAGCTGATCGGTCACAAATGGTTCTGCTCTGCGCCCAATTCGGACGGCTTTTTGACCCTGGCCCAGGCCCCGGCCGGCCTGAGCTGCTTCCTGGTGCCGCGCTGGCGGCCTGACGGCACCCGCAACGCCATGCTGATCCAGCGCCTCAAGGACAAGCTCGGCAACCGCTCCAACGCTTCGGCCGAGATCGAGTACGCGGGCGCGCTGGCCTGGCTGGTCGGCGAGGAGGGCCATGGCGTGCGCACCATCATCAAGATGGTCCACCACACCCGGCTTGACGCCGCGATCAGTTCTGCCGCGCTAATGCGTCAGGCGCTCGCCCAGGCGCTGCACCACGCGGCCCATCGCATCGCCTTCGAGCGCCGGCTGATCGACCAGCCGCTGATGCGGAACGTGCTCGCCGACCTCGCCCTCGAGGTCGAGGGCGCGACCGCGCTGACCCTGCGGCTGGCACGTGCGTTCGATCAGAGCGGTCAGGATGCGGCCGAGCGCGACTTCGCCCGCCTGGCGACCGCAATCGCCAAATACTGGATCAGCAAGCGCGCGCCGATGATGGTAGCCGAGGCGCTGGAATGCCTGGGCGGCAATGGCTACGTCGAGGAATCGATCATGCCACGCCTGTACCGCGAGGCGCCGGTCAACTCGATCTGGGAAGGTGCCGGCAACGTCATCTGCCTGGATGTGCTGCGCGCGCTCACGCGCGAGCCGGACAGCCTCGAGGCGCTGCTAGCGGAGCTGAACCGGGCGCGCGGCGCCGATCTGCGGCTCGATGGCCGACTCGTCCGGCTCACCAATTCCCTTGCCGACCAGAACTCGCTCGAACCGCGCGCCCGCCAGCTGGTCGAGCAGCTGGCGCTCGCGCTGCAGGCATCGGTCCTGGTGCAACATGCGCCTGCCGCAGTAGCCGATGCGTTCTGCGTCTCGCGCCTGTCGGACAACCCGGGGCGCCAGTTCGGCAGTCTGCCGAACGGCTTCGATCTGGCCGCGATCTGCGCACGGGCCATGCCGGCGCTCGAATAGGTGGAGGCCGCGCCCGCCTGACGCTCCTGTCAGCGCTGCCGCGGGCGCGAGGCCAACCACCTGTGGCGGCGCGGAACGGCGTCGTCAGCCACCCCGAAGTCTGGTTCGCCGTGCCACGTCCCGTCCAGCCCGAAGCTAGCATTGCCGCATCGCGCCCTGTATAGAGAAGCGTTCGGCGGAGGCACCGAACCGTCCGGCGGCCCCGCGCGCCGCTGAGGCGATACGTGTTGGGGCGCCTGGCAGACGCAAAGCGGCGCCGCGATCCATCGGCCGATCGACGGGGCCGCGCTGCTTGGCTCGGGACGGCCGGCGAGGTAAGCGGCCGCCCGTGCTCGGGGCCAGGGAGAGCACGGCGATGCAGCTACCGGATCTGTCGAAATACGACACCACCGCCAAGCTGCTGCTGCACAACGCAGCGCATTGGGGCGCCGAGCTCGCGCTGCGGGAAAAGGAATACGGCATCTGGAAGGTCTACACCTGGACGGACTCGCGCGTCCGGGTCGAGGAGCTGGCGCGCGGCCTGCTGGCGCTCGGCATCGCGCCGGGCGACGTGGTCGGCATCATCGGGCGCAATCGTCCGCACTGGCTGTGGGCCGAGCTGGCCGCCCAGGCGGTCGGAGCGGTGTCGCTGGGCATTTACGAGGATGCGCTGGCCAAGGAGGTCGCCTATCTGCTCGGGTACGCCGAGGCCAAGCTGGTGTTCGCCGAGGACGAGGAGCAGACGGACAAGCTCCTGGAAATCGCCGCGGAGCTGCCGCACCTCCGCTGGATCGTCTACAACGACCAGCGCGGCATGCGTAAGTACCAGGACCCGCGACTGCTCCATCGCGCGCAGCTGATCGCGCGTGGCGAAGAGATTCCGGCGGAGCGGTTCGAGACCACCGTCGCGGCGGGGCGCGGCGACGACGTCGCGATGCTGTGCACGACATCGGGCACGACCTCGCACCCCAAGCTCGCGATGCTGCAGCACCGGCCGCTGCTCGAGCACAGTGCGGCGTATCTGCGGGCCGATCCGCGCGAGCCGACCGACGAGTACGTCTCGGTCCTGCCGCTACCCTGGATCGTCGAACAGGTCTACGTGGTGACGATGCCGCTGCTCTCCCGCACCCGGATCAGCTTCCCGGAGGATGAGAGCACGGTGATGCACGATCTGCGCGAGATCGGGCCGACGCACCTGCTGCTCGCGCCGCGCGTATGGGAGCAGCTGGCCGCCGAAGTGCACTCGCGCATGCTGGACGCCAATCCCTTGAACCGGAAGATCTTTGATTTCGCGGTCAGACGTGGCATCGCTGCCCTGGACGCCGGCAGGCGCTCGCGCTGGGCCGACTGGCTGCTGTTCGGAGCGCTGCGCGACCGCCTCGGCTTCGCCCGGCTGCGGTCGGCGGCGACCGGTGGCTCCGCCCTGGGCCCCGATACTTTCCGCTTCTTTCTCGCCATGCGCATACCGCTCCGGCAGCTTTATGGCCAAACTGAGGCCGGCGGCGCGTACACCATTCAGCAGGGCGATGAGATCGACTTCGACAGCTCGGGTAAGCCGTTCGACAACACCAAGGTGCGGATCCAGGAGCCCGATGCCAACGGCGTCGGCCATATCGTCACCCGTCATCCGCACCTGTTCAAAGGCTACTTCAGACAGCCGGAAGAGACCGCGCAGAGCGTGACGGAGGACGGCTGGTTCCTGACCGGCGATGCCGGTTATTTCGACGATCACGGCCGGCTGATCGTGATCGATCGCGTGTGCGATCTCGCGACCACCGGGACCGGCGTCCGCTTCTCGCCGCAGTTCATCGAGAACAAGTTGAAGTTCTCGCCGTACATCGGCGAATGCGTCGTGCTCGGCAACGGCAAACCGTCGATCACGGCCATCCTGTGCATCCGCTATTCGATGGTCGCGAAGTGGGCCGAGAACCGCGGCCTGACGTTCACGACCTACACCAATCTCGCGGCGCGTCCCGAGGTCTACGACCTGATCGAACGGGAGGTCGAGAAGGTCAATGCGTCACTGCCGCCGGCGCAGCAGATCACTCGGTTTCTGCTGCTCTACAAGGAGCTGGACGCCGACGATGGCGAGCTCACGCGCACGCGCAAGGTGCGGCGCAGCGTGGTCGACCAGCGCTACCGCGAACCGATCGAGGCGCTGTATTCGGGCCAGGATCGCGTTACGGTCGAGACGGAGGTCACGTTCGAGGACGGCCGCACCGGCATGATCCGGGCCGAGATGATGATCCGTGACATGCTGCCCCAGCCGGCGGTGCGGCAGGCGGCGGAATAGCCTGGATATGGCTTGCCCCGCCGGGCCGGTGGTGCGCGCCGGCCGCGCGCGCACCTTCGATGAGGTGCTCCTCGCGGTCGACCGCATCAGCCTGCGTTTTGGCGGTGTCGCTGCGCTGACCGACGTCAGCTTCGACATCAAGAAGGGTGAAATCCGCGCCATCATCGGGCCGAACGGCGCCGGCAAGTCGTCCATGCTGAATGTGATCAACGGCTTTTATCAGGCCCAGGAGGGCACGATCACATACCGGGGCCGCACCTACCGGCACATGCGGCCTCACGAAGCTGCGGTGCAGGGCATCGGCCGCACGTTCCAAAACATCGCGCTGTTCAGGGGCATGACCACGCTCGATAACCTGATGACGGGGCGCATTCTCAAGATGCGCGCATCGATTCTGGAGCAGGCGATCTATCTCGGCCGGGCCAAGCGCGAGGAACTCGCGCACCGGCAGTTCGTGGAGCGGATCATTGATTTCCTGGAGATCCAGGCGATCCGCCATACGCCGGTCGGCCGGCTGCCATACGGCATGCAAAAACGGGTGGAGCTCGGCCGCGCGCTGGCCCTGCAGCCGGAGCTGCTCCTGCTGGATGAGCCGATGGCGGGCATGAACCTCGAGGAGAAGGAGGACATGTGCCGCTTCGTGCTCGACGTCAACGAAGAGTTCGGCACCACGATCGCGCTGATCGAGCACGACATGAGCGTCGTCATGGACATCTCGGACCGGGTCGTGGTGCTCGACTACGGCAGCAAGCTGGCCGATGGCACGCCGGACGAGGTGCGAAACGATCCGGCGGTGATCGACGCCTACCTCGGGGTAGCGCATGACTGACGCGCTGGCGCGAGCAAAGCCACAGGTTAACGATCCCACGGAACTCGATCGCGTGGTGCGGCGGCTCATCGAGGCGTTCGAGCCGGTGGCCGTCTATCTGTTCGGCAGCCGCGCCCGCGGCGACGCCGCCGCCGACAGCGATTACGACCTGATGCTCGTGCTCTCGGACGACAACGAGCGGGTGCGCTCCAGGCACGACGTCTGGCAGACCGCCCGCAGCCGCCGCATCCTCGTCAACCCTTTCCTGACCCGGACCGGATCCTTCGCTTGGCGCCGGCACGTGGTCGGCACGCTGGAATACGAGGTTCAGGTCGATGGCATCAGGCTGTATCCGACTGCGGGGGCGGATCTGCGGGCCACAGAGGTGCCGCATGGCGAGGAGCCGTGGTCAATGACCACCAAGGTGGTTGCCGAATGGCTCAGGCGCGTGGAAAGCGGCCTCAGAACCGCACGTCTCTGTTGCGAAACCGAGGACCCGATGCCGGAGCAAGCCGCCTATCATGTTCAGCAAGCGGCCGAGAAGCTGACCAAAGCGGTGTTGGTCGCGGCGCAGAAAAGACCTCGCAAGGGCCATCAGATCGGCGAGTTCGCCAAACGCCTGCCCGCGGCGTTCCCGCACCGCGAGCGCTTCCTCGCCCTCGACCGCTTCTCCGATTACGTCTGGGCGCACCGCTATCCGGGAGAGGAACACGGCCGGCCCCCGCCGCCGCTGCCGTCGGTCGCCGAGGCTCGTGCCTGGGTCGCGGAGGTCGAGACGCTCAAGGCCGATTTCGAGCGTTGGCTGGCACAGCGTGAGGCGCAGTCATGAGCATGGTCCAGGCGATCTTCGTCGACCCCTTCGCGATGATCGTGGAGACCCCGCTCTTTTTCCTCGAGGTGCTGATCGGCGGCCTGATGGCCGGCGTGATGTACTCGCTGGTCGCGCTCGGCTTCGTCCTGATCTTCAAGGCATCCGGCGTGTTCAATTTCGCCCAGGGCGCCATGGTGCTGTTCGCCGCGCTGTTCTTCGCGGGACTGATTGACGATTTTGGCGTCAACCCATGGCTTGCGTTCGTCATGGCCAGCGCCGTCATGATCGCGCTCGCGTTTGGCATCGAGCGCATCGTGCTCCGGCCGCTGGTCAACCAGGCGCCGATCATTCTGTTCATGGCGACCATCGGCATCACCTTTTTCATCGACGGCTTCGGCCAGGCGATCTGGGGCAGCGAGGTGCGCACCCTTGATCTCGGCATCCCGCAGGACCCATGGATCGTCGGTGGCATCTTCATCAACAAGTTCGATCTATTCGCGGCGGTCATCTGCGGCGCGCTGGTCGCGGCGCTCGCGCTGTTCTTCCAGTACACCGCGATCGGACGGGCGCTGCGCGCCGTGGCCGACGATCACCAGGCGGCCATGAGCGTGGGAATCCCCCTGAAAGTGATCTGGACCATCGTCTGGTCGGTCGCCGGCATCGTCGCCCTGGTCGCGGGCATCATGTGGGGCACCAAGCTCGGCGTGCAGCCCTCGATCGCCCTGGTCGCCCTGAAGGCGCTGCCGGTGCTAATCCTCGGTGGCTTCACCTCGGTGCCGGGCGCGATCGTCGGCGGGCTGATCATCGGTGCCGGCGAGAAGATCGCGGAGGTGTTCTGGGGCGACGCGTTCGGCGGCGCGATCGAGGACTGGTTTGCCTACATGCTCGCGATGGTGTTCCTGCTGTTCCGCCCGCAGGGCCTGTTCGGCGAGCGCATCATCGAGCGGGTGTGAGGAGCGCCGGGCGATGCTGTATCGCGAGACCGGGCAATTCAGGACCAGCTACGCGGCCGATCAGGCGATCTTTCCGATCCGGCAGGATCGGCTCGGTGTCGCCTTGATCCTGGCGATCGCCTTCGTGGCGATCCCCATCGTGTCCAGCGAATACTGGCTGAGCACGATCATGCTGCCGTTCCTGATCTTCGCTCTGGCGGCGCTCGGCCTCAACATCCTGACCGGCTACGCCGGGCAACTGTCGCTCGGCACCGGCGGCTTCATGGCGTGCGGCGCGTTCGCCGCTTTCAAGCTGACTACCGCGTTCCCCGAACTCAACATCGCGATCGTGTTCGTCTTGTCGGGGCTGATCACCGCGGCAGTCGGTATTCTGTTCGGGATCCCGAGCCTGCGGATCAAGGGCTTTTATCTCGCAGTGGCGACGCTCGCCGCGCAGTTCTTCCTGGTGTGGCTGTTCAACAAGCTTCCCTGGTTCACCAACTACAGCCCGTCCGGCGTGATCAGCGCGCCGCCGCGCGCGGTGTTCGGCGACGTGTTCGTCACCGGCGCCCAGGCCACGCCCGAGGCCAAATATCTGTTCACCCTGACCTTCGTGGCGCTGCTGGCGCTCGCGGCCAAGAACATGACCCGCTGTCGAATCGGCCGCTCCTGGATGGCGATCCGCGACATGGACATTGCCGCCGAGATCATTGGCATCCGGCCGCTCACCGCCAAGCTCTCGGCGTTCGCGGTCAGCTCGTTTTACGTCGGGATCTCAGGTGCGCTCTGGGCCTTCACCTACACCTCGAGCGTGGAGGCGCTCGCCTTCCAGATCGACCGCTCGTTCCAGATCCTGTTCATGATCATCATCGGCGGGCTCGGCAGCATCCTCGGTTCGTTTCTCGGCGCCGCCTTCATCGTCCTGCTGCCGATCTTCCTGAACAATGCCCCCGCCTTGTTTGGCATCCACATGCCGACCGATCTGGTCACCAATGTCGAGTTCATGATCTTCGGCGCGCTGATCATCTTCTTCCTGATCGTCGAGCCGCACGGGCTTGCCCGCCTGTGGCAGATCGCCAAGGAGAAGCTGCGCCGCTGGCCGTTCCCCTACTAGCACTTATGCCTAGAATCCAAACAGGGCGCGCTGGTCGGGCAGAATCGGATTTCACGCTGTGGCTTGGACCAAGCTGCCACGGGAGGGGCGAGCCGTCGGTCCGGCATTGGTATTGGCTGCGACGACGAGCAATGGAGGAGCTCCCGTAACCTTGGTGACGGGCCGCATGCCGTAGTCCGTCAAGATATCTTCAATCATCTCTTGCATTTCGTCGTGAATCCGCTGCCTCTGCTCATCGGTCATCCGGATGCCGAGACGCAAGGACATGGCCACGTTCAGCTGATGGGTGAGCCAGGGCCCAAACCTGCGGACCATGGTGCGAGCTTCGCGTTTGCGGCACAGCTCACTTCTGCTCGGACTTAGCATGCCTCTGCTCCCAAGCTTCCAGCAGCGTTGGACATAGACCAGCCGCTTCTCTTCAGCTGTCGCAGCACGTGCTGCTCTTGAAGAGGGCGGCTCCTGAGCTGGTCAGGGCTTCACCGGCACAACCGCAAGCCTATCTCGTGATCGAGCTGAACCTACCACAGACCCTGCCCCGAGGTGTTAACGCCCTGTTAACCCTCTCAGCTGCCCCCAACGGCTCGCGCCCGGTGGTCCCAGGAAGGATCGAGCTCCGCCAGTCACGGCGCCTCCATAGCTAAAGAGGGCTCGGACCGACCGGCCCGCCTGGTAAGTTTGTTTTGGCCTACCTCCAGGGCAGCCCCCGACCAAATGCGAGGAGCGCCAGCTCAGTTCGGCTTGTCTTCTATCGACGAGCGCCCTTCGGCTGACCGCCACGCGCGCGGCGCCTCGGGCAGGGGCCACGGGCGCGCTGCTTCGAACGCGCGTGCCGCGCGCAGGACCAAGGCATCCGCGTGCATCGGCCCGACGATCTGCAGGCCCACTGGCAATGCCGCCCTAGTGAGGCCGCAGGGTACGGAGGCTGCCGGCTGCTGGGTCAGGTTGAACGGATTGGAAAACGGCGCCCAGTGAAACCAGCGCGGCTGGCGCGCTGGGTCGGGCCGTTCCTCGCCCGCCGCGAATGCGGCGAGCGGCAGGGTCGGCGTGAGCAGCAGGTCGTAACTCTCGTGAAAGCCGCGCATTGCCGCGCCGAGTTCGGCCCGCCGCTGCACCGCCGAGAGATAATCGCTGAGCGTGATCTCTGCGCCCGCCGCCGCGATCTCCTGCAGGCCCGGATCCATCTGCGCGCGCTGCTCCGCCGTGAAGGTGCGCAGCAGGTTGGCGGCGCCCACGTACCAGTGCGGCGCGAAAATGTCGATCGGATCGGCCATGACCGCATCGACCTGTTCGACGCCGGCGCCGAGTTCGACGAATACGCCGGCGGCGCTAGCCACCAGATCGGCGATCTCCGGGTCCACCTCGGCGAAGCCCAGCGTCGGGCTGAACGCGATCCTGAGTCCGCGCACGCCATCATCGAGACCGATCCGGTGATCGTGACCGTCGTAAGGCAGGGCCAACCAGTCGCGGCTGTCGGGCAGCGCCAGCACGTTGAGCATGAGGGCGGCATCGCTGACCGTCCGCGTCAGCGGTCCGATGTGTGCGACCGTGCCGAACGGGCTTGCGGGCCAGGCCGGTACCCGGCCGAAGCTCGGCTTCAGGCCGAAGACGCCGGTGAACCCGGCGGGAATGCGGATCGAGCCGCCGCCGTCCGTGCCGACGTGCAACACGCCCATGCCGAGCGCAGCGGCTACCGCCGCACCACCGCTCGAGCCACCCGGCGTCCTGTCGGTGTCCCATGGATTGCGAGTCACGCCGGTGAGCGCGCAATCGGTGACCGCCTTCCAGCCGAATTCGGGCGTCGTGGTCTTGCCGACCAGCACGGCACCCTCGTCACGCAGGCGGGCCGTCGCCGGCGCGTCCGCATCCCACGGCTGCTCGCGTTCGATCGCGAGGCTGCCGCGCAGGGTCGGCCAGTCCCTGGTCAGCACCAGGTCCTTGACCGTCGCCGGTATGCCGTCGGTCACGCCACACGGCTCGCCCCTGTACCAGCGGGCTTCAGAGGCCCGCGCCGCAGCGAGCGCGCGTGCCTCGTCGACCAAACAGAAAGCGTTGACCTGCGGATCGAACCGCTCGATGCGCGCAAGAACCGCGCGCGTCGTCTCGACCGGCGAGAGTTGACGCGTCCGATACAGGCGGCACAGCTCCGCGGCGCCGAGCAGGGCCGAATCGGTGGTCATGGCGCACCTACCGGTGCCGATGACCCATGCGATACGTCGAACACCGACGGCTCTCGCGGGGCAGATCCCTTTGCTGCCCTGCGGGCCGGCCGGTCCGGCCAGGCAGAGCTGACGAGCGCCACGGCATGCGCAACTCGCGCTTCAGCCGCCATGGCGCTCACGCGCCTTATCGCGGGCGACGGGCGGCGGGCAGCGCCGCGCAGGCCGGCGGCGCCGGCGCGTCGCCGAGCGCGTTCCAGCGGAACGCGTACACCCCAGTGCCGCGCGGCAGAGCGATCGGCGTCATGGTCGAGCGGATCACCTCGGTCAGCGGCTCGGATCCCAGCCAGGGCGCGGGAAAGCTCGTGAAGTCGGCGACGAGCACGCCGTCGTCGTAGCAGGACATGATGAGCTCCAGTGAAGCCGCGGTCCCGACCACGGGGCGCCCCGTCCGCGGATCCACACTGAACTCGTGACCGTTCGGCACTTCCGACAGTCGGCTCGGGTTCACGGCGATGTCGTAGTCGCCCATGTAGTACAGTGCCTGCATGTCGTCGGGCGTGAGAATCACGGACGTGTGCCTGAGCCAAGGTTGCAGCGCATCCGCAGCTGCGGCCCAATCCGCCGATCTCTCATCCTGAGTGAGGGAGACGCCGAACGGCTTCAGAATCGTGCGGGCGGGTGCGCCATTCGAGAAGACAAGGAAGATTAGGCCCGCGGTGATCAGAGCCCATGTCGTCGCACGCCGCGGCAGCCCTGGCGCCACGAGCGCCACGGCGCTGTCGGTGATGGCGGAGATCCAGCGCCACAGCGCGGTGATTACACTAGCCAGGCTGATAGCCCAGATGACAAACAGGAAAGGTAAAATAAAAAAAATATAGTTGAAATGCTTCATTGCCGCGAGCGACAGCAGCACGAACGCCGGAATGAAGATGCAGCAGCAAAGCAGCGTGACCCGTGGCCGCGTCGCCGCAGCGAGCAGGGCGAGGAAGGGAAACACCGGCCACAAGGTCGGATAGCGCTGGATCAGCTCCAGCTGATAGAACCAGACTTGATTGGCGCGCGGCAAAGCATGCAGCGGTGCATACCGGAAGGCGTGCCACAGTTCTTGCGCTATCCCGCTTTCTACCATCACAAAGGCGCCGGCAAAAAGCAGAGCGGCTGCTAGCCCGACGATTGTCCACAGACGCCGGGGGTGTTGTCGCTGTGCCCCAAGCCGCGGCAAAGCCACGGTCGCCACGAACCAGACACCCAGGCCCAGCACTCCGATGACGGTGAGGGGTGTGAGATGATAGGCCACGCTCAGGCAAGCCAGTGAACCAATCGCTACCGCCACACTGGTCCGCCTCGGGAGATCCTGTTCGACCAACGCGTAGGCGCCCATCGCGGCCAGCCAGAACAGGAGGGCATGCAACGCATAGAAGCGGGCGAACTGCGATTCCTGGATGCTCAGTGGCGAGAACGCCATGAAGAGCGCCGCGATCCACGCGGTGGAGCTGTCGGCCACCGCGCGCGTCCAGAGGAACACAACGATAACGAGCAGTATGCCGGCAAGCACTGCCGGCAGTCGCGCTACCACCAGGCTGTCACCGAACAAATCTAGAAATCCAGCGGTGAAAATCGTGTAGACCCCGGCACGGTCGTACACGCCGGCTCCGGCGAGATGAAACGTGCCGTCCTGGAGCCAACTCCGAGCGGCCAGCAATGTGTACAGCTCGTCGTTCAACGGGGGGCGGTTCAGGCCGACGGCACGCACCATCAGCGCAGCCACAATCAAGACGAGAAATGCTGTCCACGTCTCGCGCCGACCCTCCGGCACGCCGCTCAACAGCATGGGCCTGTCAAGACGCATCCTCGTTCAACTCCTCACCTTGCCTGCGTGACCCTGTCCAGCTCGCCGCGGTGGCGGTCAAGCCCCGCCTCGAGAATGTAGAAACGGTGGTAAGGAAATCCGAAGACGAGTCGTTCGTTCCTGATTCTGAAGTGCCGTGTCAGCACATTCCGCACGCTCCGCCTGGAAAAGCCGATCTTGCCAACCTCCCAGAAGTGCTCGGGGTCGGCATAGTTGCGGATCGGCCACGGGATCTTGGCGGCTATGCGGATCGGCGGGAACAGCGGAACCTTGAGCGCGAACTGAAAATACGGTCCCGCGTGCGGCAAGCTGATAAGGACGTAGCGCCTGGCGACTCGCGCCAGCTCGGCCAGGGCGATCGGGACTTCGGGCCAGCGGAGGTGTTCCAGGACCTGAAAGGCGCACACCACATCGAAGCTTGCGGTCCCGAGCGGCAAGTGGGTCATCGAGGCGACGATGTCCGGTTGCAGATCCCCCACCATGTCGATGCTACGGTAATCCATGCCAAGCCGTCGTAGATAGCTGCCAAAAAACCCGTCGCCGACGCCAACCTCGAGAACGCTCTGGGGCGCCAGGTCCAGCGTCTCACGCAGCTGCACGTAGTAGCTCTCCCAGCGGCCGGGGTGGCAATAACGGGCAAACGCATAGTGCTTGCGGCCCGGAATCGCGGTGCTGCACGTGGAGTTCGCGTCTGGCGCGCTGCTCGTGCCTACTTGCATTCTCTCAGGATTGCCGGCAGCTATAGACCGCATCTTGTGGCCCGAAGCGCCGCCGCCAGTCAACGCCGAACCTGACCGCGAACTGACGCGAGATCATGAACAGGTACACGCGGGGCGGCCCAAGGGATCCGACATTCAGCGATGATGCTCTGGCGGCACGGTCTCTACTACTTGGCGGCCCGGGGAGGACCCGGGCTGGTGAGTCTCCTTGCGATCGTCGTCTACACGCGCCTGCTCACGCCAGAGGATTACGGTCGCTATGCCCTCGTGATCGCCGGGGTCGGGCTCGCCAATAAGCTCGCGTTCGAATGGCTGCGCCTGGCGCTTTTGCGCTTTCTGCCTGCCTTGCCTGAGCCCCGGGTTCTGTTCGCCACGATCGGCGCGGCATTTCTCTCCCTCCTCGTGCTGAGCGCAGTGGGCGGCGTCGGCGCCGTTTTGGTTGTGGATCCGAGCGTCCGTAAGCTGGTCGGCATGGGCCTGGCGCTGCTCTGGGTCCAAGCGCTGTTCGAGTTGGAGCTGGAGCGGGCGCGCAGCGAGCTCGCACCAAAGCGCTATGGTCTCATGGCATTCGTCCGCGCCGCGCTCGGCCTTGCAGCGGGGGTAGCGCTCGTAGGCTTGGGTTTTGGTGCAGCAGGGCCGGTTCTCGGTCTGCTGGCGGCGATGCTCGTGGCCCTTGTCCCGCCGCTCCTCCAGATCTTGCCGGGATTCCGCTTCGCCCTGTACGATCCGGCCCTAATGCGACGGATCGCCTCATATGGCGTACCACTCGCCGCCACCGGCTCGTTCAACTTTCTCATGGGTAACGCCGACCGCTTTCTACTCGGCTGGCTGATCGACAACGCCGCAGTAGGCCGCTACGCCGTTGTTTACGACCTTGCGAGCTTCACGGTCGGCCTGCTCCTCATGGTAGTCAATCTCGCCGCCTACCCGCTTGCGGTGCGCGCGCTCGAAGAGCGTGGCGCTGCGGCCGCGCGCATGCAGTTGCGGGCTAACCTCGGAGCCCTGCTGGCGCTCGGTCTCCCCGGAACGGTCGGCTTGATGGTGCTCGCGCGCCCGCTGGCCGAGCTCGTTCTCGGAGCGGGCTTCCGCGATCAGACCGTGCTGCTGATCCCGCTAATTGCGCTCGGGGCGCTGCTGCGCGACCTCAAGGTCTATTACGCGGACGTCGCCTTCTATCTCGGGCGCAACACGCTCGGCCAGATGTGGGTGACGGTCAGCGCCTGCGTGCTGAACCTTCTGCTGAATCTCTGGTGGATTCCTGTATATGGCGTCGTGGGCGCGGCCTACGCGAGCATCCTGGCTTACGCTCTGGCGCTGGTGCTTAGCGCCATTCTGGGCAGCCGCGCCTTCGCTCTGCCTGGGCCGTCGTTCGACAGCTTGAAGATCGTGGCGGCAGCCGCGGCAATGGGCGCGGTGCTATGGCCCTTTGCCAGCTACACGGGGATTGTCGCGCTCACGGCCCAGATTGCTTGCGGGGCGCTGACCTATGCCCTTTTTATCTGGCTGTTGGACGTGGGCAGTGTGCGCGCACATCTTGCCCAGCTGGCTGGTCGCCTCCGCTAGTGGGAGTGTAACCCGAGAGTGCTGAGCACCGAGCATAAGGCGCCGCGTGTCGCCGACCGGCGGGCCGAGGAGACTAAGGCGGAGGCGCGGCCGCGTCGGATCCTGCACGTCGTGGGAAGCATGGATCAATACGGCATCGCGCTCTCGCTCGTGCACATGCTGACGATCGTCGACCGGCAGCGCTATCGGATGGACTTCCTCACGTTCAGCGAGCAGCCGGGCACCCGGGATGAGGATGTGCGGGCACTAGGCTGTCGGGTGATCCCCTGCCCTTTCCGGAAAGGCCTTTCCTGGCGCTTTGCCCGCGGCTTCGGCGAAGCTCTGCGGGAGTTTGGCCCCTACGATGTTGTCCACAGCCATGTCCACCTGTACAGCGGTCATGTGCTGAGACTCGCCCATCGCCACGGCGTGGCGCTGCGGATCGCACACAGCCGCAACGACACCCGAGTCGATGAAGCCCAGCGCCGGTGGCCGCGCCAGCTGTACCGCTCGCTGATGCGGCGCTGGATCCGCCAGCACGCGAACGTTCGTCTCGCGATCAGTCGGAGCGCTGCGGAGGACCTGTTTGGCGCCGATTGGGAGGACGCCGGAGTTCGCTTGATCTACTCTGGCCGCGACTTCGCTGGCTACGCTGCACCGGCGCCGCGGCCGGCGGTGCGCAGTACCCTCGGCATACCTGCCGATGCGCTCGTCCTCGGTCACGTCGGGCGATTTGACTGGCGCAAGAACCACGAGTACGTGATCGCGGTCGCTACGGAGCTGTTCAAGCGGACCGCGAGCGCTTGGCTTCTGCTCATCGGCGATGGCCCTCGCCAAGCTGCGATCGAGGCTCTGGCGCACTCCTCGGGCATCGCCGACCGGGTCGTCTTCACAGGCGTTCGTACCGACGTGCCACGCCTGGTCACAGGCGCGATGGACGTGTTCGTGTTCCCTTCCCATCATGAGGGCCTGGGCCTCGCCGCCGTGGAAGCGCAGGCGGCCGGCCTGCCCTGCGTCCTCTCAGATGCTCTGCCCGAGGAAATCGATGTGGTTCCTGAACTGGTCCACCGGTTGTCGTTGAACGCGCCGCCGGCCCTCTGGGCCGAGCGAATCCTGGCTAGCGCCCGCGCCTCCCGGCCAAATGCCGCCGACGCCTATCGAGCAGTGCAGGCGAGCGAGTTCAGCGTTGAGCGGACCACGGCGCGCCTTTGCAGGATCTATGACGATCTGTCGTAATCGGTCCGCGACCAGACGCCGAGCGCTAGGTTCGTTAGCGCTACCCGGAACGGCAGCGAAGCGGTGGGACCTCGGACGCTTCGACGACGGGAACCGTCTGGAGCCAGCTCGGACGCTGCCGCTGGTCGGTTTGCCAGGTGAGCCCTTGCGATGCTGCTCGATGCGGTAGAAGCGCCACTCGAGACGCCTCTCCAAGCGAGGGTGTGCGTCGTCGGATCGGGACCGAGCGGGCTGACGCTCACGCGCCGCCTAGTCGAGGCCCGCGTCCCGGTGGTGGTCCTGGAGGCGGGGCCGCTTGATGAACCTCCCCGCGGCGCTCAGCCGTCCATTCCCGTCGAGTACGCCGGCCAGCCCAAGCGGCTCGACCCGACCACAGCTCAACAGGTGGGGGGAACGAGCTCCCTTTGGCACGGCGTGCTGACGCCGCTCGATCCGATCGATTTCCAGCACCGACCGTGGATCCCGCACAGTGGATGGCCGATCGGGCCGGACGAGCTGGCGCCGTTCTACGAGCAGGCCGCGCTCCGGCTCGGGGTCGACGATCCTCGCTATTTCGACACCGATTTGTTGGCGCCAGAGATCAAATCGTTGCTCGACGAGATGCCGTTTGATCGCTCGGTCCTCACGAACAAGATGCTCATCCAGCCGACGCCGATCAGGCGTTTTTGGGACGATGCTCGTGGCTACCTTGCCCGCAGCCGGCACGCGCAACTGGTCTACCGGGCGCGCGCGGTCGAGTTGCTGCCGACCGAAGCGAGCGACGCCTGCATCGGGGAAGTTATATACCTTGCACCAGACAATCGGCCCCGCCGTGTCCGCGCCGACTATGTCGTCCTGAGTGGCGGCGCTTATCAGAACTCGCGCCTGCTACTCAATTCGCGCTCTCGATGGTCCGCGGGAGTCGGCAATGCCCGGGACCTCGTCGGCCGCTATCTAGCCGACCATCCCATGGGCAATCTGTTCCAGGTTCGCCTGCGCCGGCCGATCAAGGCGCACATCTATGCCGACTTCATGTATCGTCCGGGCCAGAGGATCAAGACGGCGCTGCGCCTCAACGACGCACAGCAGCAAATCTTGGGGTTGCCCAACCACTCCTTCTATCTACGTCCTTCGTTCGCCGAAGGCGTTGATAATCGGACTGAACAGATAAAGCTCAGTCTATTCACACTCCGCAGCAACAACGTGAATCTTGCTGATCTCATTCGCGTATTTTCTAACCTCGATCTCGTAATGCAGATCGCGGTTTATAAGTGGTCTCTGAATGCGACTTATCGCTTCGCGGATCTGTTCTTCATGTGCGAACAGGTCCCGAACCCGGATAGCCGGGTCACCCTTTCCGACCAGATCGGGCCCGATGGCTATCCGATCGCACGCGCCGACTGGCGGCTGTCCTCGGCGGACTACGAGTCGGCGGCTGCAATGTACGATGTGCTGGTCGAGCGCGGCCTTGGCCCGGCGTCGTTCCAACCCACTCATCGCCGCGACCAGCTTGCCTGGGGTGAGCGCTTGTCCTCGGCTGCACACCACCTGGGCACCTGTCGAATGGCGGGCGCGCCATCCGCGGGTGTCCTCGATCGGAACTTGAAGGTTTTCGGCATCGACAATCTTTATGTTGCCGACGGGAGTGTGTTCCCGACGACGGGTAGTGCCAATGCCACCCTGACCACCTCTGCGCTCGCCCTTCGGCTCGGAAGTCACCTTGCGGCCCGCGTCGATCGACCGCCGGCGGTGCGGCTGGCAATCCCGAGGGTGCCGACCGTGGCGGTGACCGGCGCATCGGGGTTCATCGGCGGATGCTTCGTCGCGCGCGGTTCTCAATTCGCCGAAATCCGAGCGATCGGCCGCCGCGGTCTGGCAGCAAAGACCCCCGGCAATGTACGCGTTCGGGAATGTGCGCTCGACGATGTCGCACGTCTCACTGCAGCGCTGGCCGGCTGCGATGCCCTCGTCCACCTCGCGTATGCGCAGGAGGATGAGCGCTTCAATCGTCGTGCCTTGGGCGCGCTGCTGACCGCCGCTGCGCAAGCGGGAGTGGGGCGGGTGGTGTTGGTAAGCACCGTGTCCGTTTACGATGCCGAGCATCGGGGACCGCTGATCGAAGAGGACGCCGGGGCGCGTACCTACGATGACTATAGCGTGGTCAAGCGTCGGCTCGAGCAAGAATTCGAACGGCAAGTCGCCAAGAAGGGCTTGTCGGGGGTCGTCCTGCAGCCGACGGTGGTTTACGGCTGGCCAAGTGGTTGGACCTGTAATGCAGCCGAGATTGCCAAGCACCGCATCGCTCGTCTGCCGGCCGCAGGCCGCAGATTGTGCAATGCGGTCTACGTCGACGATGTCGCTGCGGCGCTGCGCTGCGCCGTGGCCGTTCCCGCAGCGGCTATCGGCAAGGAAGGGCCCGCGCCCCGGTTTTTGATTTCGGGTCCGGGGGCCGTGACGTGGGCCGAGTTCTATAGTGCTCATGCCGAAATGCTCGCTCGGCTTGCTCTCCCTCAGAGCTTGTGCATACAGGCGCTGAGCTCGCCCCATAGCTATCACGAGGATAGCAAGCGTGACTACGCTTATCGTTTGTTGTATCACGGCCTTTCGGGCCGGCTTTCTCGGCCGGTGATTGGACATGCGCGGCGGATGCTGCGCCGCGACGAGGGCGGGAACGATCGCGCCGCGGCGGCGCTGCGACGGCTGATCGCCCCGTGCCGGGATGCGGCATGGCAGCCTGCCGGCCTGTCCCGCTTGGTCCATGCGGCTCAATTTGAGGTGAATTGCGACCGAGCGGCCCATGTCTTGGGCTGGCACCCGCGCTTTGATCTCGCCGCTGGTATCGCTGCCACCGAGGCCGAGATTGCGGCCGCGCTGCGCGCTCGGAGCCGCAGCGCGATCGGCCGGACGTCCTGCGGGCCGTGTGCGCAAGCGATTTCTAGCTTCACAAATCCATGACGCGCATGCAGGCTATCTACAGTGTATCAATAGCTCCACGCCGGCCTTGCTGAGTACCTCGTGATGTGTGGCATCGTAGGTATGCTGTCGCCCGAAGCTCGCCGCAGCGAGCTCGAGCTCTCAAGCATCACTCGGCGGATGGCCGACGCTTTGTCGCACCGCGGTCCCGACGACAGCGGCCTCTGGATCGATTCGAAGGCGGGCGTGGCGCTGGGCCACAGGCGCCTCGCCATCATCGACCTGTCGAGGGAGGGCCATCAGCCGATGCCCTCGGCCTCCGGCCGCTTCGTGATCGTATTCAATGGTGAGATTTACAATTTCCGAGCGATCGGACGGGAGCTCACCGACCTCGGGTGGCGCTTTCGCGGCCACTCGGACACCGAAGTGCTGCTTGCGGCTGTCGATCAATGGGGACTTGACGGCGCGTTGCCGAAGCTCGTTGGCATGTTCGCCTTCGCGCTGTGGGACCAAAGCGTACGTGTGATCCACCTCGTGAGCGATCGGCTTGGCAAGAAGCCGCTCTACTTTGGCTGGATCGGCCGCACGTTCGCATTCGCATCTGAGCTTAAGGCCCTGCACGAACATCCCAGCTTTGCCCCGGAAATTGATCGTGGCGCCCTGACCTTGCTGCTGCGCCACGGCTGTGTGCCGAGCCCATATTCGATTTACCAGGGTATTTTCAAGCTACCGCCGGGGAGCCATCTCGCCCTGCCGCTCGCCGATCCGGAAACAGCCATCAGCCGTAATCCTCGTGAGCGCATGCGGGCCTACTGGTCGCTCGCCACGGTCGTGCGCCAGGCCAGCGCCGATCCGTTCGAGGGTAGCGAGACCGAGGCGGTGGAGCGACTGAGTGAGCTGCTCGGCGATGCGGTGGCCGAACGGACGATAGCCGATGTGCCACTTGGCGCATTGCTCTCGGGCGGCGTCGATTCCTCGACCGTGGTCGCACTGATGCAAGAGCGGTCGAGCCAGCCGATCAAGACGTTCACGATCGGCGTTCGCGAATCGACCTACGACGAAGCCGCCGATGCCCGGCGGGTGGCACGTCATCTGGGCACTGAGCACACCGAGCTCTATGTCACGCCGGAGCAGGCTCAGACAGTCATTCCGCGCCTGCCGGAGATCTACGACGAGCCGTTCGCCGATCGGTCTGGGATCCCGATCTTTCTGGTCGCGCAGCTGGCCCGGCAACACGTCACGGTAGCGCTCGCCGGCGATGGCGGCGATGAGGTTTTCGGCGGCTACAACCGCCATTTCTATGGTCCGTGGCTGTGGCGCCGCATGGAATTCTGGCCGCGCTCGGTGCGCAGTCGTGCCGCCCGAGCGCTGGCCGCGATCTCGCCGCACACTTGGGACCTCGCGGCGGAGCAGGTCTACCGCTTCCTACCCCGGTCGCATCGGCAGCCGATGCCCGGCTACCGTATGCACAAGCTCGCCACACTGCTGGGCGCCGTCGGGCCCGAGGACATCTATCGCAAGCTCACCTCGTATTATGACGATCCCACCTCGGTCGTGATCAATGGCTGGGAGCCAGCAACCGTTCTTACTGGTCATGCGTCAATGCCCGAGCACATGGATTTTGCGGCTCGGATGATGTATTTGGATTCGCTGACTTTTCTGCCCGACGACATCCTGGTCAAGGTGGATCGGGCGAGCATGGCGGTGAGCCTCGAGGTACGGGCGCCGTTGCTCGATCATCGCGTGGTCGAGTTCGCCTGGCAGCTGCCGGGGACGTTGAAAGTACGCCACCGTCAGGGCAAATGGATCCTGCGCCAAATCCTGGATCGCTATGTCCCAAGACATTTTTTCGATCGGCCCAAACAAGGCATCGACATACCGATCGAAGCCTGGCTGCGCGGACCGTTGCGCGACTGGGCCGAAGCCCTGCTCGAACCCCGGCGGTTGCGCGGCGAGGGCTTTTTCCACGCCGACCGGGTCCGCCAGATCTGGGCCGAGCACCTGTCCGGCGCCCGCAACCTCGACTTCTGCCTGTGGGCCGTGCTGATGTTTCAGGCGTGGCGGGAGCATTGGCTGCCCGACACCGCGGCGGCCAGCCTTGGCGCCGCGCGGCGCGCCCATGCCGACGGCCAAGCGGCGCCGCCTGCGTCAGCGGAGCGCGGCGCGGCGGCGACCGCGACCTGGTAGCGCAAGGGCTGTCGTCGTGGCCGGCCTCCTGAGGACCTTCCTCGACGGGCAGATCGCGCTCAGTCGGGCGTTCGACCGCTGGCTGCCCGAGAAATACTCGATCGATGGCAACACCGACTTTAAAGACAGCATTCTGCCGCACTATCTGACGCGGGACATCGTCGTCTACGATGTCGGGGCCGGCAGCCGGCCATATGTGGACGTCGCGCTAAAGAAGAATCAAAACCTCAAAGTCGTCGGTCTGGACATCGACGCAAACGAGCTGAACGCCGCGCCGCGGGGCTCCTATGATGCTACGGTGTGCGCCGACCTCATGGTGTATCGTGGTCGCAATGACGCCGATCTGGTCATCTGTCAGGCGGCCCTGGAGCATGTCCGCGACACCGAGAAGGCCTTCGCTGCGCTTGCCACCATCGCGAAGCCGGGCGGCCGGGTCGCGGTCTTCGTGCCCTCGCGCAACGCCGTGTTCGCCCGCCTCAACCTGCTCCTGCCCGAGCGCGTGAAGCACTTTCTTCTCTTCAGCATCTTCCCTCACAAGCAGCGGATGCACGAAGGTTTCGAGGCTTACTATGACAAGTGCACCCCAAAGGACTTCGCCCGCATGGCGAGCAGGTACGGGTTTCAGATCGAACTGCAGAAGTCGTATTTCATGAGCTCGTACCTTTCGTTCTTCGCGCCCGCCTATGTGCTATGGCGATTGTGGATCCTGGTCTTCCATGCCGTGGCAGGAGCACAGGCGGCGGAGACGTTCGCCATGGTGCTCAGGTTGAGCAGGCTGCCGGCAGGTCACTTAGCTGCGCACGGAAACGACGAGTATGGCCGTTTGGATCAGGGTGAGCGCCAGAAGCCTCCCGCCGTGATGACGCACGACGGCGGCGTGGCACCGCCACCGCCCGCCTCAGGCGCCGCGGCGTCGTCGCAGGTCAGGTCGGGCGCGAGGGTGCCTGGAGGCGCATCAGCCGCAACAGCATGCCGCGGCTGATGCACAGCAGCGCGAGGCTGCGCGCGATCCCCAGATAGGCATGGATCGAACGCGGATCGAAGTGGGCGAACTGAAGCCGTAGCCGGCTGATGCCAAGCCGGAGGCGGCGGGCGGTGATCGACGACGTCGTCTCTTCCTTGCGCAAGGCAACCTGCTCGAGATTAGCAAGCTTCCAGGTGCGGGACACGCGCAGCCACATTTCGTAATCTTCGCTGCCGGGGTAGTCATCGGCGTACAATCCGACAGCTCTGAGTGCGGCCGTGCGCATCATGACCGAGGGATGACACATCGGGTTTCGGTAATACAACTGCCGTAGCAAAGCGTCATGACGGGTCGGTGGCCGAAACACGTGCAGATGTGCACCCTGTTCGTCGATCATATCCGCGTGCGTGCCCACCACCGCATGGTCTGGATGCTGGTCGAGGAACGCCATCTGGGCATTGAATCGTCCCGGTAAGCTGATGTCACCGGCGTCGAGGCGACCCACGTACTCGAACCGCTCCTTCATGATGGCTTCGAGTCCGAGGTTCAGCGCTTGGGTGATTCCCCGGTTGTGCGGCAGGCGGAACCAGCGCACAGGAAACGGTAGGCCCTGCGGCACGGTGAGCGCTGGCTCACTGCCATCATCGACGACGAAAACCTCGAACTCGGCCCCGTCCTCCGTCAGCGACAAAAGGCTGCACTCGAGAGCGCGCTGAGCGTTGTACACAGGGATCAGTACGGCAAGCCGGAGCCGACCTGGCGGACCGGCGTCCGGCGATCTGGCGGAGAGAGACATGCCGCGTATTGCTGTTCGATCTACCTCGCTTGATCGGCGCACCCAGTACTCCCCAGAACCGAAGCCGATTTGGCAGAGGAGCCTCTCCGGTACGGTGGTGACGGTTTATCGCGCCGGCCGTTGATGGTAAATAAATTAGGTGCGGTGATCAGCTAGCGACGACGGGACTGGGGCAGATGGCACTTGAGTCAACATCCAGAGGCGATCCTTCGCAAAGCTTCAGCAGCAGTTCCGGAGAGCACCGATTGGGCACGTCCAAGATCGCCGTGGTCGGCCTGGGCTACGTCGGCCTGCCGCTCGCCGTGGCCCTGGCCAGGCACGGTCCGGTCACCGGCTACGACCATGACCCTCGGCGCATCGATGAGCTGAGCACCGGCCACGACCGCACCGGCGAGGCCACTACCGAAGCGCTCGCCGCGGCAGCGATCAGGTTGACCGCCGACAGCTCCGCCCTGGTCGGCCACGACGTCTACATCATCACCGTGCCGACCCCGATCGACCGCGACCAAGTGCCCGACCTGTCGGCGGTGCGCGCCGCCTGCCGGACGATCGGCAGCGTGCTGTCGGCGGGCGCAGTCGTGGTCCTTGAGAGCACGGTCTATCCGGGCGCGACCGAGGAGGTCGTCGGCCCGGCGCTCGAGGCAGCATCGGGGCTGCGCTGCGGCGTCGATTTCTTCCTCGGCTACTCGCCCGAGCGGATCAACCCGGGCGACCGGCAGCATACGATCGAGCGCCTGACCAAGGTGGTCGCCGGACAGACCGAGGCGGTGACGGAGCGGCTCGCCGCGATGTATCGGCGGATCACCGGGGGCCACGTGTTCGTCGCGCGAGACATCCGCACCGCGGAGGCGGCGAAGGCGATCGAGAATGCGCAGCGCGACATCAACATCGCGTTCGTCAACGAGGTGGCGATGATCTGCCAGCGGCTCGGCCTGTCCGTCCACGACGTGCTCGACGCCGCGCGCACCAAGTGGAACTTCCTCGATTTCCGGCCCGGGCTGGTCGGCGGCCACTGCATCGGCGTCGACCCGTTCTATCTCGCCCATAAGGCCCGGGCGGTCGGCCACGAGCCGCACGTCATCGTGGCGGGGCGTGCGGTCAACGACGCGATGCCGGGCTTCATCGCCGAGCGGCTCGCGGCACAGCTGGCGCCCGGCGCGAGCATCCTGATGCTCGGCCTGACCTTCAAGGAGAACGTCCCGGACCTGCGCAATTCCAAGGCGGCCGAGCTGGCGCTTGGAATGATCGCGCGCGGCTTTGACCTCACGATGCATGACCCGCTCGCCGATCCCGCAGAGGCCGAGGCCCGGTACCGCCTGACCGCGCTCTCGGCGCTGCCGGAGGGCCAGGCCTTCGATGCGGTGCTCGGGGCGGTGCCGCATCGCGCCTATGCCAGACTGGACGCCACCCGGCTGATCGCTCTGCTGCGGCCAAGCGGGCTGCTCGCCGATCTCAAGGGCATGTGGCGCGAGCTGCGGCTGCCCGACCGGATCCGCCGCTGGACCCTCTGAGGCGCATGGCAGGCTTAGTGGCGTAGGTCTGCCAGCCCGTGCACGGCGGGCCTGGGCTGTGCCCCCTTCCTGAAGGAAGTCGCATATTGATCCAGTATGACAATGAGCCCGCAGGAACGGCTGTCCCTTCGTGCCAGACAGCTCGCAATTCCCTGAGCCCAAGCCCCTCTAAACAGGCGGCTCAACGTCCTTGGCGCTGCCGCTGCCACAGCCGCTCGGCTTCAGCCAAGGCATGGTTCTTCACATTTTGCCGAGTAAACGTGAATGGACCTGTGCCGGCGATCGGCGCATGCTCCGTAAAGAGAGTACCGCGATGGTACGCTCTTCCGTGGCACCTCCCTTTGACGATTAGGCACATCGATCCTCAGACCGGCGCGGGCTACCTCAAGCACCGACGCCTTGGACTGGTCCGGTAGACGCATCGAGCACCGCTTCACCGCAGCGCAGATTCGGGTAGACGATGACTGAGGCAGGGCTGGCGGAGATCACGTACAGCTCGATCTTTTGCGACCCTTGCGCTCCGGGCCGCAAGCGCGCCGGGGCAGACGGTTTGCTTGGACTGGACACGAAGGGCCCGGGATGAAGCGCTTCGTTGCCGTCTGGGGGGCTGTCGCGGTGGTTCTGACGAGTGCGACCCAGCTGCGCTTGGCCGCGGTCCCGGTCGGACCGGGCGAAGTGCTGCTGGCCATCTGGCTCCTGTTCGTCGCGATCCTGCTGTTGCGCGGGCAACGGATCGTCCTCGGAGCGGTGTTTCGCGGGTTGTTGGTCTACTGGCTGGTCGCTGTTTTGCTGCTCAGCCTCGGCACGCTGATGGCGTTGAGCCAGAACAGGTTGGATTGGTCGAACTGGATGCATCATGGCATCGCCCTGATCCTCGGCGCGTTTCTGACCTGCTTTCTGGCGATACGCCTGCCGGGCCAGGGCGACGACGACTACTACCTGCTCGTGGCGCGGACCGCCTTATTTAGCTCCTTTGTGACCGGCACAGCTCTCCTGGTCGCCGCCCTTGTTGCGCCGAGCCTGGGGCCGATCCAGCCTTGGTACGGCCCCCGCTTTCGCGGCTGGGCGGAGAACCCGAATCAGATGGCGTTGATGGTGGTGGGGATGCCGTTTCTCGGCTGGCATCTGCTCCGCCAGACGCAGCGCCTGGGCGCGAAAGTCATGTACGGGCTTGCCATCCTCGGCTGCGTCTGGGTCGGTCTCGCCACCTGGAGTGACGCCCTTCAGGTCGCTTGGCTCGGGGCGCTGGCTGTGATTGGCTTCGTGCTCTGGTGCCGTGCGTTGCGGCGCAGCTCCGGCCCGCTCATGTACCTCACCCACCTGATCGTGCCCGCGCTCATGCTGACGCTGGGCATCGGGCTTGGCGAGCAGCTGCTGACGCGCTTCGAGGGGATCGGAGAGGGGGTGTACAGTGAGGGCGGCCAAGGCGATACCAGGATGGCTACCTGGGAGAACGGACTGCGCGCAATCGAACATTCGCCGCTGGTCGGTTTCGGTCCGGGGTCGTATTCCGGCCTTGCTGCGCCTTTTCAAGGCTTTGAGGCGCACAATACCTACATCGACTGGGGCATGAGCACGGGCGCGCTGGGCGTCGCCCTCCTAGTCGCGCTTCTGGCTTGGTCGGCCTGGCGGGCCTGGCGGACGAGATCGTTCGCTCTCCTGGCTGGGCTCGGTGCGCTCTTCATCTTCACCATCTTCCACTATTCCCTGCGCCAGCCGATCTACTGGCTGTTGCTCGTGCTGATGCTGCGGCTGATCGAGCGGCGCGCCGATCTCGTACCACGCCAGGCCACGCGATCACTGTCTCGCTCGGGCAATTTTCCCCTGCGCCCAGCGTGGCAGACCCCACCTCAGGCGAACACTCATTGAGATGTGCGCAGCCGGAGCGATGGTCCACGGACCTGGACAGCTCATCTGGACAGCCTCTCCGGGCGGGCTGGACACTGATGGACTGACGCACTGGTAAATTTAGCAAGCAATGTTGAGGCGGCTGCTAAAGGGCATTGCTACGACCGCTATCGTGGGAGCCATCTTCCTCGTGCTACTCGAAGTCGTCGGACGCGTCTTTGATCCATTCGGCATTTCCTACTACCCCAACACGGCTGCCTATTTAGACACGATGATCATGGAGGAGCCTATCGGCTACCGCAACCGCCCGAACCTCAGAGGTGAGTTTTGGGGGGCCCCAGTGTCCATCAACTCGTTGGGGCTACGTGGCGATGAGGTCGATCTCGAGCCCGCCGAAAACGAAGTGCGAATTCTCTTACTCGGCGACTCGCTGGTGTTTGGCGTCGGTCTCTCGGATCAATACACGATACCGCGCCAGCTCGAGCAACAGCTCAATCGCACTTCGCAAGGAGTCGTCTACAGAGTCATCAATATGGGTGTACCGTCCTACAACACAGAGCAGGAGCTCATTCAGCTCCGGACGGTAGGTCTCTCGCTAAATCCGGATCTCGTGTTGTTGATCTTCACCGACAATGACCTTCAGCCGAAGATGTGGGTGTTCGACCGCCGGAAGTCGATGCTCGTGAATTTCGTGCAGCGTAGCTATGCGCTGTCCCTCGTGGCGCTTCTCTATTGGGACCTGAACGCCTTGTTGACCGGGTACAGCGACCGCGTGCCTTACCTCCAAAATCGCGATGAGCATCCGAGATGGCCGGTTGTTGAAGCCGCCCTCACCCAGATATTGGATCTTTGCAGGGAGCGGAAAACGCCCTTTGTCCTGTTCAGCCGGGAGACTTCGCCCCGGATCGAGGCGATCGCCGCTGATCTGGGCGTGCCGTTCGTCGACCTGCAACCGCTGCTCGATGATCCGCGCTGGAACAAACCGGGCGTGGCGCTCAGCGTGTCGCAGATCGACACCCACCCAAACCGGCTCGGCGGCGAGATGTACAGCACGCTGATCCGCGAAGCTCTGGAGCATCTGGAGGTCCTCCCAAGGATCCCGACGCGCGCGCACTCGAAAGGCGCGGAACCTTTGAGGCCTGATCGCCCGTGAACTGGGCGAGGAAGATCGCCGGCCCGTTAATCGTCTTCATGCGCGCCTGCCTCGCGGCGTGTGCCTCCTTAAGGCACATGGCGAGTCTTCTTATGCAGCATGGTTCTGTGCCCCGTCTTCCGCGTGCTCCTCTTCTACTGGCTTGCTGCAGCCGCGCTACTCGGCGTGGGTGCGATGATGGCAGTGGTCAAGCGCAAGGTGGACGCGAGTGCCGGTGGAGGTCTTATCCATGATGCGGTGGCGACCATCAAGCTGGCGCTCCGTCGCCTCGGCCTCGGCCGGCCTGAAGGCGGTGGTTGGTCCAGTTTGGCTGTGCGAGAATGTGGTCTGCCAACTTCTCGGCCAAGTGTCTGTTCGCCCCGGGTGATAGGTGCACGTAGTCGATGTACGCCATCTCGGAGAAGTCATCAAAGACCGAAAGTAGACTCAGCGCGTGGAAATCTGGATCCTTAGCGGCCCGGGCCGTCAGCCGCTCAGCCAAGTGGGCCACGCCCACTTTGTGCTCGCCGTAGCGGGACAGGTACTTGAGCAGCAACACTTCCTCCGGGCTAAGTTTCTTTTTTTGGTCGAGGTCGGGAACCGGCTGGATAGTGAAAAGGATGGGCACGTTATCCAGCATCGCGGCGTGCCAGAATTGCTCGTATATCATCATCAACCCGTGCAGCACTTGGTTGTCCGGGTTGGACGCAGTGAGTTCTTTGCGGAACTCGTGGCGTACCTGCTCAATGTCCATGGCCGCGAACTCCTCGCGGTCGATCGGCG
This sequence comes from Pseudomonadota bacterium, assembly GCA_046732855.1. Lineage (GTDB taxonomy): Bacteria > Pseudomonadota > Alphaproteobacteria > Geminicoccales > Geminicoccaceae > JBKPNX01. The sequence continues at coordinate 53,585 of JBKPNX010000096.1, forward strand.
TAGTGCGCAGCATGACATTGAGATCGAAGACTAGGAATCCAAGATAGTACATTATATAGCTATTGTGGCGCAGCATCCGCACCAACGGCCCGCCACTCATAGCGTCGACGGTGGATACGTCGCCCATCGGATTGGTCTGGCTGAAGTCCTCGTTCCAGCCGTCCATCGTCACAATGAGATCGGGGGCGAGGTAGCGGAGCAAGCTCAGGTACATCACGTAATTCTGAGCGATCTTGTAGTTCACAACCGCCGCGTTGATGACCCTGACCTTTCGGTACGGCATCCTCTCCTGCAGAAACTCCTGCAGCTGTCCTGCGATGGTTCGCGACGACGGGTATGCCTTCTGCCCTGATATTTCTCTATACGGATCTAGCTCGCGCGCCTCCGTCCCGTAAGCCGCCGAGCCGCCCATGATGAACACGCGGAATTCGTTCTGGTACTTCGGACCAAGGTCCTCTTCATCTCGGACGCCGTAGTTGTTGTAACGATAGGTCACGCCGTCACGCATGCGTACGTAATTTGGGTTATTCGCGTAACCGCGATAGGGAGCGGCGACGAACCGATACTGGCCCTGTACCGAAAGCGAGGAGTTCGGATACTGGGCGTGGAAACGCAGAGCAAGTATGCCCTCTAGCGCCAGCAGGAAAACAATCGGCAAAGACAACGCCGCCAGTTTGAAGAGCAGGATCCGGCGACGGTGAACGGGCGTAAATCGCTCAATGGCCACACTCCAGCGTGGCTATACATCATGACCAACGCTCGCGGCACCGCCACTTCGGCCAGCTGGAATACGACGCAACGGGTGGCGGACGACGCGAGCACCGATCTTGACCAGCTTGTCGAGCAGAGTTGTAAGCGACCAATGCTCGACCTCCTTTGGAGGGGGGATGCCCGGCCCTGCGTCTTCGCCGAGCTCCGCCTGCGTGTCAGGTGCTCGGCGCTACACAATCTCCGGCGGCTGCGGGCCGACGATGCCCACCTCTTGCTCGTGCGCCGGGACGGTGGGCTGCAAGGCGCCGCGCCATGGTGCGTTCGTGCCCCCAACCCACGTCGTCAGCGTCTCGAAATCATAGTCGGGGAAGCTCTGGTCGTTGAGGTTGCGACCGCCAGTCCTAGCTGGCGAGTTTGGCCCGAGAAGATAATTGCCCAGATTGAAGGCACCGTTAGTCGCGTAGGGATTGCTGGAAGCCCAGGCCGGCGTCACGACGAACTGCGGATCGGCCTGCGAGCCGTTGATCTCGAAACCCGTGCCAGTGCGCAGAGCACCAATATCGGCGTAGGCGGAGCCAGCGCCAGAACCGGCATTCGCTTTCGCGAAGGTATCCGTCCCGGCGCTGATCGCGAGCATCTGGGCCGACTTGAATAAGAGATTGTGATCGCACTGACTGTTGCCGCCCCCGGTCGTGTAAAACACGACGAAGCTGCTGCGGCCTGGCGGCCAGGCGACCGGTGACGGGTAGACCGCCCCGATGCAGTTGAAAATTCGATGATTGGTGCCTCGGCTGTCCGGCCCCATGCCGGAGCCGCATCCTTCGGACGCATCTGACAACTCGACGTTGTTGGTGTTTTGGCTCCCAACGCAGGTGTTGAAGAATTTGCGCTCCTGGTGGTTGGATCTTGCCCCCGAGGCGTGCGCCACCGATTGACAGTGGACGTAGGCGACTGTGGAGTCGCCAAAGGTATTAGGTTGCGGAAGATAGCCCCACTTGTGCCGGTTAGGTAAGCCGCACCCGAGCGTGCTCAGCCGCAGATCGACGCAAAAGCTCATATGGCGTTGCTGGGTGCCGGTATCGGCCGACGTGAAGCCGTACATCATCGCGGACGGCATGAAGCAGCGGTTCACGACGAAGGCGTTAGCATCGTCGGAGTTCTCCCCCAAGAGGCCGCCGTCCATTCCGAACTGCAGGAGCCGCGAATGGTGGACGTGAAACTTGTGCGGGTTGGAGCCGTTCCCCAGCCACCAGAACTGCCACCAATGCTTGATGTCACAGTAGCGGAACAGCGCCCGGCCGTGGCTCCAGCTGATGAAGTCGCGCCGCGCGCCGATCCCGAATGCACCGCGGAACCCTTTGCCCTCGCCGAAGCTGGTCCATGGCATCATCGCCCCGTGAATCGAGCAGCGGTCGAACAGCAGGTCCGTGCTCGGCGCTGTGGTCGTGTTGACCGTCAGCACGGCTGACGAGGTGTGCGCGATGTTCTCGCCGTCGTTGTTGAAGCTGGTCGGCGCGCCGCCCAGGAACGAGCAGCCGAAGAACTGTGGCTGGGTGGCGCAACCCTCTGCTCTTACCCCGAAGTTGCCGTAGATGAAGTCGAGGTTGTAGAACTTCCAGCCGTTCCTGCCGTTGATATCGAGCAGGCAGTTGCCGTTGCTGAAGCCAGCGCCATCGGTTATCACGATTTCGGTCTGGCGCGCGTCGTTGCTCGCCGCGTAGTGCTTGGTCCAGTCCCAAGGCGGCCAGGGGAGGGCGGCCGATGGGTTCTGGTAGCTTTTCTCCTGTGGCGGCGTGAGCCGCACTTCCCAGCGGTCCGTGCTCTTGTTGTAGAGGATGCCCGGACCGAAGTAGGTGGGCGGGCTCAAGCTCACCATGGAGGTCGGGCCGTAGGTCGTATCGTGCAACGTCGGAGAGCGATCGGTCGCATCGCTGATCGCCTGATAGGGATAGAGCCCGGTCCAATCGCCGATCTGATCCCGGTAAGCGCCGAAGTAGCCGTGGTTGGGCTGGGGCGAGGTAGCGACGCTCTCGTAGACCGTGCCGTGCGCGCCGCCCAGACTGGCGTGCACCTGCCAGGCGGCCGATGCCGCGTACTTGAACCGGGCGTAGAGCCCGGCATTGCGCCAGATGACCGGACGCCGACCCGCTGCGACATCGTCAGGATGGGCGACGATGGTGACGTTGTTGACGCCCGCGGGCGGCGCCGGGTTCGTCGTCACGTCATAGACATAGTTCGGAATCGCGTGCCCGCCGCTATCGGTCCAGGTGCCGGGCCGCGCACGCACTACGAGCACATCGCCCGAGGTCAGCGCGGCGATCGCGGAGTTCCAGGTCGTGAAATCGCCGCCGCCGCTGCGGTCCAGCGTTCTGGTCACGCCGCCTCCGGTCGGCGCAGGAATCGGATGCCCTACTGTGTATGTGAGGTCGATCTCGCTGTTGTTGTCGAGCTGGAGGCGGATGTTCTCCTGTCCTACGGTCTTCTGCCAGCCGGCGACGAAATCGATGTGGGTTCCGGCATTGAGCGTCGGTTTCCAGGCGCGGCGGATGTAAGCCGAAGCGCGCGCACCCTGCTCTTGGATCTGCTTTGGCAGCCTGCCAGCAGGCCAGCCGGGAAGTGCGGTCACGTTGAGGGTGGAACGCGTGAATGCGGCCAGTACGCCGACGTTTACTGCTCCGCCCGCTGACGGCAGGGTCACGGATTGCGCCGGCTCGAGGGTCGCGACCTGCTGACTCGTCAGCTGGCGATTCCAGATGCGGAACCGATCGAATGCTCCATCGGCGGGCGCGCCGGTACCGTCCGTGAAGACACCGAGAAACTTGATCTGGGTGTTATTCCAGCCGTTGGTGTTGGCGGGGATGAAGGCGTTGGTCAGCGGGACGCCATCCAGATAGATCATCGCCCCCGCGGATCCGAGCGTGAGGTCGATCCGGTGCGCCGTGCCGACCTGCAGATTGGTCCCGGTGATACCGTTTGTGCTTTCGAAGAAACGAAGCTGCGCGTCCCCACCAACGTGGTAACCGCGCAGCCGGCCGTTAGCGAGCACCTCGATCGAAAAGTCACCGCTCTGCGCGCCATTGCCGGCTGCTAGAAGAACGTGTTTCGCCGCGGCCGAGTTTCGCTGATAGTACAAGCTGATCGTGAGCGCCGATAGGTTGTGGTTAGGATTGTCGGCGGGGAGAGTCGCGTAGGCAGAACCATCGGTGTAAGCCGACGTGCCGCTAACACCTTGAACCATCGAAGGGGTCGCCAGCTGTGCCCAGGTGCCGACCATGGTCATCGGCACGTTGGCTGGACCGAGGTCGTCAAATCTCGTCCCGCTGGTCTCGTCGAAGCTCCAGAGGCTGAGGGGAGTCGGCAACTCCTGTGCAACGGCGGCGCCCGGCAGCACCGCCCGAATGGCGCCAAGCATCAGCTGAAGCCCTGTCCGCCGGGAAAGCCGAACCATGTCACCCCCCCGTTTCTCGTTATAAATGCGTAGATGTCTACCGCGTTCGCTGCTGGAGTGACAAGCGGGGGTGAGCCGCCGGCCCAGCGCACCGAGCTTGGCCAAGCCAAAGTCCGGCCACCGGTGGCGTCCTGCCTGAGGATGAGCGTGGCCGAACCGGTGCGACCGGTCGTCGGCGGGTTGGCGAAGACCAGCGAGGTCACGTTAGACGTCAGAACGACCTCGAACACGCTACCGGTGTCGAGATCCAGGGTCAGGGCGCCTGCGCTGATCGCGGGGGTCGCGCTGGTCTCCGCATAATCGACCAGCTCGGCGCCCCGGAGCAGAGCGCCCTGCATATTGATCGCCTTGCCGTCGAGTGCCCCCGCAGCGATCTGTGCGGAGCCGACCTGGTTGAGCGTGGCCAGGGCGCCGAGCCCGCTCACGTCTGCGGTGCTGATGGCGAGCGCGGTTTTCGCCTGCGCCGCAGTCAGATCGGTCGGGTCACCGGTCCCGGCCCCGGCCGCCCGGCCCTTGAACGTGGCCGCCGTCATGTTCGCGAGCTTGGCATTCGTTACCGCGTCGTCGGTGATCTGTGCGGTCCCGACCTGGTTGAGCGTCGCGAGGGCACCGAGCCCGCTCAGGTCCGACGCGCTGATGGCGAGCGCCGTTTTTGCCTGCGCCGCAGTCAAATCGGTCGGATCGCCGGTTCCGGCGCCGGCCGCCCGGCCCTTGAACGTGGCCGCCGCCATGTTCGCGAGCTTCACGTTCGTCACCGCGTCGTCGGCGATCTGTGCGGTCCCGACCTGGTTGAGCGCCGCCACGGCCCCCGCATTGGTTATGTCGGCTAGGGTGTGGGTGTGGCTGAGTTCGGCGAACGTTCCCCCCGCCGCCAAGTTGACGTCCCGGTCGCCCATGGCGATGGCGCGCGTCGTAGATGGCGCGATCGCGCCAGCGTCGATCCTGGCACGCTTGGTATTGTCGACGGGATCTTGCACCAGTGCAGTCGTGTCGTGGACAGGAAAGCTCGACTCCGACGACAGCGTTGTGCCGGTCATGGACAGGCCACTGCCGAGAATGATCTCCTCCGGATCGCCAGCTCCCCCAGCTTGACCGCGGCCGAGCAAGCGGCTGGGCGCCGAGACATTCTGCATTTTCGCGTATGTCACGACATCGTCGGACAGTTGCCCGGTGCCGACCTGGCTAAGGGTCGCGAGGGTACCAAGCCCGCTCACGTCCGCCGCGACGATGGCCAGCGCCGCTTTCGCCTGTGTCGCGGTCAGGTCGGTCGGGTCCCCGGTACCCGCGCCGGCGGCCCGGCCCTTGAAGGTTGCGGCCGCCATGTTCGCGAGCTTCGCGTTGGTAACCGCGTCATCGGAGATCTGTCCGGCGCCGACTAGGTTGAGCGTCGCCAGGGTGCCGAGCCCGCTCACGTCCGCGGCGCCGATCGCCAGCGCTGTCTTGGCGTCCGTCGCGCTGAGGTCGGTCGGGTCGCCGGTGCCAGCCTCGGCCGCCCGGCCTTTGAAAGTTGCGGCCGCCATGCTGGCGAGCTTCGCGTTCGTCACCGCGGCGTTGGAGATCTGCCCGGTGCCGACTTGGTCGAGCAGCGCCAGGGTGCCGAGTCCGCTCACGTCCGAGGTGCTGATGGCCAGCGCCGCTTTGGCCTGCGCCGCGGTCAGATCTGACGGGTCGCCGGTTCCGGCCCCGGCGGGGCGGCCCTTGAAGGTCGCTGCCGCCATTGTTCGCGAGCTTCGCGTTCGTCGCCGCGTCGTCGGCAATGTCGATCGTAGAGATGGTAGTTTTGCTGGCCAGCGCACCGGCATCGGTCACGTCGGCCAGCGTGTGGGTGTGGCCCAGGTCGGTTTTGCCCGACTGCAACGCCTCGATCTCGTTTTTAGCCGATTGCAGGTTAGCTCTCAGATCCGCTTTGCTGGCGGGGACGCCGTCAATTGGCTTGGTTGGATCGATCTGGCTGGGCATGGTGGAGTCCTACTCGAGATGCGGGTAGGACTATTATCCTATTAAGCCGCTGATGTCAAGAATCCATGGTCAAACGCCTGCCGCCGCCGATCGATTCAGCGATTGGCGCTTGCAGCCAGGCGCCCGTACACCGCCAGCGTCGCTGCGACCACGCGATCGAGGGAGAACTGGTCGACGGCGCGTTGTCGCCCCCGTCGACCCATCGCAGTTCGCAGTTCGGGATCGCGGGCGAGCGTGCGCAGCGCCTGCGCAAGGGCTGTGGCCGAGCGCGGCGGCACGAGCAGGCCATTGTCGCCGTGCCCGACGACCTCGCGGCACCCCGGAACATCGGTCGTGACGATCGGGCGCGCGCAAGCAGCAGCCTCAATCAGCGCCTTTGGGAGGCCCTCACGAAAGGACGGCAGGCAGACGATGTGGCTGTCGGCATACACCCGTGGCATGTCGGACCGGTACCCCCACCACTCGATGACCCCTTCATCGACCCAGGCTTCTATCTTGGGTTCCGGTACGCTCCGATTGTGATCAGTCAGTTCGCCCACCAGCGCCATCCGGATGGGCACGCCTTCTCGGCGCAGCAGGCGCGCCGCTTCGACGAATTCACCGACCCCTTTGTCCCAGACCAAGCGGGCGGGCAGGATGACGATGGGCGGACCGGGCGGCGGCGGGCTTGGCTCAAAGGCCGAGATGTCGACGCCGGAGCCACGGATCAGGATTGTACGCTTGCTCGACACCAAGCCGGCATCGACCATGTGCCGGAGGTCGTCCGGGTTCTGAAAAATAACGCAGCCGTTCCTGTGTCCCAGCGCCAGTCGGTAGAGTCCCCCTACGACGGAACGCACCAGCGACGTTTTGGTGTCGTTGTGGATGAAGACAATGCCCAATCCGCTGACCGCGCTGACCAGGCTCGGCACCCCGAGAAGCCGCGCGGCGATCCCACCGTACAGGATCGGCTTGATGGTGACCGTGTGCATGATCGTCGGCCGCACGGCGCGGATCAGCCGCACCAGCTGCCACAGCAGATGGAATTCGCGCAGGGGATTGATGCCGGTCCGATCGACCGCGAGCGGGTGATAGGTGATGCCGTGTGCTCGGATTTCGTCGAGACCGCCCGTGTCCAACGCTGCCAGATCGACCTCGAAGCCGGCCTGTTGCGCTGCGATGGCGATCGGCAGACGGTGCGACACGAAGAACGCCGTGTCGTTCACGACGAAGAGAAGGCGACGTCGGTCCATTCAGGCAATGTGCTTGGGTTGGATGGCGATCTCAAACGGGCACTTGGGCAGCCCGGCAAACGGGCCCTGAGGCGTGCGACGCGGCCGGCGTGCGTCCCCGGCGTGGCGCCCGCTTGCAGGCCCAATCTCCATGGCCGGACATCGGCTCGACTCCCTCGGGGACGCTGGCAACCGTACCAAGTTTTTCATATGGAAGCTGGCATGGCAACGTTGCGCACCCGACCGGTGTCCGCCCCGGAAATCGTATGGGTTGCCTATCTGCTGCTCAAACGGGGTTAAAAGGATACATGTCTAGCCTTGCGGTTCGAAGCTATGCCATGTCCGCCAAAGCATCGCACGGTATGAGGACTGCGCGCCGGCAGGGGCCGGCGTGTCCTCAGGCTTCATCTTGATCCCCTCCCCAGCAAGTGATCGCAGCGGGGCAAAACTGATCGGAGTGGTCGGCGGCAGCGGGTTCATTGGCGCATGGCTGGTGCAGCGGCTGTTGGCCGGGGATCATGCGGTTCGAATCATCGACATCAATCCCAGTCGACAGCACCCCGATCTCACGGTGACGGCGGACGTGCGCGACCGAGATTCCCTCTACGCTGCCTGCCGGGGCTGCGACGTTATGTACAATTTAGCGGCTGAGCACAGTGACGATGTCCGACCGGCCGAGTTGTACCATCAGGTGAATGTCATTGGTGCTCAAAATACCTGCAACATTGCCGAACGATTGCACATCGACCGGCTGATCTTCACCAGCACGGTAGCGGTCTACGGCCTGCCCGAGAGTGAAGTCGACGAAACGGCAGGCGTGCGCCCTCTCCACGAGTATGGCCGGACCAAGCTCGAGGCCGAGTCGGTGTTTCGCGCCTGGGCAGAGGGTGCCGCGGGGCGATCGCTCACCATCGTGCGGCCCACGGTCGTCTTTGGTCCCGGCAATCGCGGCAATGTCTATCTGCTGCTCGAGCAGATTACCCGCGGCCGTCCGATCGTGATTGGCGACGGACGCAACCGTAAGTCGATGGCCTATGTCGGCAATCTTGTCGAATTCCTTGTGCACGCCCTTGGCTTTGGCCCGGGCGTTCACCTATACAATTATGCCGACAAACCGGATCTGGACATGAACAACTTCGTGAGCTTAGCCAGCCAGGCACTCGGCCGGGCTGGGCCGGTGCGAATTCCTTATGGCTTCGCACTGGCCGCTGGCGCCCTATGCGATGGATTGAGCCGGCTGACAGGTTGGCAGCTTCCGATCAGCAGGATCCGGGTCCAGAAGTACGCCGCCAATACCAGGTTCGCCGCCGATCGGCTCGCAAGCACCGGGTTCAGGCCACCCCATGCCCTGCGTGACGCGCTCGTCGCGACGATCCGTCACGAGTTCCCCGCCCACAAGGGGGCGCATGCCACCGCCTCCCCCCAAACATTCCCTATCGGCCATCCGGATCAATAGCGCCCCGCAGTAAAGGACACGGATGCCTCTACCACTGCAAATGGGACACGACGCGGGTCGTTAAGTGCCAGACGCGTTGCGCCTGCTTGATCCGAGCCGTCACGGCGCTCCTGCCGGCCGGAGACGCTGGCAACCGCTGGCATCGGCTCACGGGCAAGCGCTACATTGGCGCTGGAGGTGCGGTGTGCAGGACCTGTTCGCGGCGGCGCGCGCGGCGTTCGATCACGCTCATGCGCCCTACTCGAACTTTCGAGTTGGCGCGGCGGTGCGCGCCGCGAGCGGCCGCATCTTTGCTGGCGCCAACGTCGAGAACGCCTCCTATCCGGAGGGCAACTGCGCCGAGGCGAGCGCAATCGCAGCGATGATTGCCGCTGGCGAGCGCCAGATCACGGAAGCCCTCGTGGTCGCCGCGGGCGAACGTCTGTGCGCGCCCTGTGGCGGCTGCCGCCAGCGCCTTGCGGAGTTCGCCGGCCCTGAGACGCCGGTCTACTTGTGCGATCCCGAGGGGCTGCGCCATACGGTCTCCCTGGGCGAGCTGCTGCCGTTTTCCTTTGCGCTCGGTGAGGCCCCAGCGCGATGCCCCGGGGCCAAGGCCAAGGACGACCAAGAAGGCGCGGAGTTACAGCGCGCGCGGGCAAGTGGCGGGTGGCGCGACGACATCAGCCCCGCGGTCGATGCGATCCGGGCGCGCGTGCCCGCGTGCGCGCCGCGGGTCGGTCTGGTTCTCGGCTCCGGGCTGAACGGGATCGCTGCCGCGATCGAGAACGCCACGGCCATCAACTACGCCGCCCTGCCAGGTTTTCCCCGCCCCAGCGTCGAAGGCCACGCCGGACGCCTGGTGCTCGGTCGCCTCGGCGGCGTCGAGATCGCCTGTTTGCAACGCCGCGTCCATCTGTACGAGGGCGTACCGGCTGCTGCCGTCAACGTGCTGCCGCGCACGATGAAGGCGCTCGGCTGCGAAATCCTGATCCTGACCAACGCCGCCGGCTCGCTCCGGCCAGAGATCGAACCCGGCGCCATTGCCGTGATCGAGGATCATATCAACCTGCTCGGGCAGAATCCGCTTGCAGGCCCCAACGATGCCGCAGTCGGCCCGCGCTTTCCCGACATGTCGGAGGTGTACGACCGCGGGCTGCGCGCACGGACGCAGGCGGTCGCCGCGCGACTCGGAATCGCGCTTTGTTCAGGCGTGTACCTCGCGACCCTGGGGCCGAGCTTCGAGACGCCGGCCGAGATCCGCGCGTTTCGGGCGCTCGGCGGCGAACTGGTCGGCATGTCGACCGTCCCCGAGGCGATCAGCGCGCGCCACTGCGGCCTGAAAGTCATCGGGTTGTCGATCGTGACCAATCTCGCGGCAGGGCTCGCCGACCACGCCTTGAGCCACGACGAAACACTAACCGTGGCAGCCCAGGCTGCCGATCGCCTGCAACGCTTGCTGCTAGGCCTGCTCGAGGAACTGGCCCGCGATGGCTATGTCGTCTGATCTGCTGGAGCGCGCCGCAAAAGCGCTGGGCGATGCCGCCGCGGCGGCGCGCATTCTGCCGCTCGTGGATCTGACGTTCCCGGATGAGGGCGCTAGCGAAGCCGAGATCGAAGCCTTGTGTGTCCGCGGCATCGATGCCGGCGTGGCCGCAGTGTGCGTGTCGCCGCGGTTCGTGCCGCTGGCGAAGGCGAGGCTGGATCGCACTCCGGTCCGGCTCGCCAGCGTCGCCAACTTTCCCGATGGATCGGACGATCTCGCGCGAACCGCGCGCGAAACCGCCGATGCGTTCGCCGCGGGCGCCGACGAGGTCGACGTCGTGGCGCCGATCCAGGCGATCGTGGACGGCGACATCGGGCTGCTCACCGAGCTGGTTCAGGCGTGCCGGAAGGCAGCGCCGGAGGGTACCTTGAAAGTCATCCTCGAGACCGGGCGGCTCGCCGAGCCAGCCCGCATCGCCGCGGCGGCACGCGCCGCGATCATGGGCGGCTGCGACATGCTCAAGACCTCGACGGGCCGGTTTCCGATCGGCGCCACGCTCGAGGCCGCCGCGGTGCTGCTCGCGGTGATCGAGGAGGCGGACGGCCGGGTCGGCATCAAGTTTTCCGGCGGCATCCGCACCACTCAGCAAGCGGCGCCGTATCTCTATCTCGTCGACCAATTCCTCAGCTCGGGCTGGACCTCGCCCGACACGCTGCGGTTCGGCGCCTTCGCCCTGCTCGATGACCTGCTGCGCATCCTGCGGCCGCAATGACTTGGCGCCCCTGGGGGGTCGCTCTGCATCGATGCCTACGCCGCGGCGCTGCCGGATTGCCCCGCGAGCGATGCGCCGGGCGGCGCGACCAGATCAGCCGTCCGCCTGCAGATTCTCGATCAGGCGCTCCAGCTGCGGACGCACCGGCGCGTCGGCGGGCAGATGCGCGAGCAGGCGCTGCCAATGACGTGTCGCCGTGCCCCTATCGCCGCTCGCTGCGGCGGCTCTGCCGAGATGAAACAGGGCGATGGGGTTGTCGCCGTCGAGCTTCAGAACCTGCTGCAGCTGGGCGACCGCTTTGGGCGACGGCGGCTGGTCCAGGCTCTGCTCGGCGAGGAGCGCGGTGGCATAGTCGATCTGGGCCGCGAGGTCATCCGGCAAGCGGCGCGCGACCTGGGCGTAGGCCTCGGCGGATTTGACCGGGTCGCCGAGCACCGCCCAGGAACGGCCGAGCATGCGCCAGCCTTCGATGTCGTCCGGCTGATGCTCGAGCCGGGCGGCCAGACCGTCCACCATCCCGCGGATCATTTCCTGGCGTTGCTCGGACGGCATTGTTTGGGCGGCCTCCATCTGTTCGGCAGTGGGGCCGCCCGACGCGCTCGGGTGATCCTCGGGTCCGAGGCCCAGGTCTGTGGCGGCCGCCTGCAGCTGCTGCTGCACGAACGGCGCGCCGGGATAGGCTTGCGCACCCCGTGCAAGGGCGTCCTGTGCCCGCGCCTTATCGCCGATGCGGGCCCAGATCCGCGCCAAGCGGATCCAGCCCTGATAGTCTTTGGGACTTGCCGCGAGCTGCGCTTCCAGGCGCCCGGCAGCGTCGCGCTCCGCTGTCGTCCCGCCGGCCGGAGGTTCTGGCGGCAACACCCGGGCCGCGTTCAGGCCGAGTTCGGTCGCCAGCGCTGCGGCGTGCTCGCGCAGGTCGGGCAACCAGGGCGCATCGGCCGGCGTATCCTCGATCAGGTCGACCCAGGCGTCGAGCGCAGCTTGCCGCTTGCCGCCCTGTAGCAGAGCCAGACCCGCATAGAAGCGGGCCCGCGGATCGCCCGGATCGAGCTCGAGCGCCCGCTTGAAAGCCGCGGTCGCCTCCTGCCCGACGATGCCGCCGCTCAACATGACGAGGGCCTCGCCGAGCGCGGAATGCATCGGCCCGACCTCGTGATGGCGCGCAATGGCGGCGCGATAGGTGACGGCCGCGCGCTCGAACTGACCGGCGAGAGCATAGGCCTGGCCAAGACGCAACGATGCGTCCGGGTCGTCAGGGGTGCGCGCCTGTTGCTCCTCGAGCCGGGCGATCATGGCCTCGACCCGCGGCTGGCTCGCCTGCTGGCGGTCCTGCGCACCTGCGCGCTGCGCGCGCTCGGCCGCGCGGCCCGCGAACGGTGCGGCGGATTGGTTGGGGCTGCCCAGCTGCAAGTAGAGGCCGCCGGCCAGTGCGGGCAGGGCCATCAGAAGGACCGCTGCGCTGACCCAGTGACGGCTCCCCGCCGAGGGCGCCGGGCGAGTTCGCCGATCAGCCACATCGGCCGCCAGCATGCGCCGCTCGACCTCCAGCCGCGCGGCCTCCGCCTCGGTGTCGGCGAGCACGCCGCGCTCCCGCTCGCGGGACAGCTCGGCAAGCTGCGCCCGATAGACCCGCAAATCGTAGTCGCGCCGGCCTGCTGCCGGTCTCGCACCGCGCACCAGCGGCGCCACGGCGAGCACCACCGCGAGCAACGTCATCGCGCCAAGCGCAAGCCACAGGCCCATTCAGCTGCCTCTCGCCGTCACGCGGCGTCATGCATAGGGCGAGACCGCCCCGCGCATCAACCTTTCCGCCGCTCGCAAGAGCACGGTGGATCAGCCGCGGGCAGTGGGGTGTCCGTGTCTCCCGTCTCGGCGCCGCCCGCGGCGGAGCGTCACCTGGCGCAAACTCAGCGCTTTAGTCTCGCCAAGGGCCGCCACTCCCGCAAGCCGAAGGGTGCCCCGTCGGGTCCGCGCCGGCAAACCCGTCAGTTGCCACTCTTTTCCTGATAGATCGCGTCGATTCGGGCCTTCAGTTCGGGGTCGGCATGAGCCGCAAGGCCGATCTCCCGATATTGCTTGATCGTGATTCCGTCGGTGCGCGCGATTGCTTCGGCCAGTTCCCCATTCGCCTGCTCGCGCAGCTGCGCCGCTTCCGCGTCGTCACCGGCGGCCTGGATGCGCGGGTTCCACTCTCTGATGAGCTTGTCCGCCGCGCGCGCGGCGATCACGAATGATTCGAGTTGCTGATCGCTGAACTGAGGCTTCGCCTGAGCCCAGGCCGGACCCGAGGTCGCCAGCGCGACCGCCAGCGCCGCCGTCCACAAGAGCTTCTTCACTCGGGAGTCCTCTCCGCGACAGAGCATGACCTCGCCTGGTAAACACACGCCGACCGGACGTGTTCCACGGGGGGGCGCGCTGTGCCCTCGCGCCAATTTGCCGTCACGCAGCCACGTTCGTCGGGTTGCTTGCGTTGGCAGTCCCGCACGGATCGGAACGCGGGAGCGGCCCATGGGTAGCACATGGGCGCTCAGCGCAGGCGCAACTGCGGCCGGGCGCGCCGGTTGAGGCGCCGCGCGTTGCGCACGACTCGGACATGGACGGGCGCGAGACAGCGCCGCCAGGCGCCGAGGCCTGCCTCGGTCAGACGCAGCGCCAGTTCGGGCTGCGCGCGGCCGGTGGCGAGGGCGGTGATGGAGATGCTCCACAGTTGCGCGGGCAGCAGGCCAAGGGCAACCCACCCCTGCCAGAACGCCGCCGGCTTCTCCAGCGTCATGCGCCAGATTTCGGCCGCCTGCCACACCGCTGACGCCGAACTCAGTCCTGCAAGGATCGGCAAGCGATGGGCCACCGTGACCGCGCTTGCCGTGGGGAGCGCGGCGCCGATCGCGCCCAGGCGCACGGCTTCGCGTGCCACCTGCCGGCTCGAGCGCAACAATCGAGCCGTTTGTCCGACCTTACGCGATCGACCTGCCAATGCTCGCCCCTTTCCATTCCGTGACGATTCTGCGATGCCCTCGCGGCGGCGATGGTGCGCCGCCGGCCGGGCGCGCAACGACATACAGGGAGCTTCGATGGACCTCAACGAGTACCAGCAGGCGGCGCAGCGGACCGCGATCTACCCCGACCATCATCGGGTGCTCTACCCGGCGCTCGGCCTTGCGAGCGAGGCGGGCGAGGTCGCCGGGAAGATCAAGAAGGTGCTGCGTGACCGGGACGGTGATTTCGACCGCGCGCCGGTCGAGGCGATCAAGGACGAATTGGGTGACGTGCTGTGGTACGTCGCCGCGCTCGCGGGCGACCTCGGCCTGTCGCTCGAGGCGATCGCCGCGGCCAACCTGGACAAGCTGGCGTCGCGCCAGGAGCGCGGTCGACTGGGCGGCGGTGGCGATCGCCGATAGTCGCCCATCAGCAAGCGTGCTGGTTAACCCGACGGCGGGGCCGGAGCGATGCCAGGGGTGCTGAGCAGACCGAGACGAGGCTCTGCGCTGGAGAAGCGGATGCGCAGCTCGACCCCGGCGCGCGCCTCCTGCTCGTAGACATTTTTCAGGTTGACGTGGAAGCGCAGCTTGGCGTTGTTCCAAAGGCTTTGATTGTACTTGATTTGATGGTACTTGTAGAGGAACAGCGCTGTCCTGTCCAGAAAGGTGAAGTAGTTGATGGGACGATCAAAACTCAGGTTGAGCTGCTCATGGCAGCGCGGGGTGTAGATGGCGTAGGGACTGGCGCTGCACCCGCCGCCATCGGCCAGGTCGGCGCTCACCGCCGAGGCGATGTTCTGGTCCCATACGACGAACCCCTCGTCACTGGCCAGGGCCGGCGCCGTCGCAATGGCGAAAGACAGGCCGGCCATAAAGATCGACAGCCGAGAATACATGACGCTTCCCCACCCGCTTCCCAGAAGCATTGTGGATTGTAATAAAAATCGCTCCAGTTCGCAATCGCGTTAACCATAGTTACAGTAAATTGCAGTTAAGATTAAAGCGACCTTCGGTACTGATGATTGATCTCGTCGCCGGGTGATCTCCTGCCGGCGTGAAAGCATTCCATGGGCGCTGCGCGCCAGCGGCGCGCTCGAGTCCCGTCATCAGGCTTCCTAGGCGCAGGTCTGCCGGAAAACTGGCCGGATCGGTTGAGGGCGGTGCTCCTTGGGATGGCTCAGTCAATCAGCGCCTCGACGGAGAGAGATCGGTCGTCCTCGTGGCGACCCTCGCGGCGTGGCCTGTTCACCGAAGGGCGGGACACCAGCCCGTTCGTGCGTGTGGGCTTTTCCCGCGGCGGCGGGACGGCTATCTAAGGCCAGGAAAACCGAGGACTGTCGTCAGACCGATGCCCAGCGCCAACGAGATCCGTAAGACCTTCCTTGAGTATTTCGGGGAGCACGGTCACGAGATCGTGCCCTCGAGCCCGCTCGTGCCGCACAACGACCCGACCTTGCTGTTCACCAACGCCGGCATGGTCCAGTTCAAAAACGTGTTCACCGGCATCGAGCAGCGGCCGTACCGGCGCGCGACCACGTCGCAGAAGTGCGTGCGCGCCGGCGGCAAGCACAACGACCTCGACAACGTCGGCTACACCGCCCGGCATCACACCTTCTTCGAGATGCTCGGCAACTTCTCGTTCGGCGACTACTTCAAGGACGTGGCGATCGAGCTCGCCTGGAACCTGGTGACCAGGGAATACGGCCTGCCCGCGGACCGGCTGCTGACCACGGTTTACGCCGAGGACGACGAGGCGTTCCGGCTGTGGCGGCAGATCGCCGGGCTGCCCGAGAGCCGGATCCTGCGCATCCCCACTTCGGACAATTTCTGGGCGATGGGCGACACCGGGCCATGCGGGCCGTGCTCGGAAATCTTCTACGATCACGGCCCCGAGGTGCCGGGCGGACCGCCGGGCAGCCCCGATGAGGACGGCGACCGCTTCATCGAAATCTGGAACCTCGTGTTCATGCAGTTCGAGCAGATCGCGCCCGGCCGGCGCGAGCCGCTGCCCAGGCCCTCGATCGACACCGGTATGGGCCTCGAGCGCATCGCCGCGGTGCTCCAGGGGCTGCACGACAACTACGACATCGATCTGTTCCGGCGTATCATCCAGACGAGCGAAGAGCTGACCGGGACGCGCGCGGTCGGGCCGCACCGCCCCTCGCACAAGGTGATCGCGGATCATCTTCGCGCCTGCGCGTTCCTGATCGCCGACGGCGTGATGCCGTCCAACGAGGGGCGCGGCTACGTGCTGCGCCGGATCATGCGCCGCGCGATGCGCCACGCCCACATGCTGGGCGCGCGCGAGCCGCTGATGTGGCGCCTTGTGCCGGTGCTGGTCGCCGAGATGGGCCAGGCCTTCCCCGAACTCGTGCGCGCCGAGTCGCTGATCACCGAGGTTCTGCGGCTCGAGGAGACGCGGTTTCGGGACACGCTCGAGCGCGGTCTGCGCCTGCTCGAGGAGGCGACCGCGGATCTACGTACGGGCGACGAGCTGCCAGGCGCAACCGCGTTCCGGCTGTACGACACCTACGGTTTTCCGCTCGATCTCACCCAGGATGCGCTGCGCGCCCGCGGCATGACCGTCGATCTCGCCGGGTTCGATGCGGCCATGGAGCGCCAGCGCGCCGAAGCGAGGGCTAGCTGGAAGGGCTCGGGCGAGCAGGCCGAGGAGCGCATCTGGTTCGAGCTGCGCGAAACGCTCGGCGCAACCGAATTCCTCGGCTACGACCACGAGACCGCGGAGGCGCAGGTCAGGGCGCTGGTGGTCGGCGGTCAGCCGGTGCAGCGCGCCGAGCCGGGTGACGTCATGGTGGTCACCAACCAGACGCCATTCTACGGCGAGGCGGGTGGTCAGATCGGCGATACCGGCACGATCCGCCGCGGGCCGGCCGTGGTGCGGGTCACGGACACCCAGAAGAAGCTCGGCGATCTACCCGTGCATCTCGGCCGGCTCGAGGGCGCCGCGCTCGAGGTCGGCGACGTGGTCGAGATGGCGATCGATGGCGAGCGCCGGGCGAGGCTGCGACGCGCGCACTCGGCGACCCATCTGCTGCACGCCGCGTTGCGCCGCCAGCTCGGCTCGCACGTCACCCAGAAGGGATCGCTGGTCGCGCCCGATCGGCTGCGCTTCGACTTCAGCCACCCCAAGGCGGTCACGCCCGAGGAACTCGCCGCGATCGAGGCCGAGGTCAATGCGTTTCTGCGCCAGAACGCCGAGGTCGCGATTCGACTGATGGACCGGGAGTCGGCGATCGCCGCCGGCGCCATGGCGCTGTTCGGCGAGAAGTACGGCGACGAGGTGCGGGTCGTGTCGATGGGCAGGGAGCCCGATGGGCGCACCACGTCGACCGAGCTGTGCGGCGGCACGCACTGCGCCCGCACCGGAGATATCGCGCTGTTCAAGATCACGGGCGAATCGGCGGTCGCTGCCGGCATCCGGCGGATCGAGGCGCTGACCGGCGAGGCCGCGTACCGGCACGTGCGCGACGAAGAGCGGCTGTTGGGTGCGACCGCCGACGCGCTCAGGGTCACGCCGCAGGATCTGCCCGAGCGCGTCGTGAGCCTGATCGCCGAGCGGCGCCGGCTCGAGCAGGAGGTCAGCAAGCTGCGCCAGCAGGTGGCGAGCGGCGGGACCGCTCGAGGCGTCGAAGCCAAGGACATCGGCGGCATCCAGTACCTGGCGCGCGAGGTCGAGGGCGTCCCGGCCAGGGAGCTGCGCGGAACAGCCGATGCCATGCTGCGCGCGCTGGGCTCGGGCGTCGCGGCCGTGGTCAGCGTGGTCGATGGCAAGGCGAGCCTGGTCGTCTCGGTGTCCGATGACCTGAAGGACGCCGTCAACGCCGTCGAGCTGGTCAAGGCCGGCGTCGCCGAGCTTGGCGGCAAAGGGGGTGGCGGCCGCCCGGATTTCGCCCAGGGCGGCGGGCCGGACGGAGCGCGCGCCGAGGCCGCGCTCGCCGCGATCGAACGCGGCTTGGCCGGTCATGCGGCTGCGGCCGAGTAAACCGCTACCCCGACAGAGGACGGAGCACCGTCAGCGCGGCAGCGGGCGCGTGTGGACGAGCTGCCCCCCTGCCAGATAGTCGAGCTCCTCTGGCGTTGATTCCCGCCCAAGCACTGCGTTGCGATGAGGATGGCGCCCAAAGCGCGCGATGACGTCGCGATGGCCGCGGGCCTGCGCCGCCGAATGCTCGAGGACTCTACGCAGCTCTGCCGGTCCCTGTTCCACAAGTTCCTCAGCGAGCCTGACCGCCGTCTCCGGGTGCGCGAGCTCCTCGGAGTGCCCCAATGGCAGAAAGAAGAATGTCTTCTCCCACGGCGTGTCGAGGGCCGCGTAGTGACCGATCTCGATGCCCTCGAGCGCCAGGGCGAGCGCCTTCGGATCCTGCGCATACGCCCGCTCCGTGCCCCGATAAACCGATCGGGAGAACTGATCGAGGACGATGATCAGCGCGAGCCGCGACCGTGGCATACGCGACCAATGGTCCCGTTCCCCTCGCGCAGCCTGCTCCAGGAGTAGCTGAAACCGCTCGGTGATGGCAGAATCCGCTCCGCCGCGAAACCACCATGCGAACTGGCTGACCATCGTCGCATGATTGGCACCGCTCAATCGCTCCGGATACCAGAACCGAAGAACATCGTCGGCCTCAGGCAGCCGTGGATTCTGCCCAGAACGACGCATCACTCGTCAGATGGATCCGCCAAGGATCTCACTGAGGTAATCGGGATTGAAGTTCGTGGCACCGACGGGCCCGAGCCGGCGCATGAGCGTGAATCATCGTTGCCCCGCGACGCCCGCAAACCGGCTAAATACCATCGCCTCGAACACGACGCTGCCGCCCACTTGCCGACTGCTCACGCCTTCAGCAGCCGGGCGTGGTGGGCGACGTGTTCGGACATGAAGCTGGCCATGAAATAATAGCTGTGATCGTAGCCGGCCTGATAGCGCAGGGTGAGCGGGACGCCGGCGGCGCGGCAGGCCTCCTGGAGCAGGTGCGGCTTGAGCTGCTCCGCGAGGAAATCGTCCGCCGCGCCCTGATCGATCAGGACGTCGCTCGACCACCCGCCGCGCGCGGCCAGCTCTGTGGCATCGTACTCCCGCCAGGTCTCGCGATCGCCGCCGAGATAGCCCGAAAACGCCTTCTCGCCCCAGGGGCTCTGCATCGGCGCCGCGATCGGCGCGAACGCGGAGAGCGAGCGGTAGCGCTCGGGGTTGCGGAGCGCGCAGACGAGCGCGCCGTGGCCGCCCATGGAATGCCCGAAGATCCCCTGGCGTGCCCGGTCCACCGGGAATCTCGCCTCGATCAGCGCTGGCAGTTCCCTGGTCACGTAACTGTACATGCGGTAGTGGCGCGCCCATGGTTCTTCGGTGGCATCGACGTAGAACCCGGCGCCGCTGCCGAAATCATAGCTATCATGCTCGCCCGGAAAGTCCGTCCCACGCGGGCTCGTGTCCGGCGCGACGATGATCAGGCCATGCTCGGCAGCATGGCGCTGGGCGCCGGCCTTTTCGGTGAAATTGGCCCAGGTGCAGGTCAGGCCGGACAGCCAGTACAGCACCGGGACCGGACCGTGCGCCGCCTGTGGGGGCTGATAGACCGCGAACTCCATCGCACATCGCGTGGCGCTCGACTCGTGCCGGTAGACGCCCTGAATCCCGCCGAAGCAGCGATGCTGCTTCAGCGTGGTCACGTCCTCGGCCATGGCTGCCCCGACGTGGTTGACGCGGGTGAGGCCCGGCGCACGCTCAGTAGATCACCACGCTCCGGATCGACTTGCCGGCGTGCATCAGGTCGAAGGCCTCGTTGATCTGGTCGAGGGGCATGGTGTGGGTGATCAGATCGTCGATGTTGATCTTGCCCTCCATGTACCAGTCCACGATCTTGGGCACGTCGGTGCGGCCGCGGGCGCCGCCGAACGCGGTGCCCTTCCAGACCCGCCCGGTCACCAGCTGGAACGGCCGCGTGCTGATCTCGGCGCCGGATGGCGCCACGCCGATGATCACCGACACGCCCCAGCCCTTGTGGCAGCACTCGAGCGCCTGCCGCATCGTCTTGACGTTGCCGATACACTCAAAGCTGTAGTCGGCGCCGCCCTTGGTCAGATTGACCAGATAGGGCACGAGATCGCCCTCGACCTCTTTCGGGTTGACGAAATGGGTCATGCCGAATTTGGTCGCGAGATTGCTCTTGGCGGGGTTGGTGTCGACCCCCACGATCATGTCGGCGGCCGCGAGCCGCGCCCCCTGGATGACGTTCAGGCCGATGCCGCCGAGCCCGAACACGACGACGTTGGCGCCGGCCTCGACCTTGGCGGTATTGAGTACCGCGCCAACGCCCGTGGTCACGCCGCAGCCGATGTAGCACACCTTGTCGAAGGGCGCGTCCTCGCGGATCTTGGCGACCGCGATCTCGGGCAGGACCGTGTAGTTCGCGAAAGTGGAGGTGCCCATGTAGTGGTAGATCTTGGTGCCGTTCTGGGAAAAGCGCGAGGTCCCGTCGGGCATCAAGCCCTGACCCTGGGTCGCTCGGATCGCCTGGCAGAGATTGGTCTTTTGGCTCAGGCAGTATTCGCACTGCCGGCATTCCGGCGTGTACAGCGGGATCACGTGGTCGCCTTTCTTGACCGACGTGACACCGGCGCCGACATCGACCACCACGCCGGCCCCCTCGTGCCCGAGGACGGAGGGAAAGATTCCCTCGGGATCGCCACCGGATAAAGTGAACTCGTCGGTGTGGCAGATGCCGGTCGCCTTGACCTCGACCATCACCTCGCCGGTCTTGGGCCCCTCGAGTTGCACGGTCTCGATCGATAGAGGCTCACCGGCCTTCCAGGCAACTGCCGCGCGTACCTCCATGGTCGCCTCCCCGCTCTCCAAACTCCCCCGTGAACCTGTCAGACTGCACCGGCGGTGACAAGGCCTTCGGCGCAGGCGGATAGGCTCGTCCTAAGCTCCAGTCGTCCGCGCGCAGCCCTCGGTCGGTGGTTAATTGTTGTGAAGGCTATTCTATCTGTGGTTTAGTGGAGGCATTCTTTCTCGAGGGAGAAGCCGGGGTCACGGGCTCAGGCTAACGGAGACGAGCGAATGACGGCCTTCGGCACCGACGTCCTCAGGCTGACGGTCGACCTGCTACCTTTGCTGCTCGCCTTCCCGCTTGCCCGGCTCGCGCGCGGTGTTGCAAACCGGTTTCTTGTGATCTTGAATCTGTGCCTGTTCATGGAGCTGCTGACCACGCTGGTCGACTCGGGCTACCGATTCGGCGACCTGTTGCTCGCGCGGCTTGTGGCAAGCGGCCTGCAGATCGGCGTCGCAGTCGCGGCGATCGTGCTCTGGCGCCGTTGGCGCTCTGCAACGGAAAGCGTGACCGTGCACTGAGCGCTGCCGCCGCGTCCGCGGGTTCCGTCGGGCGGAGCCTTGAATCCTGGAAACGCGCAGCAACATTGGCGTCCCCACCGGGAATCGAACCCGGGTTTTCGCCTTGAAAGGGCG
>JBKPNX010000097.1:0-23048 GCA_046732855.1 Pseudomonadota bacterium
GCGAGTCGGTGCCGCTCACCGCCACCCAGAGCCTTGGGCTTAGTCTGATCCTGCACGAGCTGGGCACCAACGCCGCCAAATACGGCGCGCTGTCGCACGCGGGCGGCCGTGTGCTTGTTTCCTGGCAGGTCGAGGAGGGCAACAAGGGGCGGCGCCTCCGGCTGCGTTGGGTGGAGAACGGCGGGCCCGAGATCGGACAACTGGGCGAGAAGGGCTTTGGCACGCGGCTGATCGAGCGGGCGTGCACCTACGAATTGGAAGGTCAGGCGGAACTGAACTACGCCGCGAACGGTTTACGCTGCGAACTGGTGTTCCCGTTGAGCTAGACCGCCGACACCCGACCGAGAAGGGATCCTGCGTGAAAAACGGCGCCGACCTCGCTGGGCGTCGCATCCTGATCGTCGAGGACGAGTTCCTGCTGGCGATGGAGCTTGAGCTACTGCTGCAGCGACGTGGCTGCATGGTGCTCGGACCCGTGTCCTCGGTCAACCACGCGCTGGTCCTGCTCGACGGCGAGCGGCCGGATGCGGCGCTTCTCGACGTGAACCTGAAGGGTCAGCGCGCCACGCCGATCGCGGCGGCGCTGCTGGCCCGCGGCGTGCCGTTCGTGCTGATCACCGGCTACAGTCGTCCGCAGCTCAGCGAGCCGGAGCTGCGCGATGCTCCGCGCATCGACAAGCCGGTCAGCAGTCGTGCGCTTTGCCGCGCCATGACCGAGGCCTTGGAGCCTGCGATCCGGCCCTGACTGTCTGCGGCTTTTCGGTGTGGTCTACTGGAAAACTCGCGCGTCGCATGAACAGGCCGCGGCGTTGACAGCGCAATCGCGAATTTGCGACATCGGGCGCGCAGATCGCGAGAGCGCCGCCGTGCATCGCATCGTTGCCGAGAGAAGGCCTTCGGGTTGGGTCGAGCATCCGACGCGCGGCCCCGAGCGCTTCGCCTTCGTGCTCGTGCCCAACTTCTCGATGATCGCGTTCGCCTCGGCGCTCGAGCCGCTGCGCATCGCCAACCGCATGGCGGATCGGGAGCTGTACAGCTGGCACATCGTGTCGCGGGAGGGCGGGCCGGTGCGCGCCAGCAACGGCTGCCAGGTCACGACCGACCAGTCGCTCGCGGACATTGCGATCGGGCCGGGCCGGCAGAGCCCGATCGTGATCGTGTGCAGCGGCCTTGGCGCCGAGCGGATTCGCGACGGCCAGCTGTTCGCTTGGCTGCGCCGCGCCGATCGCGCCGGCGCGACCATCGGGGCGGTGTGCACCGGCGCGCATCTGCTCGCGCGGGCGGGCCTGCTCAAGGGTCACAAGTGTACCATTCACTGGGAAAATCTGCCGGGCTTTGTCGAGGAGTTTCCTGGGATCGAGGTGACCGCTGACCTGTTCGAGGTCGACCGCAACCGGCTGACCTGCTCCGGCGGCACCGCGGCCATTGACCTGATGCTGCATCTGATCGCCGCCCGCCACGGCCAGGAACTGGCCACAAAGGTTTCCGAGCAGTGCCTGCTCGATCGCATCCGGCAGCCGCACGAGCATCAGCGCATGCCCTATCGGGTGCGGCTCGGCATCAATCATCCCAAGCTGATCGGCGCAATCGAGATGATGGAGGCCAACGTCGAGGAGCCACTCGGTCAGGAGATGCTGGCGCGCTACGTCGGACTGTCGCGTCGCCAACTCGAGCGCCTGTTCCGCAAGCATCTCGGGCGCACGCCGGCCCAGTACTACCTCGAGCTGCGGCTGGAGCGCGCGCGGCACCTGCTGTACCAGACCACCATGCCGATCATGAACGTGGCGTTCGCCACGGGCTTCGTCTCGGCCTCGCACTTTTCGACCTGCTATCGCCAGCTGTACGGCAGGACGCCGCGCGCCGAGCGCACTACGCTCGCGTAGCCCGAAAGCCGTTTCTCGGAGTTCGCGACGCGTCAGCGACGCGAGCAGCTCGCGATTTGCGCTTGTTATTGACGCACGTACTCGTCCGTTCGCGCCTCGTCATGTCCGCAGCGCGGAGAGCACGCCGACGCCCGCGACGATCAGCGCAATCCCCGCCCACTGCGCAGACGACATCGGCTCCTTCAGAACGACACGGGCGAGCACCACGGTCACGGCCGCGAAGCTCGATGCCACCACCGCGGCGATGACCGACCCGGGCCCGTGCGCGGCAGCGAACAGCGCGAGGTAAGCGCCCCCGTCCAGCGTCCCCTGAGCGGCGACCGGCCAGCGCCATGGCGCGGGCACGAGGACCGGGCGGCCGCGGACGACCAGCCAGCCGAATGCGGCGACCACGCTGACCCAGCGCGCCGCCGCCGTGACCGCGAGTTCGCCATGCAGACGGGCGGCGGCCTGGCCGGCGCCGATCGCGAGCGCGAAAGCGAGCGCCGCCAGCAGCGCGATGGCGAAGGTCAGGCGCACGTCGCTCGCGGCTTCGCCCTCCGGCGCGGGCGCACAGCGCGCGACCACCGTGACCCCCGCCATGACCGCGCCGATCGCGAGCCATTGCGGCCCGGTCGGCACGATGCCGGTCGCGAGCCCGAACACCACGTTGAATGCGGGATACGATGCCGCGATCGGCGCCACCAGGCCGATCGGTCCGCGCGTCAGACCGGCATAGAGCAGCAGCGTGGCCGCCATGACGGCGAGCCCGGCTACCAGGATCAGAGGCCATTCGACCAACGACTGAAGCAGCGGCGCGGAGGTCGCCACGGCGAGGAGCGTGAGCAGCACCGCGCTCGCGAGCAGCATGCCGGCGAGCGCCACGTCCGGCCCGACCGCCCGCCCGGTGAAGCGCGCCACGAAGTCCGCGCAGCCCCAGCAGACCGCGGTAAGCAGACCGAGGAGAACCGAACTCATATTCTTCCCGCAGAACCTTCCTGACTCCCTGACCGACCAGTCGGGCCATTGTCGTCAGGCTCGCAACTACATAGCGGATCGGCCGGAGCAGGTGGAACGCGGTCAGGGAGCGCGAACTTACGATCAACGCTGATGTCAGGGCATGGTGGCGCGCGCGCCGCAGTGATCGGCTCGCAACCGGGATCGGGAATGGCTGGAGCAGTTGCCCATTAGGTCCGGCGCGCTCGGATCGGGGTCGGCAAATCCGGCCGGGTCGCTTGCGCCCGCGCTGATGCCGTCGTCCTTCAGGCAGAAGAGCGCAGGAACAGGAACTTGGCGCTGCCGTAACGCCGCTCGCGCTCGAGCGAGTAGCCCGGCGGCAGCTCTAGATCCTCGGTGGCCGCTAGCTCCAGCATCACGCGCGCGTGCGCGCCGAGCCAGCCGTCCCGCAGCATGGCTTCGAGCGCGGGGGCTGCCAGCGCGGAGCGATAGGGCGGATCGAGGAAGGCCAGATCGAACGGGTGCGGCGCCGGACCGAGGCGGGTGGCGTCGCGCGCCAGCACCCGGACGCTTGCCGGCGACCCGATCCGCTCCAGATTGGCGCGGGCCAGCCGCAAGGCTTCGGGGTCGTTGTCGACCAGCACCACTTGGCGCGCGCCGCGCGAGTGCGCCTCGAGACCGATCGCGCCGGTGCCACAGAACAGATCGAGAAAGCGCGCGTCGCGAACCGCCGGCGCGCCGTGCTCGAGAATGTTGAACAACGCTTCCCGCGCACGATCGCTGGTCGGCCGGATCGCTTGGCCTGCGGGGGACCGCAGGCGGCGACCCTTGAACTCACCGGCGATGATGCGCACGACCTGGGCAGACGGCGTGGTCGGCCGGATCACCGGTGCAGCAACCACAGGATCAGCGACAGAACCACGCTGATCAAGATCGATGTCGTGATCGGGATGTACATCCGGAAATTGTCGCGCTCGATCACGATGTCGCCCGGCAGGCGGCCGAGCCCGAGTTGGGTCAGCCAGGGCCAAAGCAGCCCGGCCACGATCAGGACGACGCCGAGGATGATCAGCCAACGCGCCATGGACCGGCCCCTGCATCTAGGAATGGGCGCGCTGCACCGATCGGTCAAGCCGCCGCACAGGCTGATTGGAAGGCCTTCGAGCGACGCGTTCGCCCAGTGATGCTCGCCTTTTTCTGCTTCGCCCGCAGACGCGTGGTTCGGTCCTTCGATTTAGCGAGATGGAATCGCCTGGTCGAAATAGCAGCGTGACGACCTCGGAGGTCTGCGGCGGCGGGCTTGCGGCTCGTAGCGCGGGTCGCGAAGTCGGGACTTTGCCACAGGAGGTTCGCCGCGTAGCTTTCGTCGCGCCGTTCGTTGGCCCGAAGGCCGCCCGAGACAACTCCGGCAAGGCGTCGAGGATCAGCTGATGAGGAAATTCGGCTACTGGCTCGGAGTTGGGCTGCTGGTCGCAGGCGCGGCGGCTGCGATTGCAGAGTTCCTGACGATGCTCCAGGGAGCGCCGTCGACGCTCAGCGTCGGCGCCATCTGGTTTCGCGTGCATGCCAACAGTCTGGTCGGTTTCCAGGCGCTGATCGAGAAGGGCTTGAGCCCAGCGATCTGGGCGCTCGTCCAGTGGCTTCTGATCCTGCCGACGTGGCTTGTGTTGGCGCCGCCGGGCCTGCTGCTGGTGCTGCTGTGCCGCAATCGGACGCGCGGCTGAAGGTGGCTGCCGGATGCGCCCGGCCGCAGCACGGCGGCGCGGGGCAGATCGCGGCTGCCGCCGATCACCAGCACCTCGTCAACGCCGGCGTCAGCGGTGACACGTCGGAGATAGGCGTCGAGCTGGGCGTGATCGGCGATCGAACGCGCCGGGCAATGACGCACCGGCACGAGGCGTTCGGCGCGGACGCGCCGCCGTAACGGCGGCCACGCTGCGGTAGCCTTCGCCGGGCACGCACGCGATGTCGACCCGGGTCGCCGCTGGCACCAGGTCGGCGAGCGCGCGTACTTGCCTGCGGTCGCCGGCGTGATCTCGAACGAGCAGTCGGCCACGAGTTCGCGTATGCGCAGCTTCGCCGCGTGGTCCGGCTGCCAGACCTGGTCGCTGGCCGGTAGCGCGGAGGCGCGGACCACGGGCTCTCCTTTCGAGCTCGCGACGTCCTTCTCTCGACCCGCAGATAGCGGTTCACGGCGGCATGTCTCCCCCTGAGCGTGAGTAGTACTTGCGCCAATGCGACATCCGATGACGGGCACCATCTCATCGCGCCCGTTTACCGAATTTTAGATGCTGCCGGGCCTACCATGGGCGTCCACCCACCTGCCCGGCGAGGATCTGAGGCCCCATGGCGAAGCGGCTGGTCCCAGCCAGCAGCCAACCGCTCGCAGCGCTGGCCCTGCTCGGCGCGCTGTGTGCATGCGCGAGCACGTCTGCTGAGCGCTCCACCGCGCAGCCCGCCGGCTGGCGCATCGTCGAACGGACGGGTGAGGCGCGCCACTTGCCGCCCTCGGCTGCGGCCTGGCTGTCGGCGACCATCGGTGAAGCGCTCGCCGACGGCAGCGAAGTGTCGACCGGCGGTGGCGCTCGGCTGATCGTCGATGCGCCGGGGCTGAACATCAGCGCCGGCCCCAACAGCCGCTTCGTGCTGCCGGGCAGCGGCGGCGACGACCTGCTCGAGCAACGGGCCGGATCGCTGCGCTATCGCGTCGCGGCGGCGGCTGAGCCGCTGCACATCCATACCCGATCGCTCGAGCTGGAGCTGCTGGCAGGCGTGGTCGACGTGCACGTCAACCAGCTCGCGACCGAGGTCTCCGTCAAGGAAGGTCAGGTGCAGGTCGCCACCCCGGATGGCCTGCGCCAGACCCAGATGATCGCTGGCCAGTCGGCGCACGCCGGCGGCGCGGACGAGGTGCAGCTCGCGGTCCGTTCGTCGCCCGGCGGACCGTTCCAGCCGGTCGAGCTGGTCATCATCCCCGCGCTTCAGCCCAAGGCCGCTCCGACCGATACGCCGAGCGCCAGCCCCGGGGCGCGTTCTGCGACCGCACAGCCGTCCGCGCTTTCGCCCAGCGGCGCGGCGACCGCCCCGCCGATCGGCCGTGCCGTCGACGGCGCGCCTACCGTGCTGCAGGAAGCGCCGGAGGCTCGGGCCCAACTCGCGGCCGACGTGGTCGAAGCGCCGCGCGCCGGGCGCCCCGCGGCCGAGTCCATGGGCGTGGACGACGAGGCAGGCCCGGCAGCGACCTCGCGAGCCTATCCCGACGGGCTGCGCGCACTCGATCCGCAGCCGCAGCTGGCGCCTGCCCGTATCACCGAGAGTCCGGCGGCGGCGATCCGCCGCGCCAAGTTCGAGCGGCTGACCGCCGGCATGCTCGATCAGGTCGAGGCCATTCCGGCCGGCCCCAAGCAAACGTCAGGCGCGTCCAGGTGAACGCGCTCCACTCTTTCGCCCACGGCTTCGTTGATCCCGCGACGCCGACGCGGGGACCTCGGCCGTCGACCGACGCCCGGCACGCCGGCGCAGCGCTGTGCCGACGCGCCTGGCTGTTCGGAGGTCTGCTGATCGCCGTCGTCGCGCCAGCGCAGGGCTTCGACGGCGCGCCGCCGGTGCAGCAGAGCGCGCATGACTTGGTCCTCGACAGCTCCGGCGTGCCCAACGTGGCCAACTGGGTGGTGCTCGATGCCTCCGGCACCGCGGCCTGGCGCGCCCAGGGCGAGACTCGCTGGCGCCAGTTCAGCCGCGGCGAGGTGCTGCCGCCCGGCGCCGAGATCGAGACCGGGTCGGATGGCGAGATCCTGCTGGTGGCCGGTGGCGACCAGCTGACCATCGCCCCGCAAGGCAGGCTGATCGTACCGCTCGCGAGCTCGGGGCAGGACCGCCGCCTGCGGCACGAGCGCGGCCACATCCTGGTGCAGATCGAGTCCCGCGCCGCGAGGGACGTGCGCATCGATACCCCGTTGCTCAGCCTCGGCATCAAGGGCACGACGATCGAAGTCGAGGTCGATCCCGAGCAGAACAGCGTCGTGGTCCACGAGGGCGAGCTGGAGGTGACGACTCCGGGCCAGCCCGACCCGGTGGCGCTGGGGGCAGGCGAGGGTCTCCGCCAGTCGGCCGGCCCCGGCGACAGCCCGACCCGCTTCACCGCGCCGGCGCCCGCTGCGCCGACCGGGACGGCCGACGGGCCCGCCTGGCGCCTGCCGGCGACGGCGACGGATGTCCCCGCAGCGCCGGCAACCCCTGATCCGGCCACCGCCGCCGACCCCGTCGGAGCGCGCGTCCCGTCCGACTCAGCCGGCGTGCGCGCCCACTCCGACGCCGCCGGAACCCGCACCGAGTCTGACCGGACCCGCGATCGTGCCGAACGGGCAGTGCGGCCGTCGCACCGGGCCGCCAAAGGCTTCGGCTGGCTGGATGAGCTGGCCTCGTCCTGGGGTTACCTGGCCATGATAGGCGTTGGGCTTGTGATCCTGGCGATCCCGGGTCTTGCTTTTCTGCAGAACCTGCGGGCGCAGTTGCGCGGTCAGAGCCAGCCTGAGGGTCGACGGCGGCGCGAGCTGGTCCGCGGCTGACAACGATGAGGCCTTACCGGCCGTTCGTGTTCGTCGCAGCATTGATCGCGACGGTCTATCTGGTCGGCTGGTTCAGCTTCGTCGACCGTGGCCTGTTGGACGCGCGCACCCATCTCTGGTCGCGCCCGGCTTCGGGCGAGCTCGTGCTGGTGGTGATCGATCCGGCGAGTCTGCAGGCGCTCAGAAGCTGGCCCTGGCCCTGGCCGCGCCGCTACCATGCCGCGGTGCTGAAGCGCCTGGTCGCCGCGGGTGCCCGGCACATCGCCTTCGACTTCGATTTCAGCTCGGCGCAGACGCTCGAGGACGATCGGGCGCTGGCCGACGCCCTGGCGGTAGCCGGGCCGGACCGCGTCGCCCTCGCGGTCCATCGCCAGTGGGTGAGCAATCAGATCTTCGATACCACACCCCTGCCCAGCTTCGATCTGTCCGCCAGCCGCACCTCGATCAACGTCCAGCCCGACCCCGAAGGCCGCGTGCGCACGATTCAGACGGTCACGGCGTTCGCCGACCGGACCGTGCCGACCATGTCAGCCTGGTTGGCCGGGGCGCCCGCGACGGTGGCGCGCGAGGTGCTGATCGATTTCAGCATCGACCCGGCCACGATCCCGCAGCTGAGCTACGTCGACGTGCTCAATGGCCGTTTTGACCCGAACGCGGTGGCGGGCAAATCGGTCCTGATCGGCCCGGTCGCGATCGAGCTCGGCGACTGGCGCAGCGTGCCGCGCTACCGCGCCCTGCCCGGCCCGCTTGTCCAGGCGCTGGCGTTCGAGACCATGGCGCAGGGACGCGCGCTGTTTCCGGTGCAGGGCTGGCCGGCGGCATTCGGCGCGGCGCTGCTGATCCTGGCGACCGGGCCCGCGTTCGGCAGTCTGCCCTGGCGGCGCGCGCTTCTGCTGCTCGGCGGCTCGGGGCTGGCGATCACCGGGCTCGCCACCGGTCTGCAGCTGTTCGGCGCGGTGGCGCTGGACACCAGCGCCGGTCTGATCGGCCTGGTCCTGGCGTTCGGCGTCGCCACGCTCGGCCGGGTCGAGCACCAGGCGCGCGCGCTGGTTGGCCAGATCGGTACCCTGCCCGCGACCGACCACATGATGCGTCAGCTGGTCGACAACAGCTTCGATGCGATCGTCACCTTCGATGCCGACGGCAATACCCTGTCCTACAACTGCGCCGCCGAGCGGATCTTCGGGGTGGCGGCGCAGGAGGTGATCGGTGGCCCTCTGCGCGCTCTGCTGCCGGATCAGCAGAACGGCTCGTTCAAAGCGTTCGCTCAGGCGGGCGGCATTCACGAGCTCGAAGCGAGGCATGGCTCCGGGCGGTCCTTTCCGGTCGAGGCCACCTTCAGCCGCATGCAGGTCGACGAAAAATGGGTCGGCATCGCGATCCTGCGCGACGTCACCGAGCGCAAGCTCCAGGAGGCCGAGCTCGAGCGCATGGCGCTGCACGACGCGCTGACCGGGCTGCCCAATCGCACGCTGCTCAACGACCGGATCGAGCAGGCGATCAAGAACGCGCAGCGCGCGCGCCAGCAGATGGCCGTGCTGCTGCTGGATCTCGACCGCTTCAAGGACATCAACGACACCCTCGGTCACCAGGTCGGCGATCGGCTGCTGACCGAGGTGGGCCCGCGTCTGCAGCAGCCGCTGCGCAGCGCCGACACGGTCGCCCGTCTGGGCGGCGACGAGTTCGCGATCCTGCTGCTCGGGCCGACCGACCTCGAGATGGCCTGTCGGGTGGCCGAGCGCCTGGTCGAAGCGCTCCGGCGGCCGTTCGCGATCCAGGATCTGACGCTCGAGGTCGGGATCAGCATCGGCGTGGCACTCTATCCCGAGCACGGCGCCACCGCGACCGAACTCCTGCAGCATGCGGATGTGGCGATGTATGCGGCCAAGCGCGATCAGCTCGGCTTCGTCGTGTACAGCCCTGAATCGGATACCAACAGCGTGCGCCAGCTGACGCTCACCGGCGAGCTGCGGCGCGCCATCGAGGACGACCAGCTGGTGCTCGAGTTCCAGCCGAAAATCGACGCGCAGAGGGCGGAATTCGCCGGCGCCGAGGCGCTGATCCGCTGGCTGCACCCGGAGCACGGCGCGATCCCGCCGAACGAGTTCATCCACAGCGCCGAGCAGACCGGGCTGATCAAGCCGCTGACCATGTGGGTGCTGAATGCCGCTCTGCGCGCGCTGCAGACCTGGCAACGCGAAGGCTTCGAGTTCGGCGTCGCGGTCAATCTGTCGGTCAAATCGCTGCACGATCCGCAGCTGCCCGACGTGATCCGGCTGCTGTTGCAGTCCTGGGAGCAGCGCCCCGAGCTGCTCACCTTCGAGATCACCGAGAGCGCGTTGATGGCCGACCCCGCGACCGCGCTCCAGGTGCTGGCGCGGATCTCCGACATCGGTTGTCGCCTGTCGCTCGACGACTTCGGTACCGGCTACTCCTCGCTTGCCTACCTGCAGAAGCTGCCGATCGACGAGCTGAAGATCGACCGCTCGTTCGTGGTGCCGATGACCCACGACGACAATGCCGCGGTGATCGTGCGCTCGGTGGTGCAGCTGGCCAAAGGCCTCGGGCTCGGCGTGGTCGCTGAGGGCGTGGAGACCGAGGAGGCGTTCAACTCACTACGTTCGCTCGGCTGCGAGCACGTGCAGGGCTTCCTATTCGGGCCGTCGATGGGCAGCGCCGAATTCCGGCGCTGGCTCACCATCTCGCCGTGGAGCCGCCGCGGCGCGCAGCATCGGCGGGCACGCGCCCCCGCGCACTGAGCGGCAGCCCGGCGTCGTCCGCCTGGTCAAGCCCGAGCGCGGCGAGGTTGGCCTGGGTCGCCGCATCGAGCGGCAGCGCTTTCGCCCAGGCCGCACGACTCGCCTGATCGAGCACCTGATCGAACCCGGCGAGCGTGGAATCGAGCTGGATCGTGCCGCCCTCGGGACTGCGCAGCGTGAGCTGGAGCCAGCCCTGGGCGTGTCCTCGGCGCGGCGCATAGTAGGCGAGCTTGATCCGATCCAGGTCGGCCCACGCGATCCGGCGCGCGCTCGGCCCACGCAGCGCGATCGCATTGCTTGAAAGTTCGACCCGAGTGAGGTGGCGCCCGACCGTACGGGCGCCGAACCAGGCGAACAGCAGGCCGAGCGTCGCGAGCAGCAGCGCGACGCCATCCGCCAGGTCGAGCAGCAGCAGCGGCCCGGCGGTCAGGACAAGCCCGACCGTCGCTCTGAGATAGTCACCGTAGAGCGCGGCAACGGGGTAGCGCACCAGCCCCTCTCCACCGGCTGCGCTTGGCTGATGCCCGAGCAGACCCGGCAGGAACACGCGCTGGCAATCTAGAAGCGCCCCATTTCGCCGTCCACCGCCGCCGGCCCCAGTTCGGGCGCCTCTGGGGGCCGCGTGCCTCATGCTCCCAGCGCTCCTTGCTCGGATACCGGTCAAGCGCGTGGGCGATGCTGCGGCCGGCTCGCGCGTCAGCTCGTGGTGCGGCTGAACGCCACCCGCTCGCCGTCGCATCGCGGACAGTCGCGCATCCAGTCGCGGCACTGCGTGAGGAAGGCCGCCTTGTGCGCGCTCGCCCAGGTTGCGAGATCCCAGGCCTCGTCCGTCGCCTGCATCGTCTCGCACGCGAGGAAGACGCGTGCAGCCAGCCGGCGCCCGCCGGCCAAGCGAATGAAGGACCAGTGCTCGGCGTACTCGCCGTCCTCGAAGTGCCGGACGCGTACGTCGTCGCGCACGCTCTTCGACTGAAACATCATCCCGCCGACCACCAGCCCGGCCGCGGGCACCAGGATCGGGTAAGAGACGTTCGCCGCCCGCACCCGACGATAGCCGTGCAGCCACGCGCGGCGCAACTCGGCGCCGGCGACCGCCCGGTCCAGCACCGTTGCCAGCACCTCGCGATCCATCAGCGTTCCGAAAAAGAAGTAGGCCATATGCCAGGTGATCGCCTGCCGATGCCGCAGCACAGCGCGCCCTGCCGGTTAACAGATTGGTAGCGCCTCTGGGTATAGGGTGCCACCGGGAAGGCGCACAAGATTCAGCCACCATGCCACGAGCCGATCTCCCGGTCGCCCACAGCGCAAGGTCCGCTTGCCCGCGGTGCCACGCCGAGCACGCACGCGGCGCTGCGATCGACTGGCGCGAACTCAGTCACGAGTTGCGAACGCCGCTCCACGCCATTCTCGGCAACGCCGAGCTGCTGCTCGACGGGTCGACCGGTCCGCTGTCGGCGCAGGCCCGGGCAGGCCTGGGCGAAATCCAGAGCTCGGGCCGCCGGCTGCTGCGCCAGGTCCAGCTGCTGTTGGCGTGGTCGGAGCTGAGCGCGAGCCGAATCGAGCTGGCAGAGGATCGGGTCGACCTCATCGCGCTGATTCGGGAAGCGGTGACCGAGGTACGAGCCGAAGGCGTTCGCATCAATCCGACGGATGCCGTTCTTTCGATCTGGGGCGACCGGTTCTGGCTGCGCATGCTGATGGCCGAGATCGTCGCCTTGCCGGGATCTTCAGGTGCGGCGCCGACGATTGCGCTCGAGAGCAGCGCGAACGATCAGGCGCTTCGTTTTACCTGGCCTGATTTCGCCGGAACCCAGACCGGTCGGTTGCAGCGCGCGCTGATCGAGGCGATCGCGCAGCTGCAGGGCGCCGCCGTGGTGCCCGTTGCCGATGGCGTGTCCCTGCGCTGGCCGGTGCACCGGCTCGCCTGGCCCGCGGCCACGGCCTCGGGTGCCGAACATCGAGGCGCACCAGGCGTGGAGCCGACTGACGAGCCGGCATTATCCGGAGCAGGGCCGGGCTCCAGTCCTCGCGACGGCGAATAGGTTGCGGGAGGGGGCTTGTCGTTTGGCATCGGCGTGCCTATTGTAATCGCTAGCATCCGGTGATCCGCAATTCACGCAGTGCTGCTGCGTTCATCTAGGCCGGGCGGAAACACGATCCGAGACGGACTTGGCGATGCCTGGCGGGGGTGCGTAGCGAGGTGGCTACTCCGGTCGTCTCGGTCTCACCAGCGCGATTTTGAGCGCCAGCTTCGTCGGATGGGAGATGGCACTCCTGTCGTGACGCCCGATAAGGCGTGAAGCGAGGTCAGCGGCAGTTCTGGGAGCCGGCCAGAGTGCTGTGCGTCGGACTTGGTGGAAAAGCCTGCGGCGACCTCTAGCGGGAACACGCGCGGTGGTATGAGCGTTGCGCGTCCGGTGCGAGGGGTCCGAGCGTCGGGTTCTACCGGTCGTAAGCCTCTCCGGGCAAATCGGGCGGGCTGGTTGCCCGCAATCATCGAAGGACTGAGCCCACTCGATGCAGAATAGAAGCATGTTCCCCTTTAGACGACATGGCTCAAAGAAGCGAAGCAAAGGCTCCGCACGTAAATCACGCGGCCCACAGCGGCCGCTGCCCAATTCGGCGCGCGATCTGTTGCCGATGCTGCAACCGGCGACCAAGGCGCTGGCGCAAGTGCTCGCCGGACGCGCCGGTGCTTCCGGCCAGCTCAATCATGCGCGCAACCTGCTCGCCCACGCCGAACGCCTGATCAATGATCGGGTGCACAATCGATTGATCCCCGCCGAGCGCGAGGAGTTTTTCGAACAGCTCGCGCGCCTGCGCTTGACCTTGGCCGATGCCGATGCCGAAGCTGAGGTGCAGGCCGCAGAGGAGCAGGTGGAGCGGCAGCCGCCGCCCCCGCCGGTGGCTCATGAGCGGCTCAAGGAGATGGCATTGTCGCTGTCGCGGCCGGAGCGTGACCGGTCGCGGTCGCCCCGCCCGGCCGAGGAAGCGGAGAGCAGCGGCGACGACCAAAGGTCGACCGGGGCGACCTTGGACGGAACGGTGGGCGCTGCCGCATCGGCGGAGCAGCAGGAAAAGCGCCCCCTCCGGCCGCTCGCGGACCTCCCTGGTCGCCTGATGCTGCCCAAGACGGGTGGCGAGACTGCGCGCCGGGCGATCGGCGAGCCGCTCGCATTGCGCCGCCCCCGCGCGAGCTCAGCCGCGCCGGTACGCCACAGCCAGCCGCCCGATGCGGCCCCGGACGGCGAGCCCGCCGCGCCAACCGAATCGATCGGCCCCGATCCGAGCGGCAATGGCTCCTCCCCCGCGGCCGCCGCGGAGCCGCGCCGAAGGATCGTGCGGCGCACGCGCAAGACCAAGGACGGCCTGCCCGAGGGCTGGGTGGTCGATGAGGACGGCTATGTGGTGCCGCGCCACGACTGACCCGCGCTGCCAGGCGATCCAGCCGCCCCGCTTGGTCACCGTGACTTTCGGGGAGCGGCGTTGCCCAGTAGCGTCGTCGCTCGGGACATCACGTCAGCCCGTTCGATAGACGCCCACCACTGATCATCCGGCCGAACCGCCGTCCGGATTGGTCGGATCATGGACGGGTCGTCCTGGATCGCGACCAGATCACCGAGCTGACAGCATCGGCCTTTGGCCGACAAGCAATAGCGCGGACGGCCACCCGGCTGACACCGGACCAGTTGGCCCGCATTCACGCGTCCCGCGCCACGAAGGCACCTTGGGGTGCTGCACGCTTGCCGTTCGCCCCTCAATATCCTCTCACTGTTGCTCCGGAGCATCTTGGGCTCGGCTGGTGAGCGCTCGGGTCGGCGCCGATGCTGCCGGTGACGTGACTTGCCGCGGCGCTCCAGGGTCGAAGGCAGGCCGGTCCCCTGGACCTGACCCGGGCGATCATGGTCGCCACCTCGCGCCGCGCTGCAGAAGTGTCGAGCTGGGCCTCCCGAAGGCGCCGAGCCGCGCGTCGGGCGAGCGGCCTTGGCGCGCTCCGCGAGACGACGTTATCTTCACGCGCGGGCAAAGAGACCCGGGGCGGCCGAAGCGCCGCCCGTTTCATGGGAGTGCGGGGAGGATCAGGTGAAGCGGCTGTGCGCTTTCAGCGTTGTTCTTGCAGTGATCATATGTCCCGTCGCCGCGGCGGTCGCGGCGATACCCGACGAGATGGCGGCCGCTCCTCTCCGTCTGCTGGGCATTCCGGTCGATTTCATCCTGTTCGGACTGACCCTGATGGGAGTCGGCCTGTTCCACCACCACACGCTCGCGGTCGCGCTCGCGGGGCTCGCCGCGATCACGATCTACAAGCTCGCGTTTACCGGCTTCAAGTTCGGCCCCGGTCTCTCGGGGCTGGTCCTGCATATGCAGCACGAGTGGGTCATCCTCGCGAACCTGTTCCTGCTCCTCATGGGGTTCGCGCTGCTGTCGCGGCATTTCGAGCAGAGCCGCATCCCGGACGAGATGCCCGCATTCCTGCCCGACGACTGGAAAGGCGGCCTTGCCCTTCTCGTCGTCATCGCCGTCCTCTCCAGCTTTCTCGACAACATCGCCGCGGCGCTGATCGGGGGCACGATTGCGAACCATGTCTTCCGGGGCAAGGTCCACATCGGTTACCTCGCGGCGATCGTCGCCGCGTCCAATGCCGGCGGCTCCGGCAGCGTGGTCGGCGATACGACGACGACCATGATGTGGATCGCCGGCGTGAGCCCGATCGCCGTATTCGAGGCGTTCATTGCGGCCTCGGTCGCACTCTTCATCTTCGGCATTCCTGCCGCTCTCCAGCAGCAGCGTTTTTCTCCGATCAGGAAGGATCCTCCGCGCGGCGTGCACATCCACTGGGCACGCGCGCTGATCGTGGCGGCAATCCTGGTCGCCGCGATCCTTGCCAACGTGATCGCGAATTCCCGGTTTCCGGAGCTTCTGGACCGGATGCCGGTGATCGGCCTCGCGGTCTGGGCGGTG
The DNA here is from genome assembly GCA_046732855.1 of Pseudomonadota bacterium. Classification (GTDB taxonomy): domain Bacteria; phylum Pseudomonadota; class Alphaproteobacteria; order Geminicoccales; family Geminicoccaceae; genus JBKPNX01. The sequence goes on from JBKPNX010000097.1 coordinate 15,109, forward strand.
ATTCTCGTCACCGCGGCGCTGCGCCGGCCCGATTGGGCAGTCATGCCCAGCACCTTCCGCGGAACGATTTTCCTTCTGGCGCTCGTCACCTGTGCCTCGATGATGCCGGTCGAGGAGCTTCCGTCCGCCTCCTGGCACACCGCGCTCGGTCTCGGCTTCGTGTCTGCCGTGTTTGACAACATCCCGCTCACCGCGCTTGCGTTGAAGCAGGGTGGCTATGACTGGGGCTATCTGGCTTACGCCGTCGGCTTCGGCGGCTCGATGATCTGGTTCGGCTCCTCGGCCGGCGTGGCGCTGTCTAACATGTATCCCGAAGCGAAGTCGGTCGGGCTGTGGCTGACCCACGGCTGGCATGTCGCCGTCGCTTACGTGATCGGCTTCTTCGTGATGCTGAGCGTTCTGGGGTGGCACCCCGACGCCGATCACCGGGAGCGCGGTGAACGACCTCGGGCGCCCATCAGCATCGTCGCTGGTTCGCCTGAGGCTCCGCCCGCCCGATGATCGCGGGCAGCGTTCGGAGCGTTGACAGCAATATTGCAGTGCAGCAAAGTTGCGGCAGGGCAAGTGCCCGAGCGCTCTGGCAGCTGAACCTGGAGTAACACCCGTCATGCATACCGAACACGCGATGCCGCTCTCACCGCTCGGCATGGTCCAGAAAGGGCCGGCGAGCGACACTGGCGCGGTTACCCCGTTGATGCAGGCCGGACGCGCGGTGATCGAGGGCGGTCAGCAGGTCAGCGCAGAGATGCTGGCGTTCTGGCAGAGCCGCCTCAAGGAGGCAGTGGCCACGGCCAGAGGCCTGCTCGAGTGCGCCTCCGCCCAGGACGCATGGGAGATTCAGATGGAGTACGCCCAGGCGGCGCTGCAGGCCTACGTGGATCAATCGACCAAGATGGCCGGGCTGGTGATCCACACCTTCACCGCCAGCCTTCTGCCCAAGGCACCAGAGGCGGCGCCGAGCCGAACGAGGACCGCGCTGGCGGCCTGATCGGGGCGTCGACTTCCGCGCGCCGGCTGCCCCGGGTTCTACCCTCAGTTTGGGGAAGCCGCCACCCTGGTTTCGCGAGGGCGGCACAACCACGGTAGCGTGAGCCGTGATCGAGGCGTCCCGTGGACGCGCGGCCACGCGGGTCAGCGGGAACCGATCTGCGGTCCGAGCGTACTAGACTCGTTGCGTCCGCGCGCCGCCATCACGCGTCCTTTCCTGCTTCGAAGCGGCCTTGGCGGGGGCGGACCGGCACACCATACTGCTGACAAGCGGCCGCGATGCGCGCCTCGGCCGCGAATGGGCTTTCCATGGGGTCGCGAAATCCCTTATTATCAGGGCGTGGACCCGGTGAGGATGAGCGGTCGCGAGCATGACCAATCGAAACCCCGCTTCCGATCCCGGCACGGTGGGTCAGGTCGTCACCAAGACCAAGGACCAGACCCAGAAACCGGCAATGTACAAGGTCTTGCTGCTGAACGATGACTACACGCCGATGGAGTTCGTGGTCCACGTGCTCGAGCGCTTCTTCGGCAAGAGTCAGGAGGATGCCACCCGGATCATGTTGCACGTGCACAACCATGGCGTGGGCATCTGCGGGGTGTATACCTACGAGATCGCCGAGACCAAGGTGACGCAGGTGATCGACTTCGCCCGTCAGCACCAGCACCCGTTGCAGTGCACGATGGAGAAGGACTGAGGGACGGCGCGAATGCCAATGTTGTCGCACAACCTTGAAAACACCGTCCGCCGTGCGGTGGCGCTGGCCAATGCCAGGCAGCATGAATATGCCACGCTCGAACATATGTTGATGGCGTTGACCGACGACGAGGACGCCGCGGCCGTGCTCAAGGCGTGCGCGATCGAGATCGACCGGCTGCGCGTCAATCTCAACGATTTCCTTGACCACGAGCTGACCAGCCTCGCGGTAGAGGGCGTGGTCGACGCCAAGCCGGCTGCGGGCTTCCAACGTGTCATCCAACGTGCGGCGATCCACGTCCAGAGCTCCGGGCTGAGCGAAGTGACCGGCGCCAACGTGCTCGTGGCCCTGTTCTCGGAGCGGGAATCCCACGCCGTATTCTTCCTGCAAGAGCAGGACATGTGTCGCCTCGATGCCGTCAACTACATCAGCCACGGCATCGCAAAGCGCCCCGGGATGAGCCAGCGACAACGCGCGCGCGAGGGCGAGGAATGGGGCGCCCTGCACATCTTCCAGCGCAGCGCCGCGCTGATGCCCTCCAGCGCCAAAATCGACAGCATTCTCGGGCGCGCCCTGGTCCTCGCCAACGCTTGGGGAAATTCCTACGCGACGCTCGATCATCTGTTGCTGGCGCTGGCCGACGACCGAGATGCCGCGGCGGTTCTCAAAGCGTGCGCCGTCGACCTCGATCGGATGCGCGCCAGGCTCAGTGACGCGCTGAACGACCAGATCACGACCCCGCCGGCCGATGGCGCGCCCGATGCCAAACCGACCGCAGCAGTTCAACGAGTCATTCTCCGCGTGGCGATCGATGCTCGGAGATGCGGCTCGTGCGAGGCGACCGGCGGCGACCTGTTGGCGGCCCTGTTCTCAGAGCGGGACTACCAGGTCAGGCAGGGTCACCTCGAGGCTCGCTACAAGGTCGTGCTGCTGAACCGCGAATCCACTCCGATGGAGTTTGTGGTCGAGCTGCTGGAGCGTTTCTTTGACAAGGGCCGCGAGGACGCGGCACGCATCATGCTGCATGTTCACAGCGAGGGCGCGGGCACCTGCGGAGTCTACCCGCACGAGATCGCCGAGACCAAGGTGACTCAGGTGATCGACTTCGCCCGTCAGCACCAGCACCCCTTGCAGTGCACGATGGAGAAGGATTAACGGACGGCGCGAATGCCAATGTTGTCGCGCAACCTTGAAAAGACCCTCCGCCGTGCGCTGGCTCTGGCCAACGCCAGGCAGCATGAATACGCCACGCTCGAACATCTGTTGATGGCGCTGACCGACGACGAGGACGCCACGGCCGTGCTCAAGGCGTGCGCCGTCGAGGTCGACCGGCTGCGCGCCAATCTCAACGACTTTCTCGACCATGAGCTGACCAGCCTCGCGGTGGAGGGCGTGGTCGACGCCAAGCCGACTGCCGGCTTCCAGCGGGTCATCCAGCGCGCGGCGATCCACGTCCAGAGCTCCGGGCGGAGTGAAGTCACCGGCGCCAACGTCCTCGTGGCTCTGTTCTCGGAGCGGGAGTCCCATGCCGTATTCTTCCTGCAAGAGCAGAACATGTCCCGGCTCGATGCGGTCAACTACATCAGCCACGGCATCGCAAAGCGCCCCGGGATGAGCGAACAGCGACGCGTGCGCGGCGCCGAGGAGTCGGACGAACGCCGCACAGCGCAGAGTGGCGAAGCGCTCTCGGCGTACTGCGCAAACCTCAACGACAAGGCCAAACAGGGCAAGATCGACATCCTGGTCGGCCGTGATCTCGAGATCGAGCGGACCATTCAGATCCTGTGCCGGCGGTCCAAGAACAACCCGCTGTTCGTCGGCGACCCCGGCGTGGGCAAGACCGCGATCGCCGAGGGCCTCGCGCTGCGGATCGTGCGCGGCGAGGTGCCCGACGTCCTGCGCAACGCGGTGATCTATCAGCTCGACATGGGCGCGCTGCTCGCCGGCACCCGCTACCGCGGCGATTTCGAGGAACGCCTGAAAGGTGTGCTGACCGAGCTCGAGGCCGATAATCGCGCGATCCTGTTCATCGACGAGATCCATACGGTGATCGGCGCCGGCGCGACCAGCGGCGGCTCGCTCGATGCCTCCAATCTGCTCAAGCCGGCCCTGCAGAGCGGCGCGCTCCGCTGCGTCGGCTCGACCACCTACAAGGAGTATCGCAACTATTTCGAGAAGGACCGCGCTCTGGTCCGGCGCTTTCAGAAGATCGACATCCACGAACCGTCCCAGGACGAGGCGATCAAGATCCTGCTCGGGCTGAAGCCGTCGTTCGAGGACCACCACCACGTGCGCTACACCAACAGCGCGATCAAGGCGGCGGTCGAGCTGTCGTCGCGCTACATCCATGACCGCAAGCTGCCCGACAAGGCGATCGACGTGATCGACGAGGTCGGGGCAGCGCAGATGCTCAAGCCGGCCGCCCAGCGGCGCAAGACGCTGGGCGTCAAGGACATCGAGGAGGTGGTCGCCAAGATGGCGCGGGTGCCGGTCAAGACCGTCAATGCCCGCGACAAGGAGGTGCTGCGCAACCTCGATGGCGACCTCAAGGCGGTGGTGTTCGGCCAGCACGAGGCGATCGAGGCGCTGGCGTCGGCGATCAAGCTGGCGCGCGCCGGCCTGCGCGATCCGCAAAAGCCGATCGGCTGCTATCTGTTCTCGGGCCCGACCGGCGTCGGCAAGACCGAGGTCGCGCGCCAGCTCGCCCGCATCATGGGCATCGAGCTGGTACGCTTCGACATGTCGGAGTACATGGAGCGCCATGCCGTGTCGCGCCTGATCGGCGCCCCGCCCGGCTACGTCGGGTTTGATCAGGGTGGTCTGCTCACCGACGCAGTCGACCAGCAGCCGCACGCCGTCCTGCTTCTCGACGAGATCGAGAAAGCCCATCCGGACGTGTTCAACATCCTCCTCCAGGTGATGGACTACGGCAAACTCACCGACAACAACGGCAAGACGGTCGATTTCCGCAACGTCATTTTGATCATGACGACCAACGCCGGCGCGTCCGACATGTCCAAGCCGGTGATGGGCTTCGGCCGCACCGGTCGGGAAGGCGAAGACACCGAGGCGATCAAGCGCCTGTTCACGCCCGAGTTCCGCAACCGTCTCGACGCGACGATCGGCTTCAAGGGTCTCACCCCCGAGATCCTGGCGCACGTGGTCGACAAGTTCTGCCAGGAGCTGGCGGCGCAGCTGGCCGACAAGCGGGTGCATCTGGAGGTGGACGCCACCGCCAAGGCCTGGCTCGGCGAGAAGGGCTACGATCCGCTCTACGGCGCCCGCCCGCTCGCCCGCGTGATCCAGGAGCACATCAAACGCCCGCTCGCCGAGGAGCTGCTGTTCGGCCAGTTGAGCAAGGGCGGCAAGGTGGTGGTCACCATCGAGGACGGCCGCCCGGCGTTCGAATGCACCTCGACCAACCCCCCCGCGCTGCTGCCGCCGCCGGACGAGGACGACCTGCTCGACGAGGAAGACGAGGCCGACGACCAGGAGATCGTGTCCGAATCGGTGGCCTGATCGTCCGGCAGGGTCGTGCTCGCAGCGCAGACGCCTCCCCAGCACCGTCCTCATAGAGGCAAGGCCGGGGCGCCCCAGCAGCGCCTGACATTCAGTGTCGGCGTGCGCCGGCGGAGCGCGCTGCGCAACGTTTCAACCGAGCCGCCGCGCCGGCCCTCCGCCTGACGCGGCTCGTTGCCGCGCGACGCAGCGCGCCAAGTCCGCCGGCGGACTGGCCGGCCACGAACGAAAGGGGTGAGGGCGGCGGTCCGCGCCGATCGCGCCGTCGGAGGAGGGCATTCATGGAATTCGAGAACCGGCTGATCGTGATCACCGGCGGGGCGGGCGGCATCGCGCGCGCGACGGCGGAACTCCTGCTCGGGCACGGCGCCGAACTGCTGCTGATTGACCTAAATGCCTCGGCGCTCGCCGCGGCCGCCGCGGAGCTGACCCCGAGCGCGTGTGTGCGCACGGCGATCTCCGCCCTGGATTCCCCGGATGCGTGCAGCCAGGCGCTCGCCGGGCTTGAGCGGCCGATCTATGCGCTCGTCCACCTCGCCGGCGTGTTCCGGCCCGATGCGCTGGACGGCGCGCACCGCGCGCTCTGGGACGCGACCATGGCCGCCAACCTGACCAACGCCTTCGACATGGCGGCCGCGGTCAGGCCCATGCTCGATGCCGAGGCGACCTGCCGCATGGTGTTCGCGAGCTCGCTCGCGTTCCGGCGCGGGTCGTTCGATCACATCGCGTACAGCGCCGCCAAGGGCGGCATCATCGGCCTGGTGCGCGCGCTTGCCCGTGCGCTCGCGCCCAAGGTCCTGGTCAACGGCCTTGCGCCCGGCATCATCCTGACCGGCATGCCCGAGCACATGCTCGACGTGCCGGAACGGCGCGAGCGCCTGCTTGCCGAGACCACGCTGAAGCGCTTCGGCGAGGCGCGCGAGGTCGCCACGGTGATCCGCTTCCTCCTGAGCGACGATTCCAGTTTCATTACCGGCCAGGTGATCAACGTCGACGGCGGCGTGGTGCATTCCTGAGCATGGCGCCGCACTCGCGACGCCAGGGCCCCGCGCCATGCGTTCAGCCGGTCGCAGACGCACGGGTCGTCGAACGGCGCACCCGCGCCCTGGCCGCACGCCGCTGAGAATACGGCTTCGACGCCGCCCGATCGCAAGCTCCGCCTCTGAGCAGCCGCGTCAGATAGGGAGGCTTGCCGTAACGGCTCGCGCCCGCCCCCGGCGCCCTCGCCGGCTTCGCTGACGGCACCTCCTGCCCGCCTAGACTGGTCCCCTCGCCTGCTTCGACGATGCGGCCCGCCCTCTGGACGCGGCGCGGGCTAGGCGCGTGCGCGGATCACCGAGCTCACGGTATCGAAGATCTGGTCGATGTGGCTGCGCTCGCAGATCAACGGAGGCGAGAACTCGAACGTGTCCATTGCCATCCGCACCATCAGGCCGCGCTCGTAGCACTCGATCATCAGCTCGAAGCCGCGCTTGCCCGGCTGGCCCGGCAGGGGCTCCAGCTCGATCGCGCCCATCAGGCCGAAGTTGCGGATGTCGACCACGTGCGGCAGGTCGCGGCAGGCGTGCAGCGCGTCCTCGAAGTAGGGTTCGAGCGCGCGCACCCGCTCGAAGATGCCGTCTTCCTTGTACGCCTCGAGCGTGGCGAGCCCGGCGACCGCGGCGAGCGGGTGGCCCGAGTAGGTGTAGCCGTGGAACAGCTCGATCATGTGCTCGGGGCCCTTCATGAAGGCCTCGTAGATGCCATCGCGGCAGACCACCGCGCCCATCGGCACGTGCGCCGAGGTCAGCCCCTTGGCCATGGTGACCATGTCGGGCACGATGCCGAAGCGCTCGGCGGCAGAGGCGTAGCCCAGACGCCCCCAGGCCGTGATCACCTCGTCGAAGATCAGGAGGATCCCGTGCTTCTGCGAGATCTCGCGCAGGCGCTCCAGGTAGCCGACGGGCGGCGGGTAGACGCCGATCGAGCCGGCGACCGGCTCGACGATCACCGCGGCGATGGTCGAGGGATCGTGCAGCGCGCACAGGCGCTCGAGGTCGTCGGCGAACTCCTCGCCGTGCTGCGGCTGGCCGCGGGTGAACGCATTGCGCTCAAGATCGAGCGTGTGGCGCAGATGATCGACCCCGGGCAGCATCGGGCCGAAGGTGCGCCGGTTCGCGACCATGCCGCCGACCGACATGCCGCCGAAGCCGACCCCGTGATACGCGCGCTCGCGCCCGATCAGCCGGAAGCGCTGGCCCTCGCCGCGAGCACGGTGGTAGGCGAGCGCGATCTTGAGCCCCGTGTCGACCGCCTCCGAGCCCGAGTTGCAGAAGAACACGCGGTTGAGATCGCCGGGCATCGCATCGGCGACGCGCGAGGCGAGTTCGAACACCTTGTTGTGGCCGAACTGGAAGGTCGGCGCGAAGTCGAGCGTCGCGATGCCGCGCTGCACCGCCTCGACCACCCTGGGATGGCAGTGGCCGAGATTGGCGCACCACAGGCCCGCCGAGCTGTCCAGGACGTCGCGGCCGTCGTGGGAACGGTAGTGCATGCCCCGGGCGCTGACCACCAGACGGGGATGCGCCTTGAACTGACGGTTCGGGGTGAACGGCTGCCAGAAGGACTGCAGATCGTTCGGCGCGCCGACCGCCGCCTCGTCCCGGTTCAGTTCCTCGAGCATCGCTGTCTCCCTGATCTCAGGCCCGTCGATCGCTGCCGTCGACGATACGCCGACGAGCGCGCCCTGGCGAGGGG
>JBKPNX010000098.1:0-22149 GCA_046732855.1 Pseudomonadota bacterium
ATGCGCTCAAGGAGCGCGTCGGCGTCATCCAGTGGAGCTCCCTGCCGCGTCGCCTGTTGACGGTCTACACGCCGCTGATCGCGTTCATCGTCGTGCTGTTGTTCCCGTTCTATTGGATGGCGATCACGACCTTCAAATCCAACGAGGAACTGTACAATTTCCGCGACTTCAACCCGTTCTGGGTGCATTCGCCCACGCTCGAGAACATCAAGCGCCTGCTGTTCCACACCGACTATCCGCGGTGGCTGATGGTCACCATGACCGTCGCGGTGGTGGCCACGGCGATCTCGTTGCTGGCGAGCGTGCTCGCCGCTTACGCGATCCAGCGTCTGCGCTTCAAAGGTGGCCAGTACGTCGGCCTCGCGATCTATCTCGCCTACCTGGTGCCGCCCTCGATCCTGTTCATCCCCCTCGCCACCATGGTGTTCAAGTTCGGGCTGTACGACAGCCCGATGGCGCTGATCCTGACCTATCCGACCTTCCTCATCCCGTTCTGCACCTGGCTGCTCATCGGGTACTTCAAGTCGATCCCTTACGAGCTTGAGGAGTGTGCGCTGATCGACGGCGCGACGCGTTTGCAGATTTTGTGGAAGATCACCCTGCCGCTGGCCGTGCCAGGGCTGATCTCGGCCGGCATCTTCGCCTTCACGCTGTCCTGGAACGAGTTCATCTACGCGCTCGCGTTCATCCAGTCGGTCGAGAACAAGACCGTGCCGGTGGCCGTGCTCACCCAGCTGGTCGAGGGCGACGTCTATCACTGGGGCTCGCTCATGGCCGGCGCGCTGCTCGGCTCGATTCCCGTGGCCCTGGTCTACTCGTTCTTCGTCGAGCACTACGTCTCGAGCCTGACCGGCGCGGTCAAGGAGTAGGCGGCGCGCTCAGGCGCCCTGCCGGAGGCGCAGCAGGATAAGCGAGACATTGTCGTCGCCGCCGCGCGCCATCGCGGCTTCGAACAGGGCTCGGGCGTTGGTCACGTCGTCCCGATCGAGCAGCGCCTCGATCTCGGGCCGATCCAGCAGATCGGTCAGGCCGTCGCTGCAGATCAGGTAGCGCGCGCCGTCGCGCAACGGCTCGCCCAGCACGTGCGGCTCGATCTGCTCGGGCGGCGGCTCACCCGGTCGGTAGCCGCCAAGCACCTGGGAGATGATCGAGGTCGTGTAGACCGCAGTGCGGCCATCGGGCAGCTTGGGGCCGGGCGTATCGTCGGTGCTGAGTTGCACGAGCGCGCCGTCCCCGATCCGGTAGACCCGGCTGTCGCCCACGTTGAACACGAAGATCCGATCCGGCCCGATGCTGACCCCGGCGACGGTCGTGCCCATGCCGTACCAGGCCGGGCGCTCGCCCATCCGCTCGAACAGGGCATCGTTCGTCTCATGCAGCAGCTTGGCGATCGCGGCTTCGTCGGCCGCCTGCGCGCCGCCCGCGACCACGTGCTCGGCGGTCATCCGGCTCGCCGCCTCGCCCGCCGCGTGGCCGCCCATGCCGTCGGCGACCAGGCAGATCAGCGGGGCATCGACCTCACGCTCGAGCAGGACCGGCGCGGCCATCGATTCGCTGGTGATCCAGTCGCCGACCGCGATCGTATCCTCGTTGTCGGCGCGCACCGCGCCCCGATGGGTGAATGCCGTGGCCTGTACACGAACCGGCGCCATGTGCCCCCCTGGCTGTTCCCGGCCGCTCGCAGGCTGAAACTTTAGTCGATCGCGGGCGTTGCGACCAGGATCGATCTGAGCCCCATCGGGCGGGTGGCCCGCCGGCGCGAGGCCCTTGCGCCACACGTCGGCGCGCGGCGGCGTCGGCGCGATCGAGCCCTTCCGCTCAGAGCCGGATCAGCGCGAGTCCGGTCTCAGGGTCGGAGCGGCGCTGCAGGTGGGCGGGCGACTCGGTGATGATCACTTCGAGCGTCGGGCGAACGCGCGCCTCCAGCAGATGGCCGCCGTGCGCGGTGCCGTCGGCCTTGCCGACCACGACGTGCGCATGCAGCTTCGGCGCGCCGTCGTCGAGCGCGATGTCGCCGAGGAGCGCGAGCACCTCGACCTGCTCCTCGATCGGGATGCGCCGGTAATCCTTCATCTGCCAGTCGAAGTAGCCGAGCACGCAATTGCGGAACGCGCCGAGCGCCGTGAACTGGCTGGCCGACAGCCGCTGCTCCGTGGCGAACGCCGACAGGCACGCCATCGCCTCGTCGCCGGTGTCGAGGACCACCGCAAACGTGCGCTGCGCGCCCTCGCTGATCAGCTTGCCCTTCATGACCTCTGTCCCATGCGCGCGAGCGGCAGCCACGGTCGCTCAGTGAATGGCGTCGGTACGCCTGTTGCCGGGTAACGCGCACCCGTTGGTCGGGTTCCGGCTGGTGAGGCCGTGTCCTCCAGCTAGAATGCGGGCGCGGGCAGCGCCTACGCCGCAGGGACGTCCGCGTAAGGCAGCCAACGGGTAGCTTCGATCCGAGCGAGAATGCTTGCCTGCCCGACCGGGTCGGCCGCGCGATACGCCCGCCAGATCCGGACCGCCGCGTCGATCGTGACTCCGGGCGCCTCGTTGTTCCCTTGGGCGAGCAGCTCAGCCGCGCCGGTACGGTCGGGTCGGTGGCGGAGCGCCGTTCCGGCGGCCGCCTCGACGTGCAGGCACAGCACCTGGCGCTGCTTCGGCACCGCCTCGAGCCGTTGCCTGAGCTCGGGCATGTCGGCGGGCGAGCGCTCGCCCGCCAGATCGACGATCAGCAGCCGGACCAGCCCGTCCATGTCGGCCGCGGCGCGGGCATACAGCCGTTCTCCCTGGACCCGGTCCATGGGCGAGCCGTCAGCGAAGGTCTTGAGAACGGACGCGCAGGCTTCGGCCAGGGTCTTCTCGCGCGCCAGCTGAGCCACTGCTTGCGGCCAAGCTGCGTCCTGGGCGACGGCCGACATCGACGCCACGGCGTGCAGCGCCGCGCATGCGACGAGCATCGGCAACCAGACGCGCGCTCGGACCGCCATTCCCACACTCCCCGATGACTTGCCCCCGCGTCGCCGCCACGCGCTTCCGGCCGGCAGCAAGCGTAGCCCGCTTCGCTCAGCTGGATACATGGTTGTAAAGCCCGCCCTCAGGGCTGTCACAAGCCCAGGTAGTCGCTGCGCCGTCCACGCGTTTCGCAGCGCGGGTTTCGCTCCGCCGGATTGCCCGAAGATTGACTGCGTCCACGCTGTGCACCCGTGGTAAGCGCCCGGTCGGTCGCCCGCGCGTAGCCGCTGCCGAGGCGCACGCGCCGGTTGTCTTGCACCGCGCTGATGCGCGGCTTAAGCTCATGATGCCAGCAACCGAGCGCACACTGGACCAACGCCCTATGCCATGCGCACCGCGTCGGCGATGATCTGATCGTGGCATCGAGCGCGGATCTGACCCCTGCCCGCTGCGAGGTGGTCGCCGATCCGACGGCGGGCACGATCCGCCTGCGGGTTTCGGGCAGCTGGCAACTCAGTCCGCAGTTGCCGGCGGCGGCCGATGTCGAACGCCAGCTCGAGGGGCGCACCGATGTCCGGCGGCTCGTCTTCGAGGACCATGGCCTCGGCGATTGGGGCAGCGGGCTGCTGACCTTTCTCCGCCGCCTGGACGGCTTTGCGCGCCGCGCTGGCCTTGAGGCTGATGCCAGCGGTCTGCCAGAGGGCGTGCGCCGCCTGCTGCAGCTCGCGGCCGCAGTACCCGAGCGCGCCGGCGCGCAGCGGACCGCCGCTCGCGACCGATTTGTCACCAGGGTCGGCAAGGAGACCATCGCGTTGCTCGAGGGCAGCCGCGATGTCTTGGCCTTTCTCGGCGAGCTCACGCTCGCGTTCGGTCGGCTGCTGCGCGGCCAGGCGCGTTTTCGCCGCTCCGACCTCATGCTGACCATCCAGCAGGTCGGCGCCGAGGCGCTGCCGATCGTCAGCCTGATCAGCTTTCTGGTCGGCATGATCCTTGCCTTCCTCGGCTCCGTCCAGCTGCTGCAGTTCGGCGCGCAGATCTATGTCGCGCCGCTGGTGGCGATCGGCATGGCGCGCGACATGGCGGCGATGATGGTCGGCATCATTCTCGCCGGCCGCACCGGCGCTGCGTTCGCCGCCCAGCTCGGCACGATGCAGGTCAACGAAGAGATCGATGCGCTCGCCACTTTCGGCTTCGCGCCCATCGACTTTCTCGTCCTGCCGCGCACCCTGGCGCTGGTGTTGATGACCCCGCTGCTCTGTCTCTATGCCGATCTGATGGGGATCATGGGCGGCGCCTTCGTCGGCATGACGTTCCTCGATCTGCCGCCGATCACCTACTTCCAGTCCACTCAGCAGGGCGTGCACCTGATCGACTTCACGGGCGGGCTGATCAAGGCGGCCGTGTACGGGGTCGTCGTCGCGGTCGCCGGCTGTATGAGAGGCATCCAATGCGGGCGCAGCTCGGCGGCGGTCGGTCAGGCGACGACGTCGGCGGTGGTTACCTCGATCATCTTCATTGTGGTGTCCATGGCGATCCTCACGGTCATCTACAATGCCCTTGGCGTCTAGCGACGTGCTGGAGGCCCGACGTCCCGCGGCCGAGCCCAAGAACGCGCCGGACGCGCACATTGTCGTGCGCGACATGGTCATGGCCTACGGCAGCTACGTGCTGATGCGCGACCTCAATTTCACCATCCGACATGGCGACATCTTCGTGATCATGGGCGGCAGCGGCAGCGGCAAGAGCACGCTGATGCGTCAGATGATCGGGCTGAAGCGGCCGGCCGAGGGCGAGGTGCTCTACGACGGGGTGAGCTTCTGGGACGCCGATCAGGCGGGTCAAGAGCAACTGATGCACGGCTTTGGCGTCCTCTATCAGAGCGGCGCGCTGTGGAGCTCGATGACGCTCGCCGAGAACGTCGCGCTGCCGCTTGGCGAATACACCGACCTGAGCCCGGCGATGATCCGCGAGCTGGCCTCGCTCAAGCTCGCGCTGGTCGGCCTCGCAGGATTCGAGGACTACTACCCGTCCGAGATCAGCGGCGGCATGCGCAAGCGTGCGGGCTTGGCCCGCGCGATGGCGATGGATCCGAAGGTGCTGTTCTTCGACGAGCCCTCCGCCGGCCTGGATCCGATCAGCTCGCGCCTGCTCGACGATTTGATCCTCGAGCTGCGGGACAGCCTCGGGGCGACGGTGGTCATGGTCACCCACGAGCTGCCGAGCATATTCGCGATCGCCACCAACTCGGTGTTCCTGGACCCCGAGACCAAGCGCCAGCTCGCGACCGGCGATCCGCACGAGCTGCTCGCTCACCCGCCGGACCCCAAAGTGGAAAAGTTCCTGACCCGTGGCGGCGAGCCGCCGGACGATGCGCCGGTGGCGGGCGCACACAGAGAGGCAACCAGCGGATGAGCAAGGCCAGCCCGGCGGTGATCGGCAGCTTCGTGATCGGCGCGATCGCGTTGGTCGTGATCGGTCTGTTGGTGTTCGGCGGCGCCAACTGGCTCGCCAACCGCAGCAAGTACGTGGCCTACTTCCCCGGATCGGTGAAGGGCCTTCAGGTCGGGGCGCCCGTGGACTTTCGCGGCGTCACCATCGGGCAGGTCACTGACATCAAGGTGCGGTTCAATCCCCAGGCCGTCAGCGCACAAATTCCGGTGGTCATGGAGCTCGACCCGACGCGGATCGAAGTCGTCGGCGGCGAGCGGATCGTCTCGGGGGAGGCAGGCGCCCAGCGCCTGATCGACGCCGGTTTTCGCGCCCAGCTGCAGTCGCAGAGCCTGCTGACCGGGTTGCTGTTCGTCAATCTCGATTTCAAGAAGGATACGCCCGTGCGGCTGGTCGGCGACGGCGAGCCCTATCCGGAAATTCCGACCCTTCCCTCGGAATTCGAGCAGCTGCAGCAGACCGCGGGAGACGTGGCGGCGCGGATGCCGGAGCTGCTCGACCAGTTGAACGGGCTGCTGTCCGATCTGAACAAGACGCTGAACCAGACCAGTGGCGGGGTCGGCAGCGTCGTGAACGACGTTGCGGCCATCGCCCAGGACGTCCGGAAGTCGACCCCCGAGGTCGTCGCCAGCACGGAAAAAGCGACCGCGCAGCTCCAGCATGCGGCGCAGACCTTGGACGAGATATTGCAGACCAATCGCGACGCCATCGGCAGCATGATCGACGAGTGGACCGTGACCGGAGCTTCGATGCGGCGCGTGGCAGATCAGGTCAACGCGACACTCGCCGAGAACCGGGAGGGCTTGCGTGATTTCACGCAGAGCGGACTGTATGAATACACCGGCCTCGCGCAGGATGCGCAACGGCTGGTCGATCAGTTCACCCGCCTGGGCGAGCAGATTGAGCGCGATCCGGCACGGTTCCTGTTCGGCGATCGGTGGCGGCAAGGAGTGGAACCGGAATGAATGAGCGCCCAGGGATGACCGCGACGACTCTGAGCCGGCGCCGGCTCGTGCGCCTGGGCGCAGCGCTACCCCTGCTGACCCTGTCATCGTGCCAGCTGCCAGGCTCAGGGCCGCCGCCGCGCGAGTTTCGAGTGACCCCCAAGACCACCTTCGACGCCGACCTGCCGCATGTCAAATGGGGATTGGTGGTCGACCGGCCGAATGCCGATCCCGCGTTCGACACGACGCGGATCGCCCGGACCACGGGCGTGGAGGTCTCCTATTACGCCAACGCCAGCTGGGTCGATCGGCCGCCGGCGATGGTCGAGCGGATGATCATCCAGTCGTTCCGCAACTCCGGCGCCATAGCGGTGGTGTCTGACCGCCGCGCCGATGTCCGCTCGAACTTCATGCTCCAGACATCAATCACCGCGTTCCAGGCGCAGCCCGCCGAGGCTGGTCCGCCCGAAGTGCGGGTCGCGATCTCGGCGAGTCTGGTCACGATGCCCCGGCGCCAGGTGGTCGGCACCACGGAGATCGCCCGCAGCGCCCCCGCGCAGGCGGCGGATCTCGATGCGATCGCGGCGGCATTCGACGAGGCGCTCGGCAAAGTCCTGAAGCGCCTGGTCGAATGGACCCTGCGCACCGGCGAGGCGGCATAGGGTCGAAAAGCCCCGATCGGACGCGTGCCGAAGCGTCTGCCGCTGCTCCCTTTCCGTCGTCTGATCCGGCTGACCTGATCGGGCTCGCTCGGCGGGCACCAAAAATCAGGAATGTGTGAACTACTTCACATCTAGACTGGGATCTTTCGTCGCACCCTTGGTTGGCACGGCAGATGCCGAAGGAAGCGCCAGGTTGACGGGGGCAGACCATGGAAACGATGGGGACGGTAATCGTCGACATACTGGAGCGGGCAGGGGCGCGCTACCTCAGGCACAGCGAGCCCGAGGTCTATCGGGCCTATCTCTTGAACATCGGCGGCGCTGACACCGTGCGGCGCTACGATCGCAGCGAGACTTACTGGGACCGCGTCCAGCTCATTCTGGACGGCTTCTTCAGCGCGCGGGAACGCGCGCAGATCTGCGCCGAGGTGATCGCGCATGGCGAGTTGCGGGCGCAACCCGAGTTTCGCGGGTTTCTGACGAGCGCCATTGCCGAGCATCGGCTGCAGGGGATGCTCGCCGCGGTTCTGGCTGCGCCGCCCGGCGCGCCGAATGCGAGTTCCGCCGTCGTCCGCCGCGCCCGCTGAGGAAGGAACGCGGCGCAGCTGCCGCGGCACGCGCTCAAGCATCGGAGCGCTCCTTCGGCCAGGCGGCACGGATTGCCCGGTCTTTACATCCCGTTGACCGGCACCCTAGATCATGGCGCTGCCGATGGCTTCGCGGGCGGTCCATGCCGACGGTCACGAGCGACAGGTTGCACGCGCTGAGCCGCGCCGTCTGCATGGCGGCCGGCAGCAGCGAGCGCGAGGCGAGCCTGGTCGCGGACCACCTGGTCGAAGCCAATCTGACCGGGCACGATTCTCACGGCGTGGGTCTGCTGCCGGTCTATGCCGAGAAGGTGCGGGCGGGGCTGCTTGTGCCCAATCGCCATGCCGAGCTGGTGAGCGAGCGCGGCGCGGTCCTGGTGATCGAGGGCAACCGCGGCTACGGCCAGGTGATCGGCTACGAGGCGATATGCCTCGGCATGGCTCGCGCCGAGCAGCAGGGCGTCGCGCTGCTCGCGGTGCGCAACAGCTTTCACCTCGGTCGGATCGGCCACTTTGCGGAGCAGTGTGCGCGCGGCGGCTTCGCCTCGATCCATTTCGTCAACGTGATCGACCATCCTCCGCTGCAGGCGCCATACGGCGGGGCGGAGGCCCGCTTCAGCACCAATCCGTTCTGCGCGGCGCTGCCCGGCGAGGACGGCGCGGCGGTGGTGCTCGACATGGCGACCAGCAAGATCGCGATCGGCAAGGCGCGCGTCGCCAGAAACAAGGGCGTACCGGCGCCCGAGGACAGCCTGCTCGATGCCGCCGGCCGGCCGACCCGCGACGCGGGGGTGATGTTTGAGGTGCCGCAAGGTGCCTTGATCGCCATGGGCGAGCACAAGGGCTCGGGCCTTGCGATCATCTGCGAGCTGCTGGCCGGCGCGCTGACCGGCGGCCGGACCAGCCAGCCCGGGCACCCGCAGGCCGGCGGCATAGTCAACAATATGCTCTCGGTGATCATTGATCCCGGCGTGTTCGGCGACCGGGACCGCCTGCTCGGCGAGATCGGCGCTCTGATCGGCTATGTGAAGTCGGCGCGCCCGCGGCCCGGCTTCGACGAGGTGCTGGTGCCCGGCGAGCCGGAGCGGCGTCGCCGTGCGGAGCGCCTCGCGCACGGCATCGAGGTGGACGAGCGGACCTGGGCCGAGATCCTGGACGCCGCGAGGAGCCTCGGGCTCGCCGACCAGCTCGATGCGCTGATCGCCTGAGGAGCTTGCATGGAACGGGTCGATTGCGTGGTGATCGGCGCCGGGGTGATCGGCCTCGCGGTCGCGCGCCAGCTCGCGATGTCCGGCCGCGAGGTGCTGCTGCTCGAGGCGGCCGGCATGATCGGCACCGAGACCAGCTCGCGCAACAGCGAGGTGATCCACGCCGGGATCTACTATCCGACCGGCTCGCTCAAGGCGCGCGCCTGCGTCGCCGGCAAGCGCCGTCTCTATGCCTACTGCGCCGAGCGGGGCGTGCCGCATGCGCGCTGCGGCAAGCTGATCGTCGCCACCAGCGCGGCGCAGAAATCAACGCTCGACGGCATCCGCGCCAAGGCGGCGGCGAACGGTGTCGAGGACCTGCAGTGGCTCGAACCGGACGCCGTCGCGGCGCTGGAGCCCGAGGTGTTCTGCACCGCGGCGCTGCTCTCGCCGTCGACCGGCATCATCGACAGCCACGCGCTGATGCTGGCGCTCCAGGGCGACGCCGAGGAGCACGGCGCGCTGCTCGCGTTCCATGCGCCGGTCGAGCGGGGCCGGATCACTGCCGAGGGCATCGAACTGGAGGTCGGCGGCGCCGGGCCGATCACGCTTTTGGCCCGCACCGTCGTCAACAGCGCCGGCCTGCACGCGCCAGCGCTCGCGCGGCGCTTCGAGGGTCTGGAGCCCCGGCTCGTGCCGACCCCGTACTTCTGCAAGGGCAACTACTTCACGCTGGCCGGCGCGCGGCCGTTCCGCCATCTGATCTATCCCGTTCCGGAAGAGGCCGGCCTCGGCGTGCACGTCACCATCGACCTCGGCGGCCAGGTGCGCTTCGGCCCCGACGTGGAGTGGCTGGATGCGCTCGACTACGACGTCGATCCGGCGCGCGCCGAGGTGTTCTACGATGCGGTCCGCAAGTACTATCCGGGCCTGAAGAACGGCGCGATCGAGCCGGGCTACGCCGGCATCCGACCAAAGATCTCGCCGAAGGGCACCCAGGCGGCCGACTTCGTGCTCCAGGGTCCGGCGCAGCACGGCGTGCCGGGCCTGGTCAACCTGTTCGCGATCGAATCGCCTGGCCTGACCGCATGCCTGGCGCTGGCCGAAGCGGTGGCGAGCGCCTTGGATCCTGCGATCAGCCGCGCCGCGTGAGCCGGGTCGATGGCCGTGATCCGGGTGGCGAGCATCGGCGAGTGTATGATCGAGTTGCGCCATCGCACTGCGACCACGCTCGACCTCGCGTACGGCGGCGACACGCTGAATACCGCGGTGTACCTGGCCAGGCTGACCGGCGACAGTGACGTGCGGGTCGACTACGTCAGCGCGCTCGGCGACGACGCGTACAGCGACGGCATGCTCGCGATGTGGCGGGGCGAGCGCGTCGGCGTCGACCTGGTCGCGCGCCTGCCCGGGGGTCTGCCGGGTCTGCACACCATCCGCACCGATGCGCGCGGCGAGCGCAGCTTCACCTATTGGCGCTCCGCCTCCGCCGCACGCGACATGCTGCGCGGCGATCGCGCCGAGCGGGTCGCCGCGGCGCTCGCCGGCTACGATCTCCTTTATCTCTCCGGCATCACGCTTTCGATCCTCGATCCGCCGCAGCGCGCGGCGCTCCTCACGCTCGCGGACGTGGTGCGCGCCGACGGCGGGCGGGTGGCTTTCGACGGCAACTATCGCCCGGTCGGCTGGCCCGACCCCGATGCGGCGCGGGCGGCGTTCGATCAGATGCTCGCGCGGGTCGACATCGCCCTGCCAACGCTCGACGACGAGCAGGCCCTGTTCGGGGTCACGGACGCCCACGAATCCGCCAAGCGGCTGCACCGGCAGGGCGTCGCCGAGGTCGCGATCAAGCTCGGGCAGGCGGGCTGCTTTCTCTCCTCGGCGCGCTTCACCGGCGAGATTCCGGCGGAACCGGTTGACGTCGTGGTCGACAGCACCGCAGCCGGCGACAGCTTCAACGCCGGCTATCTGGCGGCGCGCCTGCACGGCGCCGATCCGCCGCGCGCGGCCCGCCTCGGTAACCGGCTCGCCGCGCGGGTCATCGGCTATCCCGGCGCGATCATCCCGGCCGCGGCGATGGCGGACATCCGGCTCGACTGACCGGGCACGCAGCGTCCGCGCTTTCGCCCCGCGGCCGGCGTCACCAGTAGGCGATGCTGCGGCCGCACACCAGCACGCCGAGCCAGGCGGCGATCGACAGGGCCGCGCTCGCCCGGTGCCCGCGGCCAAGGCGCCGGCCGACCAGCTGGAAAGCCAGCATGTTGCCGCCGGCGACCAGCAGCAGCGCGAGCTTGACGCGGAAGAATGGATTGGCCGCGATCTCCAGCGGATCCGCCGCAAACAGCAAGGGACCGGTTGCGGCCGCGAGCGCGAAGCCGGTCCATGCCCACGGCAGGGTAAAGCGCAAGACCGCCTCGCCGGGCAGCGCCTGACCGAGCCCGAGCAGGCGTAGATCCGCCGCGAGGATCATGCCGAACAGCGTCGCGGCCCCCACCACATGACCGACGTTGGCCGCCGGGTAGAGCCACAGCGAACCGCGCATCGCCTGACCGAGGGCCGATGCGGACAGCGCCGCGAGCGCCTCCTGCACCACTCGCTCAGCGCCGATCGGGATAGATGTCGTAGACCTGAGCCCCGACCTCGAGCCGCTCGGTTTTCATCTCCAGCCGATCCGGGTCGCGGTGGCGACGACCGTGAGCGGTCACGGTATCGCCGACCTTGATCACGCCATCGGTGATGCCGGCGCGTTGGTTGCGACCCGGCGGGCCGAGCACGACGTCCCAGACCTCGCCCTCAGACCGCACCATCAGGTGTCCGTGGGGATTGCCGAGGCTGATCTCCTCGATGACGCCGGTCAGGACAAAGTCGTCGTCGCCGTAGCCCGACCAGCCATGGTGCGCGAGCGCCGCCGGCGCGCCGAGCGCCAGCGTCAGGACCAGCGCCGCCGCGGCGCGTCTGATGAAGCCATAAGCCGTCATGGACCTGCTCCCTCCTGATGAACGATGCCCCCTCATTCCTTCCCGATCACGCCGGCCCGGCTCTGGGCAGGTGCAGCGTGACGCGCAGCCCGCCGCCCTCGCGATTGGCGAGCATGATGTCGCCGCCGTGGCCGCGCACGATCGAGCGCGCGATCGCCATGCCCAGGCCGATGCCACCGGTCTCCTGGCTGCGCGATTCCTCGAGCCGTACGAATGGCGCGAACGCGCGCTCAAAGTCGGCCTCGGCAATGCCCGGACCGTCGTCGTCGATCGTGATCTGCACGCCCTGATCAGCCGGCGCCAGCGTGACCAGCGCCCGTCGGCCGTACGTCACGGCGTTTTCGATCAGATTGCGCAGCGCGCGCTTCAGGCTGACCGAGCGGCACGGGTAAAGGAGGCTCTGCGGCCCGCTGTAGGTGACCTCCATGTCGAGGTCGCGCAGATCCTCGCACAGGCTCTCGACCAGCGCGGCGAGATCGACCGTGCGGGTGTCCTCCCGACGTGCCTCCTCGCGGGCAAAGGCGAGCGTGGCCTCGGTCATGCGCTCCATCTCGTCCAGCGTCTCCAGAATCTTGGTGCGCGTGTCGTCGTCGTCCACGAACTCGGCGCGCAGGCGCAGCGAGGTGAGCGGCGTGCGCAGATCGTGCGAGATCGCCGCGAGCATGCGGGTGCGGTCCTGCACGAAGCGCTGGAGGCGGCCGTGCATGCGATTGAACGCGCGCGTGGTCTGGCGCACGTCTTCGGGCCCGCGCTCCGGCACCGGCGGCACCGTCTCGCCGCGCCCGAGCCGCTCCGCCGCCAACGCCAGGTCGGCCATCGGGCGCGTCAGGCGCCGGATCATCAGCACGACGATCACGCTGATCGCCACCGCCATCACGCCCGTGCTGATCAGCGACGGTACCGCGGCAGCGGCCGAGACCCGCGGAAAGCGCGTCTCCACGTTCAGCCAGCGTCCGTCGGCCAGCTGCACCGAGGCGCTCAGGCTCATGTGACGCCAGGCGTGGTGGCGCCCGCGCTGCCAGTGGTCGGCCGCGGCCGGGCGGACGGCGGCGCCGTCCTGGACCCGCTCCGGCCCCACTTGATCGTCGGCGCCGCGCGCCCGCTCGAACCAGCCCCACATTTCGGGCGTCGGGTCGCTCAACTCGACCAGCACCTGCCGGGCACCGCCGCCAAGCAGCTCGGCGAGGCGCTCCTGCAAGGGATTGTGGCGGTAAGCCCCGACCGTTGCATCCACGGCGTGGTCGTCATCGACCGAGAAGCGCAGGCGGGGCGAGCTCGCGGTGCCGAGAATCTGGGGGTGCAGGGTCGGCGGCGTCGCCTCCACCAGACGGACGATCGAGGCCGTGCGCGCCAGGACCTGGGCGCGTTCGGCGGCGCGCAGCGCGAGCCGGCGCTCGTCGAGCAGGATGATCAGGCTGACCGCCTGGGACACCACCAGGGCGGACAGCAGTAGAGCGACCAGCTGCGCGGCCAGGCGCCGCGGCCAGAGCGCCCGCAGCAGCCGCCGCAGCCGTCTCATGTCCGTTCGACGTCGGCGGCGAAACTGTAGCCGCCGCCCCAGTGGGTCTTGATCAGCGTTGGCTTCCTGGGATCGCGCTCGATCTTGCGCCGCAGCCGACTGACCTGGTTGTCGACGCTGCGGTCGAACACGTTGGCGGCGCGCCCGCGGGTCAGGTCGAGCAGCTGGTCGCGGCTCAGCACCATGCGCGGATGGTTGAGGAACGCGTCGAGCAGCAGGAATTCGACCGTGCTGAGTGGCACCGCCACGCCGTCCGCATTGATCAGCTCGCGTTGCGCCGCATCCAGGGTCCAGCGATCGAACCGGATCTTCCCGCTCTCCAGCCGCACCCGTTGCCGGGGCATGCTGTTGGCGCGCCGCAGCACCGCCTTGATGCGCGCGACCAGCTCGCGCGGGCTGAAGGGTTTGATCACGTAGTCGTCGGCGCCCATCTCCAGGCCGATCACGCGATCGGTATCCTCGGCCATCGCGGTCAGCATGATCACCGGCAGCTGGGTGTTCGCCCGCAGATGCCGGCACAAGGACAAGCCGTCCTCGCCGGGCATCATGATGTCGAGCACGACCAGATCGACCCCGCTCGCCTCGAGCAGCCGCCGCGCCCTGGCGGCGCTCTCCGCCGCGCTGACCCGAAAGCCATGTTTGGCGAGATACTTCGCCAGGAGATCACGGATCTCGCGGTGATCGTCGATCACCAGGATATGGGCGCGGGGCTCCATCGACTGGCCATGCGTCTTGTCTGCGCCAAATAGCACGCAGCCGCTGATATGTGGCGCGGGCAGTTTGTAACAAACTGTGTCGGCGCGGGGCGCCGCCACGCTTCCTGACACTTCCGGCCCGAGGTTGCGAACCTTGCCAGGTCCGCGCGGTTAGACTCGGGCTGTCGGCAGCACGAGGGAGAAGTCCATGCGGAGGCAATCTTGTCCCGTTGCCCTCGGCGATGCTGCGCCTGCCGGCGGGCCCTGTTCAGAGAAACCGGGCGGAGCCTTCCTGTCGTGATCGGCCGCGCCGTGGCGAGCGTTGCGGATTTCGAGTACTGTGCAGCGCCCGTCCGGCTGCGGGCGCGAGGCTCCGACTATGCACCGCTCCGCTGCATGCGCATCTGAGTTCGCCGGAAATGCTGGGGTCCGGCGCCGCGATGACCGCGGTCGGCGTACCCGATCCCGCCGGGCGGCCGCCCGTGATCGCGGCGGCGCACGATGGCCGTGCCGAGGAGTGACGCGGTGCGCCTAGGCACCCAGGTCTCGATCGCTGCGATCCTCATGGTCGCCGTCGCGGCCGGCGGGTTCGTCTATCATCGCAGCCAGGCGGACGGCGAAGCCGAGGCGGCGGTCGAACGCGGGCCGGACGCGGTGCCGGTGCAGATCGCTCTCGCCGAAGCCGGTACGCTGCGCGAGCGCATCGAGGCGGTCGGCACCACGCTCGCCCGCCAGGCCGTGGACATTGTCCCGCTCACGTCCGGCCGGATCGCGGAGATCGCGTTCCGCCCGGGCGAGCTCGTCGAGCAGGGCGCGGTGCTGGTGCGTCTCGACGACGAGTCGGAGCGGGCTGCGGTCGCCGAGGCGGAGGCGTCGCTGCGCGAGGCCGAGCTGGCGCTGGACCGGGCCAAGAAGCTGCGGTCCAACAACACTGTCGCGCAGGCGACCGTGGACGAGCTCCAGGCGGCTTATACCGGCGCCAGCGCGCGCGTCGATGCCGCCCGCAAGCGGTTGGCCGATCGCACGGTCAAAGCGCCGTTCACGGGCATGACCGGCATGCGCCGGGTCGATCTTGGCGCCCGGGTCGATGACGATACCGTCCTGACCACGTTCGATGATCTGTCCCAGGTCGAGATCGAGTTCAGTGTGCCCGAGCTCCTCTTCGGGCAGGTCCGCCCGGGCCAGCCTGCAGTCGCCACGAGCACTGCGTTCCCGGGGCGCACCTTCAGCGGCGAAATCGCCACGATCGATACCCGGATCGGCCAGATATCGCGCGCCTTTCGCGTCCGCGCTCTGTTGCCCAACCCAGATCTTGCGCTGCCGGCCGGCATGTTCATGCACGTCGAGGTCGTGCTCCAGGAGCGGCCCGCGGTGCTGATCCCCGAAGAGGCCGTGATCGCGGAGAGCGACCAGACGTTCGTGTTCGCGGTCCAAGACGGCCGGGCTGAGCGCCGGCCGGTCCGCCTCGGTCAGCGCCAGGCGGGCAAGGTCGAGGTGCTCCAGGGCCTCGAGCCGTTCGAACCGGTGGTGCGCGAAGGCGTGCAGCGCCTGCGCGACGGAGACGCGGTGCGGGTGGCGAAACAGCCGGCGGACGCGGCGCCCGGGCAGGGGCAGGACGCGGGCGCATGATCTCGGATTTCTGCATCAAGCGTCCGGTGTTCGCCGCGGTGCTCAGCCTGCTGATCATCGTGCTCGGCATCGCCTCGCTGCTGCGTCTGCCGATCCGCGAGCTGCCGGACGTGGATTCCGCGATCGTCGGCGTGACCACCACCTATCTCGGCGCCTCGCCCGAGATCGTCGATACCGACGTCACCGAAGTGATCGAAAGCGCGGTCGCCGGCATCGCCGGGGTCAAGAGCATCTTCTCCACGAGCCAGCGCGGCCGCGGCCGCACGGTGGTCGAATTCGAGCCCGGGCGGAACATCGACGAGGCGGCCAACGACGTGCGTGACGCGGTGGCGCGGGCCCGCCCCGACCTGCCCGACGATGTCGACGAGCCGCAGGTCGCCAAGAGCGACAGCGACTCCGATCCGGTGATGCGCATCGCGGTCACCAGCGATCGGATGAGCGCGGCCGAGATCACGGATTACGTCGAGCGCTTCGTGCTCGACCGGCTGTCGACGCTCGAGGGCATCGCTCAGGTCCGGATCTTCGGCGAGCGGCGCTATGCCATCCGGACCTGGCTCGACCGGCGGGCGATGGCGGCGCGCAATCTCACGGTCGATGACGTCGAGCAGGCGCTCCGGCGCAACAACGTCGAGCTGCCGGCCGGCGAGCTCAAGTCGACCACGCGCCAGTTCACCGTGCGCGCGCAGAGCCGGCTCGCCAGCGTCGAACAGTTCGAAAACATCATGATCGAGCGGATCGACGACTATCCGATCCGGCTGGCCGACATCGCCCGGATCGAACGCGGCGTGGAGGATGACGAGAGCATTGTGCGCTCCCATGGCCGCGAGGCGGTCGGCCTCGGCGTGCTGCGCCAGTCGCAGGCCAACACGATCGCGATTTCCAACCGGGTACGCGAACAGATCGATCTGATCAGACCCAATCTGCCAGTCGGCATGGAGATCTCGATCGGCTCCGACGACGCGGTGTTCATCAACGAGTCGATCCGGGAGGTGGTCCGCGCCCTCGGCATCGCGGTGGTGCTCGTGGTCCTGGTGATCTTCGCGTTCCTCGCGTCGGCGCGGGCGACCATGGTACCGGCGGTCGCCATCCCCGTAGCCGTGATCGGCGCCTTCATCGGCATCTACGCGCTCGGCTTCTCGATCAACGTGCTCACTCTGCTCGCGCTCATCTTGGCGATCGGCATCGTGGTGGACGATGCGATCGTCGTGCTCGAGAACGTGCAGCGGCGCATCGAGCTCGGCGAATCGCCGCTGGTCGCGGGCGTGCTCGGCACGCGCCAGGTCACCTTCGCGGTGATCGCGACCTCGCTCACGCTGATCGCGGTATTCGTGCCGATCTCGTTCCTACAGGGCCAGATGGGCCTGCTGTTCACCGAGTTCGGCTTCGTCCTCGGCGCCGCGGTCGCGATCTCGATGCTGGTCTCGCTCACCCTGTGTCCCGCCCTGTGCACCAAGCTGCTCAGCGACGCTGCCGGACGCGGCCGCGTGGCGCGTCTGGTCGAGCGCGGCCTGCGCGCCGCGACGCACGGCTACCGCTGGCTGCTCGAGCGCAGCCTGAACGCGCCATTGCTGGTCCTGCTCATCGCGCTGTTGATCAGCGCCGCCTCAAGCATGCTCTATCGCGCGCTGCCTCAGGAGCTGACACCCAGCGAAGACCGCGGCGTTTTCTTCATCCCAATCACCGCGCCCCAGGGATCGACCGTCGGCTACACCGATGCGCACGTGCGCCAGGTGGAGGCGATCTTGCAGCCCCTTTACGACAATGGCGAAGCGGCGGCGATTTTCGCGAATTCCGGCCGCAACGGCCAGGCGCATCTGGGCTTCGTGGTGGTACGCCTGGTTCCCTGGGAACAGCGCACGCGTGGCCAGCAGGAAATCACCCGCTCGCTCATACCGGAGCTGTCGGCGCTGCCTGGCGTGCGCGCCTTTCCGACCAGCCCGGCGGGGCTTGGCCTGCGTGGCAGCCGTACGCCGCTGCAGATCGTGGTCAGCGGCCCCGACTATGCGAGCATCAAGGCGTGGAGCGATGCGATCGTGCGCCGGGCGGAAGCCAACCCCGGGCTGCTCAACATCGAAACCGACTTCGAGCAGAACCAGCCGCAGTTGGATGTGGTCATCGACCGCGCCAAGGCGGACGATCTGGGCATCGGGGTCGAGACCATCGCTCGAACGCTGCAGACCATGCTCGCCTCGCGCGAGATCACCTCGTACGTGGACCGCGGCCGCGAATACCCGGTGATCGTGCAGGCGCGCGCCGATGACCGGCGGACGCCGACCGATCTCGCCAACATCTTCGTGCGCTCGGGCGGCAGCGACGAGCTCGTGCCGCTCGCCGCGCTCGGGCATCTGAATGAAGGGGCGGCCGCGCCCGAGCTCAGACGCTTCGACCGGCTGCCCTCGATCACCATTCAGGCAGCGCTCGCCGAAGGCTATGATCTCGGCTCGGCGATCCGGTTCATGCAGGAGGTGGCGGCGGATGTCCTGCCGGCCGAGGCCAAGCTCGGCTACGCCGGGCAGACCCAGCAATTTCTGGAGACCTCGGGCGGCGTCGCGGTCACCTTCGGCCTGGCGCTACTGATCGTGTTCCTGGTGCTGGCGGCCCAGTTCGAGAGCTTCCTTCATCCTCTCATCATCATGCTCTCGGTGCCGCTCGCCGTCTCGGGCGCGCTGCTGTCGTTGTGGCTCACCGGCAATTCGCTCAACGTGTACAGTCAGATCGGGATCATTCTGCTGGTCGGGTTGATGGCCAAGAATGGCATCCTGATCGTCGAGTTCGCCAACCAGCTGCGCGATGAGGGCCGCTCCATCCGCGCCGCGGTGCTCGAAGCGTCCGTGCTGCGCCTGCGCCCGATCGTGATGACCGTGGTTGCGACCGTGCTGGGCGCCGTGCCGCTCGTGATCGCCACCGGGGCGGGATCGGAGAGCCGCGCCGCGATCGGCATCGTGATCGTCGGTGGACTCGGCATCGCGTCCTTGCTCACCCTGTTCGTCACGCCGGTGCTGTACGACCTGCTCGCCCGCTACACCCGGCCGATCAACGCGGTGGAGCAGGAGCTCCAGCGGCAACTGGCGGCGCGGCAGATGCCGGCGGAATAGCGTCGGCCCGGAGGGCTTCGAGGGCGAGACTTGCTGGTGCACTTGTCCGGCTCGCCGTCTGGCCCGCTTCACGCGTCGTGGCGCTTCCGTGCTAGACTGCACCCCGACGGCATTGCAGGGAGCCCTGGTATGGCGACCCGGATCGAGACGCGGCCTGACAATCTCTACGAGCAGGACGTCTACGCCTGGTCGAGGGCTCAGGCGGAACTGCTGCGCGCGGGGCGCTTCGCGGAGCTAGACCTCGAACACATGGTCAAGGAGATCGAGGACGTGGGCGGCGCTTTGAAGCGCGCCGTGCGCAACCGGTTCCGGACCATCGTCGAGCATCTGCTCAAGCTAGAGCACTCGCCGGCAACTGAGCCCCGCGCCGGCTGGCGTGCCACTGTCCGAACCCAGCGTGTCAGGCTGCGAGACATCCTGACCCCGACTTTGCGCCTCGAAGCGGAAAGCGAACTGGACGCGCTCTATGCGGACGCGCGTGGTTTGGCCGAGGGTACGCTGCGCGATCATGGCGAGCATGGCGCCGCCGACGCGCTCCCCGAAAGCTGTCCTTACAGCCTCCACCAGATCACCTCCGATTCGTGGCCGGAGTAGGCGGCAGCGCGAAAGACGCATCGGTACGCGATGCTCACCGGTCAGCCGCCGGGCTTGGGGCAAAGTTGTAACAGACTGTGTCAGGGCGGCGCCCCGCCACAGATGCTGACATTCTCCGGTCGGCCTTGACGAACTTGCGTCAGGTTTGCGTGCTCGAATGCGGCCCGCCGGAAACAGATACGAGGGGTACGGACGTGACCACGACCGGGAGATTGTTGCTGGCGGGCGGCACCTTGGCGCTCGGCGCCGCCCTGCTCGCAGGGGCGAGCTACGCCGACGGCTGGCGCCACCATGGCTGGGGTGGTCACGGCGGGGCCGTTTTCCTGTTCGAGCAGTACGACACCAATCAGGATGGCCGCCTCACCCAGGCCGAGATCGACCAGGTGCGCCAGAGCCGTCTTGCCGAGTTCGATAAGGACGGCGACGGCAAGCTCACGCTCGATGAATACCAGGCGCTGTGGATGGCCGCGATGCGCGAACGCATGGTCGACCGGTTCCAGGAGCACGACGACGACGGCGACGGTCTGGTCACGGTTGAGGAGTTCACCGAGCCATTCGATCGCGTGATCGTGCGGTTCGACCGGAATGGCGACGGCGAGCTCACTATGGACGAGGTGCGCCCTCACGGCGGTCGCGATGGCGATCATGGGGACGACGGCGACCGCGAGCGGGGCGAGGACCAGGAATAGACGCCGTGCTGCCTGCGGCGCCTCCGGCCCCTGACCGAAGGTGCCGGCGGCGGCTGGGCTTTGATGGCGCGGGTCGCACGGCGTTTTGATCGTTGCGAGGCTTGCGCGACCGCTTCTGCGCCCTGAGCATCGAACGAGCGCCGTGGCGCCGCTCATGCTCGTCATGGCATGGCGGCGCACTCAGACCGCCACGCACCCGAGGGAGACGTCATGCGTCAGGACATCATCGACCTGTACGACGCCTACACCCATGAGCGGCTCGATCGCCGCATCTTCATGGACCGCCTCGCCACCATCGCCGGCGGCACCGCCGCGGCCGCGGCACTGCTCCCCGTGCTCCAGGCGAACTATGCCCAGGCGGCGATCGTGCCGCCCGACGATGCGCGCGTCCGCGCCGAACAGATCACGTTCCAGGGTGCTACCGGCGAGGTGCAGGCGTATCTGGTTCGCCCGGCCGATGCCCAGGCCCCGCTCCCGGGCGTGATCGTGATCCACGAGAACCGCGGCCTCAATCCGCATATCGAGGACGTCGCGCGGCGTGTGGCGCTCGAGGGCTTCGTCGCGCTCGCCCCGGACTTCCTCTCGCCCAAGGGCGGTACGCCCGCGGATGAGGATCAGGCGCGCGCGCTGATCGGCCAGCTCGACCAGCAGCAGACCATCCATAACGCGCTGGCCGCGGTCGATTTCCTCAAACGCAACGACGCGACGACGGCAAAGGTGGGCGTGGTCGGCTTTTGCTGGGGCGGCGCCTTGGCCAACCAGATCGCGGTCAACTCAGGCGAGGTCGACGCCGTGGTGCCGTTTTACGGCCGGCAGCCGGCAAGCAGCGACGTGGCAAAAATTCGGGGTCCCTTGCTACTGCACTATGCCGGGCTGGACGAGCGCATCAACGCCGGCATCCCTGAGTACGAGCAGGCGCTCAAGGATGCCGGCGTGAACTACACCATCTACATATACGAGGGCGTGAACCACGCCTTCCACAATGACACATCGGCGGCGCGCTATGATCCGGAGGCGGCCCGGCTCGCCTGGTCGCGCACGATCGATTTCTTGAGGCAGCACCTGTCCGACCAGAGCTAGCGGGAAAAGCGCGTCGCGGCCCGTCAGCCGGCCTGCGGGCCGAGCGGGTGACGCCGCAGGCCGCCGCCTTGGTCCCGTTCCGGGAGAACCAGCGGGCGCTCGATCGACAGCGCCTCCGGCAGCGGGTACGGATAAGGATTCGAGGTCGCCGGCACCTCGTCATTGGTGCGCGCCCGCAGGATGCCGCAATCCCAGCGGTGGCCTGCAGGCGTGCCGCGCAGCCGGCTCGCCGCGAACCACCGGCACTCGCACTGGACGTTGCCCTGGACGCTCAGCTGCCCAACCGCAGGCGCAGCGCAGGCGAAGGTCTGCGCCTGGCCGGGTAAGGCAAAAAGCGAGACCGCGGCAAGCACCGCGGCCGCGTGCACGAAGACGGCGGCTCTCATTGCCGGGCCCCGGGCCGCGAGCGGGTCAACTCAGCTCACCGCTGCTGGATGCACACTCGGCGATCAGGACACGTCGGTCCTGGTTACGATAGATTTGATCACTGAGCGACATCAGGCAGAGGCCCACAACCATGGTGGCCAGGATCACGAGTGAGGCCAACATCGCCATCCGGTTCCGAATCGAGCTGCGCTCGTCAACGAGCATAAGCTGAAGAGTTTCAGGTATTCGTTGCATTCCGGACCGCCCAGGTCAGTGTCGGTAAAATTGCGCTAAAATGCAATAATCTTGTTCGGCCACGTTGACCAGCTTGTCTTCAACTCCGGTTTGTTAATCCTTGAGCAACGGATCTTGTCTCGACAGAATGGAACACTGATTGTCGATGCGTGGCATTGCGTTAGCGGCGCAAGGGACTATTCAGGCTGCGGGCGCTCTTCCGCTTCAGAGCAAGACCAGATCGTCGCGATGGATCAGCTCGTCGTGGCCGCGATAACCGAGCAGCGCCGCGATCTGCTCGGTTTTGCACCCGCAGATCCGGCGCGCGTCCTCGGCGTCGTAGGCGCACAGGCCCTTGGCGATGTCGCTGCCGTCTGGATCGCGCACGATCACGGCGTCGCCCCGGCCGAACGCGCCTTCGACCGCGAGCACGCCGGCGGGCAGCAGGCTGCTGCCGCGGCGCAGCGCCCGCGCCGCGCCGCCGTCGATGCGCACCACGCCC
>JBKPNX010000099.1:0-6498 GCA_046732855.1 Pseudomonadota bacterium
GTCTTGCCCGAGGTCGGTCCTCGCTCCCTGCCGTCGCTCGATCTCGGCGTTGATCGTTCGCTCAATCGCAACCCGCTCGCTCGGCGTGTAGTCCTTGCGGATCTCGTTCTCGTGGCATTCGCCCTCAACGATGGACCGGAGCGACCCGGCCGGCCGCCTAGTTGTCCACGAAGACGACCTGGACGGCTATCGCGTCCGCCGCTACCGCCCCCGCATCGAGGGTCTTACGGGCGAATCCTGGCAGCTGGCGGTCACGCCCGGGCTGGTGACGCGGATATTCGGCGGCCGGGTAACCGGCGACGAGCTCATCGAGGGGGGCTACGTCCAGTTGCCCGGTCACCGCGGCTGGTGGGCGCCTACCGGCCGCGTCTTCCTCTCGGCCGGAGACGCCGACACCCCAGCGCAGGAGCGGGCGGAGGCCAGCGGCCACTTCCACCTGACGCGGCGGGCGGTCGACCCATTTGGCGCGGTCGCGCGAGTAAGGTACGAATTCGACTTGGTGCCGGTCGAAACGGTCGACCCGGCCGGCAACGTCACCACGGCCGAGATCGACTACCGCGTGCTGTGATGGCATCAACGGCATCCTCGGCGCCCTTGCCCGGGCGGAGGATCGGTTCGAGTTCATCCAGGTGCCGCACGAGGAAGTCGCGGCGTTCATGGCCTGCGCGCATGGCAAGTTCACCGGCCAGCCGGGCGTATGCATGGCGACCTCCGGCCCCGGCGCTATCCATCTCCTGAACGGGCTCTACGACGCCAAGCTCGACCACGCACCGGTGGTTGCGATCGTCGGCCAGCAGAGGCGCGCCGCGCTCGGCGGCCACTATCAGCAGGAAGTCGACCTGCTCTCGCTATTCAAGGACGTGGCCAGCGAGTACGTCCACGTGTGCTCGGCGCCCGAGCAGATGCGCCATCTGATCGATCGCGCAATGCGCATCGCCCTGGCCGAGCGGACGGTGACCTGCATTATCGTGCCGAACGATGTGCAGGAGCTGGACGCGGTGCCATCACCGCCGCGCGCGCATGGCAGCATCTATTCCAGCGTCGGCTATGCGCCGCCCAAGGTGGTGCCCAAGGAAGTCGATCTAAGGCGCGCGGCCGAGGTGCTGAATGCGGGCGAGCGGGTCGCCATGCTGGTTGGTGCGGGCGCGCTCAACGCGACCGATGAGGTCATCCAGGTCGCGGAGATACTCGGTGCCGGCGTGGCCAAGGCGCTGCTCGCCGCGCTGTGGTGCCGGATGACCTGCCGTTCGTCACCGGGCAAATCGGCCTACTCGGCACGCGCCCGAGCTACGAGCTGATGATGGGGTGCGATACCCTGCTCATGGTCGGCTCGAACTTCCCCTACTCGGAATTCCTCCCGGAGGAGGGTCAGGCGCGCGGCGTACAGATCGACATCGACGGCAAGATGCTGGGCATCCGCTATCCGATGGAGGTCCATCTGGAGGGCGACAGCGCCGAGACGCTTCGTGCGCTGGCCCCGCTGCTCCGACGCAAGGAGGACCGCTCCTGGCGGGAGAAGCTCGAGGAGAGCATCCGCGACTGGTGGGAGGTGATCGAAGAGCGCTCGATGAGCAGCGCCGACCCGATCAACCCCGAGCGCGTGCTCTGGGAACTGTCGCCACGCCTGCCGGACAACTGCATCATCACCGCCGATTCGGGCAGCGTGGCGAACTGGTTCGCGCGCAACATGAAGATCCGGCGCGGCATGAAGGCGACGCTTTCCGGCACGCTCGCCACGATGTGCCCGGGCGTGCCGTATGCGCTGGCGGCTAAGTTCAACTTCCCGGACCGGGTCGCGATCGCTTTAGTCGGCGACGGCGCCATGCAGATGCTCGGCAACAACTGCCTGATCACCGCCGCCAAATACTCGGAGCGCTGGAGCGACCCGCGCCTGGTCGTGATGGTGCTCAACAACCAGGACCTGAACCAGGTCACCTGGGAGCAGCGGGCTGTAGCCGGCGATCCGAAGTGGGAGACCTCGCAGAATCTCATGGATTTTCCTTATGCCGCGCTCGCCGAGATGATCGGGCTCAAGGGCTTGCGCGTCGAGCATCCCGACGAGGTTGGCCCGGCATGGGACCAGGCGTTCGCTGCCGATCGCCCGTGCGTGCTCGACATCAAGACGGATCCCAATGTGCCGCCGCTGCCGCCCCACATCAGCTATCAGCAGGCGAAGAAAGTATACGCAGGCCCTGCTCAAGGGCGATCCCGACGCGGCCGGCATCATCTGGCAGTCGCTCAAGCAGAGCATGCAGGGCCTTCTGCCCTCGCTGTGACTGATTGCGCTGGCCGGCGCCGGGGCGCCCCGCCGGACGCTCACCCGGCGAGGTCACGACGATCTGCGTGACGTCACCGTCGAGCGAATCGATGTCCGGGCGTATCGGATCCCGACCGACCATCCCGAAAACGGACGGCACGTAGCCTGGGACCCGACGATCATGGTGTGGTCACCGCCCACGCGGGTGGAGGTCCGGATCGAAGACCGTCTTGCAGGCAGCGCACCAGCCCCGCGTGGGTTTCTTGGAGAATCGGCTGCGATATTGACCGTCACCTACGTCGGACCAGGCTGTCAGAAATTCCAGCAGGCGCCGCGTCAAATCAGAACGCGTGCCGCGACGGCACTTTGCTTGGACTTGGGCGCCTGGAGATTGTGAGGTTGCGTCGCGCATGAAGAGGTCCATCCCAGGGACTGTTCGTCATCCGACGATCGAGAAGACAACATACGCGAGTGACGTCATCGAAGCAACATCATGTCGCTTCAAAATCGGGCGATCGCGTCGCTAGAACATCAACTTGTGCCGGGATGGGACGATCTAAGCTGGGTCTCACAGGAGGTTCTTTGGCTTCACCCGTCGCGTACCCCACGATCGCGCCCCGTTGCTCGTAGCAAACCTCTGAGTGCAGCTCCAGCTCCACGCGCTCGCCTACAACCTCGCCAACTTCGAATGCATTCTGGCGCTGCCGGAGGAAGATCGGCGCCAGGATCGTGCGCCACGGCCGCTACGTGGTGTTCCAGCTGGCTGAGGTAACGGTGCCACGAGCGCTGTTCGCCGACATCCCGCGCCGGATCAATGGGCTCAAACCACAGCTGCCGCCGTTCGCAGCATGAGCACGGAGAGCAAAGATGGCAGGCCCAGCAGGGCGAGGCGCGTCCATGATCGACCGGGAACCGCTCCAAGGGCCCACGACCGGCGCTCACGAACCCGGTGTGGCTTCCTCTCGATGCTGCACCCCTTTTCAATGCCAAGTCTCGATGCCGAAAGCTTGCTTTCTCCGTCCGAGAGGCCCAAGCTCAGCCTTCAGCAACCAGCATATGGGGGATGTCGGTTCAAGCGATTACCGCACAGCTATACTAGCGGCGATCACGCAGGTCCGACGCCCCAGCCAACAGCAGCGCGGGCTGATCATCCAATCAGAAGGGCCCCCGCGGGGGCCCTTCTCCTTACGCTCACTGATGCATTCTTGCTCCGCCACGGCGATGCATTTTCTCTCCGCCGTTGACACTCCAGCGAGCGGGCGGTATCTCCATGGCTGCGACGACTTCACAATTGGCGATGATCGAAAAACAACTCGGTGATGCGATGACGAACCTTCGTCAGCAGATGCAAATCGCGACTGGTTAAGAATTCGATGAGCTATCGAATCAACGCGAAGAAGGTGGGCGGCCAACTCCGTCGCTTCATGGATCTTCACATGGAAGCGATCGACAACGATCCGAAAGTCAGGGATATCAGCAGGAAGTTGTCCGTGTTTACTATGCAGATCGCGCCGCTGTACAAGAGATGCGTGACATCAAGTCAGGGATCGAGCAACCGACCGAGGTCGTCGCGGTAGCCGACGAAGCGTTAGCTCTGTTAGCCAAGTTTGGTTGATTCTGGGACTCGACTGCGAATAACTGGGACACTGCGAGGCGAGGTCATCATACTCACACCTCATGATGAGGGACGGAAATGCCAGAGGATCTGCCCGCCAATCAAGCAAACCTTAGGCAAACCGCGACGCCAAAAAACAAGGTTGTAGCTGCAACTGGAGGAGCGGCGGTTGGCTCGGCGATCGCTGTGATACTCACATGGATACTTTCATCTGCGCTGCATAGATATAATATTGATCTTCCACCTCAGGTTACGTCGGCATTCACGGCAATCTTTACGTCGGTCGGCACGTTTGTTGCTGGATATTACATGCCTCCCGGCGCCAGTGAAGGTGTCATCGTGGCGGCAGATGGAAAAGCCAAGTCAGCGACAAAGTCCACCTAGTGCACAGCTTACGCCTCCGGGGCAAGCGGCCTTAAGATTCGAGTGTCGACACGCCGGTAAGCCACGAGGCTCGATAGACCCCCTGCGCCTCTAGTAGCTTAGAGTTGGACAGAACACGGTTGCGGCATGTGGGATAAAAAATAGTACGGCCTCCGCTCCTCGGCCTTCGGCGCGGGCGGCTCGAAGATCCTGGCCTGCGAGCAGGCGGGGATCGCGATCACGCTGCCGAAGCCGATGACCTCCGGCGCGAAGGCCGAAGGGCGCTTCGGCAAGCAGGACTTCGTCTATAAGCCGGAAGAGGACGTCTATCGCTGCCCGGCCGGCGAGAAGTTGAGATACTATTACACGAATGTAGAGAACGGTCTGACGCTACGTCGCTACTGGACGACCGCCTGCCAGACCTGTGCGATCAAGAGCCGTTGCACGCCGGCCAAAGAGCGTCGGATCACCTGCTGGGAGCACGAGCATGTGCTCGAAGCCGTGCAGCGGCGGCTCGATCAGAACTCGGAGGCCATGCGCCAGCGGCGCGAGACGGTGGAGCACCCCTTCGGCACGATCAAGGCACGTATGGGTGCAACGCACTTCTTGATGAAGACGCTGCCGCGTGTCTCTGGCGAGATGGCCCTGCACGTCCTCGCCTACAATCTCACCCGCGTCATGAACATCATCGGCATCAAGCCACTGGTTGCTGCAATCGGGGGATAGGAGGGGCGCCATCACGCGCGTTCCAAGGCATTGAGCGGCCTGCTGCGGCACAGCGGCGAGTATCCGGGCGTCGGTCCAACCGAGAAACGACGAAACTGCTCTTCTCAAGCGCGTTGCCGTGCACCCGTCGCGCTGTAGACCGTGCATCCTTCCGCCTGAGTGTTTTCACACATGGCGTAACTCCGGGCTTGCGCCTGAGCCCGGCTTTTGGATTCCCGCTGTCCGGGAACGGATGAGACCGATCATGTGACGGCCTCGGGCCGAGGAGGTTTGCGATGGAACGCTATGTCGGACTGGACGTGTCAACTGCGGCCAGGAGGTAGGCGGTCGCGGTCTTCGAGGCCGGCGGGCAGGTTCCCCTGGCATCGCCCGCCGTCCTCAGGATGCGGATATTCTCGACCGGCTTGCCAGACGGTCAGAGGGGCTCTTTGATGATCGATAAGGTGATTGAGTCGATAACAGGGCTGGCCGCTTCGTCCATTCGAAATGGGCGGCCTTCTCGCGCCATCCCGGCCGGGACCAGCGTAACCGAGAGTCCCGCCTCGCCGAGCTCGCCGCGTCCGTAGAGCCGTCGTAGCGTCTCGGTCACATCGATTTCACGGGTCAGCCCGTGCCCGGTATGCTGGTCCCCGCGGAACTGCATCGATCGGCGCGACCCCGCGTCGGCGCCGAAGAAATCAACATTCCCGGCATAGTAAGGGCTCTCGAAATTCGGCTCGGTCCCCTCCGGCAGTCCGATATAGACCTCGAGATAGCCCTGGGCAGGTGCCTCGGTCCTGATGCCCTCGAAGACCAGCAGGCTGCGGATGTCCTCATCGGGCTCGGCCAGCAGAGACAGCGATCTGGCCAGCTGGTCTCGCCCGGCCGCATCCTCCTGCCGAAGTGTTATACGCGCCGACTCCGCCGACAGCTTCACCTCTTTCGCAATCAGGAGCTCGGAGAGTAATTGCCGCTGCTGGAGCGACGCCACCAACGTCCCGAGGGCGACGACCGGGAAAACCGGCGTGCAAGTGTGCTCGTAAACATAACCCAGCTGGGTCTGGGTATCGAGAATATTGGATCCCTGATGATTTACTAGGGTTCCGGTCTCGTTCGCGAAAGTGTAGCTCTGGCTGAGCCAAACGGGGTCGCCGGTCGGATTGCTATGGCCGCTGCCGGGTACAGCCAAACCTCCCACAACCGGTCGATGTTGCAGTGTGCAGCCAGAAGATCGGGTCCTGACCGGCACCCTCGAAGGTACTCATGTCGCCGCCGATCGTGGTGTGGACCGTCCCGTGCGGCGTGCCCTCGAGCCCGGTCTGGAAGTTGAAGTAGTTGTTCTGGGCCAGATCGGGCGACTCGTCGACGGCTGAAGCCGGCATCGGGTCGCCATTGTTGATACCGGCGGCTCGCGTGGCGTCGTGCGACGAGTTCGGGTTGCCCGATCGTCGGATCGCGGAACGGAGGTGGCAACCGGCGGTTTGTGGTCCAGTCCCAATAGGGCAGAGCGAAGTCGGGATTGCCACATGCTCCCCTAAGGATCCGCTCGAAGTAGTAG